>CACZZH010000241.1 GCA_902785635.1 uncultured Lachnospiraceae bacterium
TTCCGAGAAGGATAGGAGAGTGGGAGACAATGATAAACTGAGCCCCCTGTGCCGCGTTCTTATGGATTTCTGCCAGCAATGTCAGCTGCCGCTGGGGAGAAAAAGCTGCCTCCGGCTCATCCATCAGATAGACGCCGTTTCCTTTGAAATAATTCTGAACCAAAGCCAGAAAGCTTTCCCCATGGGATCTTTCGTGAAAGCGCAGGGATGGATGGGCTCCGTCCGCATAGTCCATTTCCTTGGTGGCTACGTTATAGAAGCTTTCAGCACGAAGAAAATATCCTGCCTTCGGCGTCCGATAACCACGCGCAAGCCGCATGGCCTGGTAAAGATCAGAGTGAGAATCATAGGTGGAAAAGCGATAGTTTTTCGTTCCCCCTTCGGCATTGAATCCGAGGTTAAGAGCGATGGCTTCCAGCAGAGTGGACTTTCCTGTTCCGTTTTCCCCAACGAAAAAAGTTACGGGTTTATGGAACTTGATCTCCGAAAGATCCTGCAGGGCAGGAATCTCCCGGAGATAACTGTTTTCAGGAATTTTTGACCAGTCAAGCTGGACCGAACGGAGAAAAAGATCTTTTTCTGTCATTGGATTCCTCCCGGAAGGCTGTCTGTTCCTTAAATCTCATGAATTCTTTTATTGAAGAGAAGCATGAGAGACGAAATCATAAATCCCAGGGAACAGATGAGAAGCAGCGCACTGCTGCCAAGATGTCCCAGCACCAGTCCGGCTAAGACAGAAGAAATGGGAACCATGCCCTGGGAGACAATGCTGATGAGGCTGGCTACTTTACTTAGCTTATCACGATCCACGACCTGCATCAAGGTAGTATTGATAGGAATATTGATTAATGACAGCAAAACTCCCATCAGCAGGCATCCCACACTGAAGCAAATCAGAAAGGCGCTGATCGCTCCTCCCCGATCCACCAGAAGCCAGTAGGCCAGGGTCAGACCCAGGGTACAAAGGGAGGTAAGAAGCAGCCGCAGCGCTGTCTTTCTTCCGACCTTTTCCTCGGAGGGACGGGCGCTTAAGATTCCTGCGCCCAGAAGGGATGCCAGACCAAAGCATACTTCAAATACCGAGAGCCACTGCTCTGGCGTCAGCAGCCGATCCATCAGATAAGAAGGAGCAGCGGAAAGATCGGTCTTGATGAAATAAGGCAGAAAGTTTCCGGTGATGGGAGAAAAGAAAAAGTTGACAAACAGGACCGACACGAGCAGCGCCATAATGGCAGGTTTTGTCTGTAGATAGTGGACGCCGTCCGCGATATCCTGAGCGGCAAGGCGCAGTGTCAGTGGCTCCGGGGAAGGCTGGTGATCATAGCGGATCAGCATCTCAGAGATGCCGGAAATGATATACGAGATCCCCACCAGAAAGAAGAGAATATGGATCGGCAAAGCCGCATATAAAATCCCTGCCAGCACAATCCCGACAATCCCCTCTAAAGAATTTTTCATGGAGACATAGGCGTTGGCCTGCTGCAGCTGTTCATCCTTCACAATATGGGGAAACAGTGCGCCAGCTGCCGGCGAGAAAATCCCGCTGACAGCATTGCCCAGGATACCCAGAACAAACAGCAGGACCACCTGGACGCCCGGCGATCGGAACAGTAAGAGCAGGAGCGTCACCAGCAGGATCATGGCTCCCTTCGCATAATCACACAGGAACATGATCCTGGCTTTATGGAAGCGATCCCCCAAAACGCCGCCCACAGGGGTAAAGATCAGCATTGACGCGCCGCAAAGCGCCAGGTACAGGCCCTGCAGGAAGGCGCTGTTCCCGGTGATTTCCAGAATGTAAAAGCCCACGGAAAAGCTGTAGAGAATCGATCCCAGCTCGGAGACCAGGGCCCCGTAAAAGACCAGCCGGAAATTGCGGTTGGCAAAAACATTTTCTCTCGATGCAGGATCAGAACTCATGGGACATAGCCTCCTTCCATTTTTCGGAAAACACCGGATCCTTCAGAAGATGAAACAGAGTGGATACACTCTCCTCGGCGCTGGTGCCAAGGATATCGTAAGAAAAGGACTGCTCCAAAGGATCGATGAATCGTATCCCGCCTATTCTGTAATCCGGCTGAAAATCATGCTTCACGTCAACGCTGAGCTTGGAAGCGCATTTGTCAAAAAATACTGCAGGATGAATAATGATGCTGAGAGACTTCTGAATGAAGCTGTTGAATCCATGTGCCTGAGCATGCGGGCATATAACCGGATTTTGAAAGTGGCGAGAACGATTGCGGATCTTGCCGGAGAGGAAACGATCTCCGGTGTCCATATCGCTGAAGCCATCCAGTACAGGGAACTTGACCAGAAATACTGGAGATGAGTCGAATGGATTTCGAAAAACGTACGTATGATGCCTGGCTTGCGTCCGCTGAACTACCATATGATTCTCTGATCCCGTTGCTTCATGAGCTGAACGGATCTGAACCGGTTTATCATGCATGGCATCGGGGGGAACATGCTCATTTCAGGATGATCCCGGATTTCTGCAGGAGGAAGCTGTCAGAATCTGCCGGAGCAGACCGATTGGCGTTGCTCCAGTCGGTACTGGAAAAACATGAGATCCACACGGTAACGATCCTCGAGGCGGAGTATCCCGGGATTCTCAGGGATATTCCGGACCCTCCCGGCATCCTCTTTTTTCAGGGAAACGGAGATTGTGTGAAGCCCGGAAGAACAGCTGCAATGATCGGAAGCAGGAATGCATCCTGGGCGGGGTTGAAAGCAGCGCGAAAGATCGCCTCTGAACTTAGCCGGAACGGCGTAAAAATCATCAGCGGTCTTGCTCTCGGGATTGATACGGAATCACACTGTGGATGCCTGGAAGGCGGTAGTCCGACAATTGCAGTGATGGGATGCGGACTGGACAGAACTTATCCGGTGGAAAATGATAAACTGAAGAAAGAAATCCTGGATAAAGGAGGACTGATCTTAAGTGAATATGCACCCGGAGCAAAACCGTCCGGATATCATTTTCCGTACCGGAACAGAATCATCAGCGGCCTCAGCAACGTCGTGATTCTCATGGAAGCAAAGATACGATCCGGGAGCATGACAACAATCGGGCATGCTTTGAAGCAGGGCAGGGAAGTATATGTTTATCCGGGAGACCCTGTATCTCCAATGTCAGAAGGCAACCGGCTTCTTCTTCGCGAAGGCGGACACTATTTTACTGAAGCAAAGGAAATCCTTGAGGATCTGGACTGGCTTGACAATCTTCGGTATGTAGGGCAAAATATCGGTTGTTCATCACAGCTTGTTCCAGAAGATCCCTCGGAAAAAGCTGTTTATCTTGCTCTGGAAAAGGGTACGCTCGGATTTGATGAACTCGTGCATATTACCGGTATTGCTCCGCCGACGCTCATGAGCACACTGACGGTTATGCAGATCCGGAAGGTGGTCGATGCACTTCCCGGGAAAAGGTATCAGATAAGACATTAAAGAACCACTCAAAGGAGTACGGATACAAATGGCCGCAACAAAACAGAAACTGATCATCGTTGAATCTCCGGCAAAAGCAAAAACAATTGGCAGATATCTGGGGAAAGGATATAAAGTCGAAGCATCCCAGGGCCATGTTTGCGATCTGCCGAAAAGCCAGCTGGGTGTTGATCCTGAGAAGGATTTTGAAATGAAATACATTACGATACGCGGAAGGGGAGATATCCTCAGCCGGATCCGCAAGGAAGCCAAAAATGCTTCTCAGGTCTATTTCGCGACAGACCCTGACCGCGAAGGAGAAGCGATCAGCTGGCATCTTTTCCACGTACTTGGAGTGGATGAAAAAGCACCCTGCAGGATCGAATTCAACGAAGTAACAAAAAAAGCAGTGCAGAATGCGATCAAGAATCCCAGGCGGCTTGACATGGGAAGAATCGATGCTCAGCAGGCAAGACGCGCTCTTGACCGTCTTGTCGGATATAAGATCAGTCCGCTTCTCTGGGCAAAGGTTAAGAAGGGACTTTCGGCCGGACGCGTACAGAGTGTGGCCACCCGTATGGTCGTTGACCGTGAAAATGAGATCAACGCATTTATCCCTGAAGAATACTGGGATATCACTGCAGAGTGCTGTACAGGGCCGGTGCTGCAAACAGGAAGGAAGCGGAACAGATCTGCGAACTGATTCGTAATGATACATTCAGTGTTACAGATGTCAGGAGCAAGGAAAAGAAGAAAATGCCTGCTCCGCCTTTTACGACCTCCAGTATGCAGCAGGAAGCAGGAAGAAAGCTGAGCTTTACGACATCCCGAACCATGCAGATCGTACAGCAGTTGTATGAAGGCGTTGAGATTGAGGGGGAAGGGATTCAGGGACTTGTAACGTATATCAGAACAGATTCAGTACGGATCAGCGATGATGCGATGGAAGCAGTTCGTGCTTATATTCCGGAAAGATTTGGTGCTGATTATCTTCCGAAGGAAAAAAACGAATACAAAGGAAGAAAAAATGCACAGGATGCCCATGAAGCCATCCGTCCCACCAATATCGAACGGACGCCTGACAGTATCAAGGGTTCCCTTACACGTGAACAGTATATGCTGTACCGTCTGATCTGGAACCGTTTTATTGCAAGCCAGATGTCAGCAGCTGTTTATCAGACACTGACTGCGGAAATAACAGGCAGAAGGATCGGACTTCGTTTCTACGGAGAACATAAGACTTTTGCAGGGTTTACCGCATTGTATGAAGAAAGCCCGGACGAGAATATCGACCCGGTGGAAATGAACCTTCCGATTCTGAAAGAAGGACAGGATGTAAAAATCCTGAGTATTGGCAGCGATCAGCATTTCACCCAGCCCCCGAACCGCTATACTGAAGCGACTCTTGTCCGGACGCTTGAGGAAAACGGGATCGGTCGTCCATCAACATATGCTCCGACGATTTCCACGATCATCTCCCGCGGATATGTGTCCAGAGAAAAGAAACGCCTTTATCCGACGGAACTCGGCATCATGGTGACAGACATGATGAGCAAGTTTTTCCATAATATCGTAGATACAGAATTCACCGCAACCATGGAATCCCGGCTGGATGCCGTTGAAGAAGGAAAAGAAGACTGGAAGCAGCTCCTGCGGGAATTCTATCCTGAATTTGAGAAAACCCTGAAATTGGCTGAAAGCAAGATCGAAAAGATTGATATTAAAGATGAAATCAGTGATGTTAAGTGTGACCAATGCGGCGCGATGATGGTCTACAAGATGGGTAAATTCGGCAGATTCCTTGCATGCCCGAATTTCCCGCAGTGCCGGAATACAAAACCGCTCCTGAATTATATCGATACGCCGTGCCCCAAATGCGGTAAAAGACTGCTGGAAAAAGTGAGCCGTAAAAACCGGAAATTTTATGGATGTGAAGGTTATCCCGAATGTGACTTTGTGAGCTGGGATAAACCCGTATCCGAGAAATGCCCGGAATGCGGAAGCTTTATGGTTGAGAAGCACAACGCAAAAGGTGAGACCATCCTGCTCTGCTCAAATGAAAACTGCAGATTCAAATCTTCTGTCATCCGCAGAGAGGAAGAAAACGATGA
>CACZZH010000242.1 GCA_902785635.1 uncultured Lachnospiraceae bacterium
GGGAATCCCTGGCATTCTTCAGCTGGTTAAGCAGAGACGAATGAGACCCCATTAAAATGCTGTTTCCCGAGGCTTCCAGCCCTGCCTTTCCATTGGTCGCGTATCCGACGGTATGCGCAAAAATATTCGCATATGGATAAGACCGGATCTCATTGCCGGTATAGTCCACCTGGGTAGATGCAAGCACAGTTCCGTTCTCGGTAATGATCGAACCGCGGATGATTCTGTCAGAAGAAGTATCCTGTTTGGAATTGTAGGGATTGTTCAGCAGGGTCGTTCTTCTGTCAGACACATTGAACCATACCATATAACCGGCAAGAGAAACGAATAGAATGGAAAACAGCCATGTGAGAATCGACAGTTCCGTATTCCTTCCCCTTTTCGCCGGAGGCTCCTTAACTGCGCTCTCCTCATCTTCATCCTCATTCAGATGTACCACCCGCACCCGTACTCTTCCCGGATCTTTTTCATGTTCATCTTCCGTCTTTTTTGTGAACAGTTTCATATTATCCTCCGATTGGCACGCCCTGTGCATGGCCATCCTCTTCCATCTCTTTTTCCTCATCGATTCGAAGCATGTACAGCCCCTGTACGATCGCAAACATTGCGATCGTAGTCAGTGCCGAACTTCCCCCGTAGCTGACCAGAGGAAGCGTCACACCGGTAAGCGGGATCAGCTTTATACCCCCGCCGATCGTCAGGAAGACCTGCACCGCATAGGTAGTTCCCAGCCCGAGTGCTACCAGCCGGTAAAAGCGGCTGGTCAGCTGCATGGCCACATTGATAAACATGATGAAACAGTTCAGGCACACCAGAATCAGGCAGATCGAAAAAATACCGCCCAGTTCTTCCGTGATCGCCGAAAACATCATATCCTGCTGTACAAACGGAATCGCTCCGGGAGAACCTTTGCCCAGTCCCGTTCCAAGCCAGCCTCCGGCTGCAATGGAAAACAGCGACTGACTGATCTGATATCCGCTGCCTGAATAATCCGCAAACGGATCCTTCCAGATCTGAACACGTACACGCACATGAGAAAACAGAAAATACGCCGCAACGCTCGCAAGCGATCCGGCAAACACTCCCGAGAGTACCAGAAACGGATTGCGGGTCGCAGCAAAAAGCATAGCCAGATAAGTGATGAAAAAGATCAGGGCACTCCCCAGATCCCTGGAGACTACCAGGATCATCACATGTATGGCCGCCAGCACCGTAGCAATGATCACATGCCGCAGATCCCGTGCTCTGGTAAGAAGCCCGGCAACGGCAAATACAAAAATGATCTTTACGAATTCTGAAGGCTGGAACGAAAAGCCTCCCACGCTCAGGGACAGCTTCGCACCGTTCGTCACCCTTGCCGCCACAAACACCAGACCGAGAAGTCCGATACCCACAAAGGTGTAGGCAATCGTCATCCTGGTGAGCATCATCACACGCCGCACGATCACCGGAATGACCAGCCCGACTGCCATCCCCACACAGAGAATGACAAATTGCTTCACCGCCGAATCAAAAGACAGTCTCGTCAGCATGATCAGTCCGATGGTGATCAGCATCATCATATTGTTGATCAGCAGTCTGGATGCACGGGGATAGAATGTATACCACAGCAGCAGGCTCAGCAGCAGAAAGACCACCTGCACTCCGTAAAATACCACGATCTGCAGATTCATCTGTTCGAGAAACAGGACCAGGAACGCAGTAAAATGAATGATAAACATGGAGATATTCTGCCGCAGGAAAACAACTTTCTGCCTGTTCTGGCTGTGATACCGGAATACGGTAAAACACTGCACAGTATATAAAACCATAAGGAAGATCAGCAGATAACGGCTGACGCTGATCAGTACACCGGAAATATTGGTGAGACTTACGATATTGCCCATCTCAGGCAATCCTGAAAATATCTGCTCCGTAACTACTCAACTCCTCTCGCAAAATGGCCGCGTGTCGACTCTTCGCCGGTTCCGGATCCCCTCCTCCCCGAAAGGATCTCCCGGAACCGCCCTGCTGTTTCTGACGTTTCCCGGGCTGTCTCCACTGTAAAGCGCAGACGCACTCCCGCCGGATGAAGGCTGAGCACCTCATCCATCCTGCCGGAAAGATCCAGCGGAAGGCTGTTGTAGATCCGGTTGCTGCAGATACCGCACATACAGCGCACGGGAAATACCTTTCCATATCGGTCCCGGATCTGCAGCAGCGCATTATCTTTTGTACATCCGGCTGTATTCTTCCGTATGCACTGCGCACTTGTCATCATTACTTCCCTTCCGTATACGGGAATCTCGCTGCCAATACATCCCCGTTCCTGTAGTTCTCTGCGGTTCAGCTCGGAAGGCACCGTATCGAAGTCTGCTCCGAGCTTTTTCACAAAAGCGCGGCTTCGCCGGTTCCAGGTATATACTGTTTCGTCAGTCGCGATCTTCCGTCCGCTGCCGGTGAGGGCCGGTTCACCCAGCTGCTGCCAGTTGCGAAGCAGCAGCCCCTCAAAATTCTCCAGCCGGCGGACCGGGTACTTCTCAAAAAAGCATTGGCGGATATCCTCCCTCCATACGGGCGGAAGCATCAGCCAGATCCTGCCTGAACAAGGTCCTGCCAGGCTGATATCCGAATCCGCAAGTAACTCCCAGTCTGCATAGATCCGGTCCACACATCCGGCATCCAGCAGTGCACGCAGCTGCTCCTTCGTCTCACACGCTGCAGTCAGAAGAGCCCGGTCCGATATGCCTGCTTCTTCCCGGGGGCCGCTGTCCGGTTCCGTTTCGCTCTTATCTGTGATGACACAACGGCGGTATCCGTCCGTGATCTTCTGCTCCAGGACGCTCAGCACCTCCCTGCGCAGTCCGTTGAGAGCAGATACCGGTACGAATGTTCCCTCTTCCGCCTCTACAGAAAGATCCTCCCATTCAAACGGAGTTCCGCCGGTCCTGCGAATCTGTTTTTCATAGTCCTCCCGCAGCATGCCTTTACCTCTGGCCGGCTCCGCAGCAGGGCCGAAAGCAGCTGACCTGATCAGGCGAGCGTCCCTCTCACAGTATGCTTCCAGTATAACGGGCTTTCCGGCAGCAATCTGTAATTTTCCCTTAATTTTCCCTTTTTTTTCGGAGATATCACACTCCCTGCGGATCTTTTCCAGCAGGGCCTCGTTACGCACCCTCGGCAGGACCGTGCCCTTCGCAAGCCCCGAAATGCCTCCGGTTCTGAACACTGTTCCTGCAGGAATATCCCGGTCTACTGCAATGTGAAGGCTGTCGCTGCCCCCGCGCTCCTGTGTCTCGAGAAGGTCCTCTTTGTGAAGATCTTCCAGAGCTTTCACCCTGCCTCCGGAAAGGATTCTGATGGCAGGTGTGCCCGCGTGGTTCGGCCGGTCCATCGCCATCATTTCAGGCCCTTTTTTCCCCGGATAATAGCCTGCAGAAAATCCGCCCCGGTTATACAGATCCATCAGGTCCCTGCGGTCTTCATCCGAAACTGCGGCAGCTTTTCCCTGTGCAATAGCATCCAGCGCACGCCGGTAGATCGCAGTCACTCCGGCTGCATATTCCGTACGCTTCATCCTGCCTTCTATCTTCAGCGAACATACGCCTGCCTTCAGGATCTGCGGCAGAATCTCCAGTGTGCAGATATCCTTCAGGCTCATCAGGAAACATTCTTTTCCGTCGATCTCATAACGCTGACGGCAGGGCTGTGCGCATCTGCCGCGGTTGCCGCTTCTTCCTCCGATCATGCTGCTCATAAGGCACTGTCCGGAGTAGCTGTAGCATAACGCGCCGTGAATAAAAGTCTCGATCTCCACCGGCACTTCCCTGTGGATCTGCGATATCTCCTCAAGGTTCAATTCCCTGGCAGGAACGACCCTTGAAAAGCCGAGTTCATATAAAAGCCTCGCCCCTCCCACACTGCTCACCGACATCTGTGTGCTGGCGTGCAGCGGAAGATCGGGAAACTCGGACCGGATAAATGAACAGACCCCCAGATCCTGCACCAGTACAGCATCCAGGCCGTGCCGGTACAAGGGTTCCAGATATTTGTACAGCGATCCTTCCAGTTCCTCTTCCTTGAG
>CACZZH010000243.1 GCA_902785635.1 uncultured Lachnospiraceae bacterium
CAGCATTTCCTTCTCTGCGTATGCCCGGACAAAATCGACGATCGGGGTCTTCATTCGCCCGCCTCTTCCGCAGCGGCCGCGGCTTTTCTTTCCGCCGCTTCTGCCGCTTTTGCGGCTTCGTCGACCTTGATCATGATCGCACACTCGACCCTCTTGCGCTGCAGCTCGCATCCGATATCGTAAGCATCATTGATGGTGCCGTGGAAATGATAGCTGTTGGCTGCACATCCTCCGCTGCAGTAGTACCGGGCAAAACATTCCCTGCACTTCGGCTTGGTATAGACATTGCAGCATTTGAATTCATCCACAATATCCGTCCGCTTAATGCCTTCGTATACATTTCCAAGCAGGAACTGCTCTTCTCCTACAAACTGATGGCACGGATAGAAATCACCCCAGGGAGTAACCGCAAGATACTCCGTCCCGGAACCGCATCCGGACATCCTCTTGTATACACAGGGCCCCCCTGTCAGATCGATCATGAAATGGAAGAAACGGAATCCTTTTCCCTTTTTCTCCCGCTCCACCATGGCGGCCGCAAGAGAATCATATTCTTCCATGATCCTGGGCAGATCCTCCTCACGGATCGCGTAATCTGCTTCCGGCGGAGCAACGACAGGCTCCATGGACAGCTCCGTGAAGCCAAGATCCGCAAAATGAAGGACATCTTTCGCAAAATCAAGATTATAGTGTGTAAACGTGCCACGGACATAATACCGCGAATTGTCTCTGGATGCAACGAACTTCTGAAATTTCGGCACCACAAGATCATAGCTTCCTTTGCCGCTGCGGAATGGACGCATACGGTCATGCACTTCCTTCCGGCCGTCCAGGCTCAGGACCACATTGGCCATCTCCCGGTTGCAGAATTCCATGATCTCATCATTGAGAAGAACACCGTTCGTTGTAAGGGTAAAGCGGAAATTCTTGTCGAATTTCTTTTCCTGTTCTCTTCCGTAGACCACCAGATCCTTTACGACCTGCCAGTTCATCAGAGGTTCTCCGCCGAAAAAGTCCACTTCCAGATTCCTGCGGCTGCCGGAATGTGCGATCAGATAATCCAGTGCCCGCCTGCCGACATCAAAGCTCATCAGCGCTCTTCTGCCGTGGTATTCCCCTTCCTCCGCAAAGCAATACTTACATGCCAGATTGCAGTCATGTGCAATATGAAGGCAAAGCGCCTTAACGACCACAGGTCTGGCCTTGAAATCCAGCACGGCTTCCTCATACACGTCCTGTGTAAAAAGTACTCCGGCCTCTTTCAGCTGCATACACTCCCGGTATGATTCCTTCAGATCCACCTCCGGCCAGGTTCCCGCAAGAGAGGACATACATTCCTGCTCATCGGCTCCTTCATCCAGAAGACGGATCACATCGTAGCTGACGTCATCCACCACGTGCACGCTGCCGCTGTTGACATCCAGCACGATATTGTAACCATTGTTGCGAAATTGATGTATCAAAAGGGAAAAACTCCTTTCCGCACTTAAGCATTAATGAGCAGCGAACATACGTCCGCTGCCCGCAAAATACTGCATTCGATTTTCAGAACGACATCATTTCTTATTCTCACAAACCTGATTTCCAACCGTGCAGGATGTCTTGCATGCTGACTGGCAGGAAGTCTGGCATTCTCCGCAGCCGCCCTTTTTCAGCGTATTCTGCAGTGTTCTGGTGTTCAGAGTTTTAATATGTTTCATTGGTCTGCCTCCTTAAAGCACGTTTTGACCGATTATAGCACAACAGGATCGGATTTCAAAGCTTTTTCTGATCATTCTGCGTTCTCTTCCGCACGTGCCTTTACTTCCCTCTCCTGTACATCCGCCGGAGCCTGCTCATAACGTGCGAACTCATAAGCGAAATCACCGGCACCGCCCGTCATGGAGCGAAGCTGTGTGGAATAGCCGTACAGTTCGGACATCGGAACATCCGCCTCAACGATGGTATTGCCGTGATGATCCGGATTCATGCCAAGCACGCGGCCGCGGCGCTTATTCAGATCGCCCATTACATCACCGGTGAACTTGTCCGGAACCGTGACCTTCATGGAAGCGATCGGCTCAAGCAGTACCGGGGAAGCCTCCATAAAGCCCTTCTTGAAAGCCTGGCTTGCAGCGGTCTTGAATGCCATTTCAGAGGAGTCTACCGGATGGTAGGATCCATCGTACAGAACCGCTTTCACGCCTACTACCGGATAACCGGCAAGGGGTCCCTTCACCACAGAATCCTGAATACCTTTTTCTACAGCCGGGAAGTAGTTCTTCGGCACAGCACCGCCGACAACGATCTGTTCAAATACGTACGGATTCTCCAGATCACCGGAGGGCTCGAATTTCATCTTAACATGACCGTACTGACCATGTCCGCCGGACTGCTTCTTGTACTTGGAATCCACGTCAGCGTTCTTGCGCAGAGTCTCGCGGAAAGCAACACGCGGTTTGTCGAGCTCGACTTCTACTTTGTACTTGGTAAGCAGCTTGCTGACGATGATATCCAGATGCTGGTCGCCCATGCCGTAGATCAGGGACTGACGGTTCTCACTGTCGTTGACAGCACGCATGGTCATGTCTTCCTGGGCAAGTTTTGCCAGAGCAGAGGAGATCTTATCATCATCACCCTTATTCTTTGCGATATATCTCTTGTAGGTATACGGTACGGAGAACTGCGGCTTTTCGAAACGTACGGGAGCTGCCTTGGTGGACAGGGTATCGCCCGTCGCACAGTCAAGCTTGCCGATCGCGCCGATGTCGCCGGCATGCAGTTCCTTGACTTCCAGAGGCTTGCTTCCCTGGAATACATACAGCTTGCTGACACGTACTTCCGTCTCAAGATCCGCGCTGTAAAGGGTATCATCCGATGTGATCACGCCGGAAGCGACCTTCAGCAGGGAATATTTACCAATGAACGGGTCTACGATGGATTTGAAGATAAATGCGGATTTCTCTGCCTTCTTCTCATCATAGTTCGCTTCAAATGCAGCATTGCTCTTCAGATCCGTGCCGGAGAGCTCTCTCTCGGAAGGATTCGGGAAGAAACCGATAATGTTGTCGATCAGAGTGGAAACGCCCTGCAGATTGATGCTGGAGCCTACCATTACCGGAACGATTGAGCAGTCCGCAACACTGGCGCGAAGAGCCCCGATGATCTCTTCGGGAGTAAACTCATCGCCTTCAAAGAAACGGTCCATCAGCTCTTCATCCGTCTCAGCTACGGCTTCCATCAGCGTGTTGTAATAATCTTCCAGAGTATCCTCGAGATCTCCCGGGACCGGAATCTCTTTCACAGCACCTTTATCGGCATAGCTGTAAGCCTTTTTGCTGACAACATCCACAAATCCGGTAAGCTTGTCATTTGCGCGGATCGGAATATGCACAGGAGTGATCTTGGTGCCGTACAGTTCCTTCAGCTCATCGATCAGTTTTCCGTAATTGGCATGGTCATAATCCATGTTGGAAGCATAAAGGATCCTGGGCAGACTGAACCGGTCGCAGAGCGTCCATGACTTCATGGTACCTACTTCGATATCGCTCTTGCCGTTTACAACGATCACAGCCGCGTCCGCTGCCACAGCAGCTTCCTCAGCTTCGCCTACAAAGTCAAAGTAACCCGGTGCATCCAGGATATTGATCTTGGTATCGCCCTTTACGATCGGAATCAGGGAAGTGCTGATTGAAAACTTTCTCTTCTGCTCTTCTTTATCGAAATCGCTGATCGTAGTTCCGTCAGCAACATTGCCCATTCTGCTGGTGATCCCTGTCAGAAAAGCCATCGCCTCCACCAGGCTGGTCTTTCCGGCGCCGCCGTGTCCGAGAAGCGCAACGTTACGGATCTTCTCTGTCTTGTAAACATTCATACCAAATTTCCTCCAATACTTGTATTCGCCAGGGCTGAAATGTCTATGCAACAAAAGAGCCCACTGGGTATATTGTACTAAAGCCGTTGGTTAAAAGCAAGTAGTTTTATTCTTCATCGCGCAATACCCGTGACTTCAGTCATGGGATACGCGCGTAGCAACAAACTTGTCTTCATCGTGTAGTTCAAGCTCGCGATGAAGAATAA
>CACZZH010000244.1 GCA_902785635.1 uncultured Lachnospiraceae bacterium
AACATCAGAAAAATATTTTTGAAGTTCTGTTATAAAACTGCACCGGTTCTGGGCGTAGGTGGTCGAGAACGACAGGAAAGGAGGAAATCCCAGTGACAAAGCAAGACAAGACGGTTCTGGTTGAGGGGCTGAAGAAGCTGAGCGCTGACGTGGCGGATCTCGCCGCTCGGCTCGAAGGTTCAAAGGCTCCGGAGAACACACAGGACGAACCCGCTGTCGAACAGGTTCAGGCACCTACGGAAGCAGCGCCCACTGAAACGCGCACTTACGAAGAGACCCGGGCGGTTCTCGCGGAAAAGTCCAGGGCAGGGTTCAGGGCTGAGGTTAAAGCGCTTCTCGCCGAGTTCGGCGTAAGTCAGCTTTCTGATGTCAAGGACCCGGGCAAGTTGGCTGAAATCGTGAAGAAAGCTGAGGGGATTGGTAATGCCTAGTCATGCATACCTATCCGCTTCGGCCAGTGAACGATGGCTAAAATGCCCACCTTCAGCCAAGCTGTGCGCTCAGATGGAAGACCAAGGCAGCCCATACGCGCAGCAAGGCACGGATGCCCACGCTCTCTGCCAGTATCTGGTGGAGAAAGCACTCGGCAGGAACACCCGCGATCCCACAGGCGACCTGACCTGGTATGACGGTGAAATGCAGGAGGCGGCAGAAGCCTACACCGCATTCGTCATGGAGCAGGTCGCTCAGGCAAAGGAACTCTGCCCTGACCCGCTGGTCTGTGTTGAGCAGACGCTGGATTTTTCCAAATGGGTCGAGCATGGTTTCGGAACCGGAGACTGTGTCATCGTCGCCGATGATCTGCTGCACATCGTAGATTTCAAATATGGAGTCGGCGTGCTGGTCAGCGCATCTGGTGAGGATGGAACCGGGAACAGCCAGCTGAAGTGCTATGCCTTAGGTGCCCTGGACACGTTCGGTGATCTGTACGACATTCGTCGGATCAGGCTTTCGATCTTCCAGCCGCGCCGGGACAATGTGGACACATTCGAAATGACGAAGGAAGACCTGCTGAACTGGGCAGACGGAACACTGGCCCCGATCGCTAAACTCGCCTATGTCGGCGAAGGCGACTTCTGTGCTGGTGACCACTGCACATTCTGTAAGGTCAAGGCAGTCTGCCGCGAAAGAGCCAACTACAACATGGCGCTGGCCGCATACGATTTTGCGGATCCGCCCACATTGGACACGGCTGAAATAGCAGCAATCTTGCCCCAGATTGATTCCCTGGTGTCCTGGGCCGAAGACATCAAAACATTCGCTCTTGAGCAAGCGTTGTCCGGCACAAAATACCCCGGGTTCAAACTGGTTGAAGGCAAAAGCAATCGGAAATACCGCGATGAAGCGGAGGTTGCCAAGGTCGTATCGGAAGCCGGATACGAACCTTACGAACATAAGCTGCTGGGGATAACCGCAATGACCAAGCAGCTAGGTAAAAAGCGGTTTGACGAGTTGTTACAAGGGCTGATCGTAAAGCCCACTGGAAAACCGGTTCTGGTACCGGAGACTGATAAGCGTCCCGAGTTCAGTTCCGCAGCAAATGATTTTAATGAAGGAGAGTAAATCAATTATGAGTACTGTAGTCAATAATCCCACCAAGGTCATCACCGGCAAAAAGTGTGTTATGTCCTACCTGAACGTCAACGAACCGAAGACCCCGCTGGGCGGAGGTACCCCGAAGTATTCGGTAAGCATCATCATCCCGAAGAGCGACACGGCGACCATCGAGAAGATCAAGGCCGCCATCCAGGCCGCTTATGAGGAAGGCCAATCCAAGCTGAAGGGCAACAGCAAGGTTGTCCCGGCACTGGAAGACCTGAAGACGCCGCTGCGCGATGGCGACAAGGATCGCAAGGGTGACGAAGCCTACAAGAGCTGCTACTTCGTGAATGCCAACAGCACTACGAAGCCCGGTGTGGTTGACGCTGACCGCCAGCCGATCCTGGACACTTCGGAACTGTACTCCGGCATCATCGGCAGGGCGAGCATCAACTTCTACGCCTTCAACTCCAACGGTAATCGCGGCATCGCCTGCGGTCTGAATAACATCCAGAAACTGGCCGACGGTACGCCCCTGGGCGGACACAGCCGCGCTGAGGATGACTTCGCCGACGACGATGACGACGAAGACTTCCTGTCCTGATTTATTCACTGGGGTGGCGGGTATAACACTCGTCACCCCGCATGATTTAATGAGAAAAGAGGTATATGACAATGGATGCTACTACTATCACCCTTCAAGATTTTGCCAACATGATTATCGTATACGGATTCGCCGGGTTCATTGGTGTTACACTCGGTGCGCTTCTCGGTGAAGGCGTTGTTCAGATCATCAAAGCGATCATCAAGCATCGGAAGGAAAAGAAAAACAAAGTCGACGCAGTGGTCGAGTAAAACACATCCGGGTGGCGGAGCATTCCGTCACCCCACTTTTTTGCGTATTGGAGTTGATTAAATGGACATAAAAACACTCAGTATCGATCTCGAAACCCGCTCCGGTGCTGATATTTCAAAGGCTGGGCTGTACCGTTACGCTGAAGATCCTGAATTCGACATCCTTCTCTTTGGTGTTTCAGTGAACCATGGCCCAGTCGAGGTATATGATCTTGCTAATAACGGCACCATCCCGGATGAGATTCTGGCTGCGCTGTCGGATAACAATGTGACGAAATTTGCTTACAATGCTTCCTTCGAAAGAATCTGTCTTTCCGAGTGGCTGAAGCGTTATCACCCGGAGCACTTCAAATCCTATGGTGCTGAAGGTGATCCGGTTCAGGAATACCTGGACCCCGCCGGATGGAAGTGTACCCTGGTATGGGCAGCTTACAACGGGCTGCCACTGGGGCTGGATCGCGTCGGCGCTGTGCTGGGGTTTGAAGAGCAGAAACTGAAGGAAGGCAAAGAACTGATCAAATACTTCTGCTGCCCCTGCAAACCAACGAAGGCGAACGGCGGACGCACGTGGAACCTGCCTTACCATGCACCGGAGAAGTGGGAGTTGTTCAAGAAGTACAACGCCCGCGACGTTCAGGTGGAACTGCAGATTCAGGAACGGCTCAGCAAGTATCCGGTTCCGGATTCTCTCTGGGAAGAATACCATCTGGATCAGGAAATCAACGATCGGGGAATCATGATAGATCAGGAAATGGTATCGCAGGCGCTCCGGATTGATGAGATCTCCAAATGCAGCCTGACTGCCCGCCTGCAGCAGATCACTGGGTTGTCGAATCCGAATTCCGTCATGCAAATGAAGGATTACCTGGCCGAGAACGGATTGGAAACGGAAAGCCTCGGGAAGAAGGATGTGAAGGCGCTGATTCAGACAGCACCTGAGGATCTATCTGAGGTACTGGAGCTCCGGCTGCAGCTGGCAAAAAGCTCTGTCCGGAAATACGAAGCCATGCAGAACTGTGTCTGCTTCGATGGCCGCTGCCACGGGCTTTATCAGTTTTACGGTGCGAATCGAACTGGCCGCTGGGCCGGGCGACTAATCCAGTTGCAGAACCTGCCGCAAAACCACATGCCCGACTTGGAGCAGGCACGGGATCTCATGAAACAGGGCGACTTTGACATGCTGGATATGCTGTATGATTCTGTACCAGGAGTCCTTTCGGAATTGATCCGCACCGCTTTCATCCCCCGTCCCGGGTACAAGTTCATCGTTTCGGACTTTTCCGCGATCGAAGCCAGGGTACTCAGCCACCTTGCCGGTGAGAAGTGGCGGGCAGAAGTTTTCCGCACCGGCGGTGACATTTACTGTGCCTCCGCCAGCCAGATGTTCAAAGTGCCGGTTGAGAAGCACGGTCAGAATTCGCACCTCCGCCAGAAAGGCAAAATCGCCGAGTTGGCTTTGGGTTACGGCGGCAGCGTTGGTGCCCTGAAAGCCATGGGAGCCATTGAAATGGGGCTCTCTGAAGACGAGCTTCAGCCGCTGGTAACCATGTGGCGGGAATCGAATCCGCACATCGTCCGGTACTGGTGGGACGTGGATGAAGCCGTAAAGGAAACCATCCAGAAGCATGCTGAAACGAAGGTCGGCAACGTATCCTT
>CACZZH010000245.1 GCA_902785635.1 uncultured Lachnospiraceae bacterium
GTTAATCTACATCGCCAAATCCCGATTGCCGCAACCTCAATCGGCTGCTTTTTTCTTATATGTTAGCTCCACATCATAGCCGAGCTCGTCCATCATCTTTACAAAGGTCTTATTGACGATCTGCTCCCGGCCCTTAGTGATGCGGTTTACATAGGATAGGGTTACTCCAACCGTTACCCTGTAATTACGACTATATCCCTGATACAAAAAGGTATGGGTTAGAGACTCCTAACGTTCATCGCAGCACATAACATAAAGTCTGCAGGAAACCGGTACATTCCCGCCAGACGGGAGATCGCGATCTCACCCTCTTCAAGGGGCTGCCTGAGAGTTTCCAGTGTTTCCTGCTGAAATTCCGGCAGTTCATCCAGAAAGAGAACACCTCTGTGCGCGAGACTGACTTCGCCGGGACGGGGATTGATCCCGCCGCCGGTCAGGGCGGAAGTAGTCACCGTGTGATGCGGTGCACGGAAGGGACGGATAGTGATCAGGCCTTCGTCCTCCGGCAGCTCTCCCGCGACGGAATAGATCCTGGTGATCTCCAGAGCTTCCTCCAATGTCGTACCGGGCATAATGGAAGGAAGCCGCCTGGCGAGCATCGTCTTTCCGGATCCCGTCGGGCCGATCAGCAACAGGTTGTGCATTCCTGCCGCTGCGATCTCCGCTGCCCTTCGAAGGGCCGGCTGGCCTTTGAGATCGGCAAAATCAGGAAGATCCCTCTGCTGCTGATCTGCACGGATCCTGTCAATATCCGCTTTCATTGTCCGCAGAGACCGCTCTCCGCGTAAGAAATCCACTACTTCCTGCAGGGAATTCGCTCCGTATACATCGATTCCGGAAAGTACGGAACCTTCGATCAGATTGGTTTCCGGTACGATACAGCAGCTGCATCCGAAGGATCTTGCTTTTGAAAGCATTTCGATCACACCGCGCACCCTGCACAAAGAACCGTTCAGGCTGAGTTCTCCCGTAAGAAAACACCCTTCTGTCGATGAAGGGTCGAGCTCTCCCATTGCTTCCAGAATACTGACCGCAATGGGAAGATCGAAACCGGAACCGGATTTGCGAAGATCTGCAGGAGCCAGGTTGATGGTTATGCGTTTTGCCGGCATATGGTATCCGGTATTTCGAAGCGCGGTTCGCACGCGATCCTGGGATTCGCGTACCTCGGACGCCAGGAAGCCTACCATTGACAGCATGGGCAGTCCGTCGCTCACATCTGCCTCGACGGATACTTTTACTGCCTCAACGCCGCAGATCGCGGCTGTGACAACTTTACTGAACATTATTTAAAATGCTCTCACCGTCTTAATATACCCACATATTGTATATAGCAGAATTTAAGAAGGATGTCAATGCTGCGAATATCGTTATACCTGCTCTTTCCTGCGCAGAAGATCCTGCCCGCATGGCTGCTGCGACAGACGGACATAGAGTTCCTGATTTGGATGAGGGGCACTTTCCATGGGATTTCCCTCCCGGTCCCGGATCTCCAGAACTTCTGCGGGAATGTTTTCTCCGCCTGGCTTCATGATCTCGAGATTTTCTCCGACGGAAAATTTATTTCTCTGCCAGATCCGGATAAACCCTTCACGGTCACACTCTTCCACGATTCCGATATAAGTGTATTCTTTGATATAGGTATTGCTGTCATAGATCTGTGCATCCTGTCCGGGTTTTCCGTAAAAGAAGCCGGTTGTAAACTGCCTGTATGTGCAGCTGGCGATCTGCTGACGATACCAGTCCATATTTTTCTCATAGAGAGCCGGATCGGAAAAACAGTCATCGATCGCCTTTCGATATGTTCTGGCTACGGTAGCGACATAAAGAGCCGTTTTCATACGTCCTTCGATCTTAAAGCTGTTGATTCCGGCTTGAAGCAGATCTGGTATATGTTCGATCATACACAGATCTTTTGAGTTGAATATGTATGTTCCGCGTTCATTTTCTTCTATCGGAAAGTATTCACCCGGACGAGTTTCTTCCATTAAAGAATACTTCCATCTGCAGGGGTGTGTGCATGCTCCGCGGTTTGCATCCCGTCCTGTGAGAAAATTGCTCAACAGGCAGCGGCCGCTGTAGGAAATGCACATGGCACCGTGCACGAATGTTTCGATCTCCAGATCTTCCGGTATGTTTGCACGGATCTCCTTTAATTCTTCCAGGGACAGTTCTCTTCCGCTCACCACTCTTCTGGCGCCAAGACTGTGCCAGAAACGAAATGTCTGGTAATTGACATTATTCGCCTGCGTACTGATATGAATATCGATCTGGGGACATACCTCTTTTGCGATCTGAAATACTCCCGGATCGGAAATGATCAGCGCATCCGGACGATCAGGTTCCATTGCGAGAAGTTCCCGAAAATACTCCCGGATCCCGGAAAGATCCCCGTTATGTGCCAGAATATTCGCTGTCACATATACCTTTACATGATTTGCATGGGCAAAGGCAATGCCCTCCCGCATCTCCTCCATGGAAAAATTTTTTGCTTTTGCGCGGAGTCCGAATGCCTCTCCGCCGATATAAACTGCGTCCGCACCGAATATAACGGCTGTTTTCAATACCTCCAGACTGCTGGCAGGGATAAGAAGTTCGGGTTTTTTCATTTTTTTCCTCCAACTGGCCCGTTTTACATGCGGCCTCGGGAATTCAGGTCACAGGACGGCGTTATCCTTCATCCGGCTCAGTGCGACTCCGTCGGCGATCGGTATGATGCTCGTAGTCAGATCCGGATCATGCTTCAATGCAAAGAGATATTCCCGCATCCGCTTATAGATCGTACGGTCTCTTCGTGAGATCAGATATTTTGATTCCAGCAGATCACCCTCCTGAAGGACATTGTCGGATACAAGGAGTCCTCCCGGAGCAAGAAGCTTTTTTATAAACGGCAGAAAATGAATGTACTGTGCCTTTGCGGCATCCATGAACACAAGATCATATGCCCTGACAGAACCGGATGCTTCGGAAAGTCTCTCAAGTATGTCCCGGGCATCTCCGGGAATCAGGCAGATCCGATCCCGGACCTGAAATTCGGAAAAGTTCTTCCGGGCAGCAGCAATACGTTCCTCATCTTTTTCGATCGTTGTGATCTGGCAGGTATCCGGGGCAAAGGATGCCATTACCAAAGCAGAAAACCCGGTCGCGGTTCCCACTTCCAGGATGCGCCCGGGCTTTTGAATTTCGAGAATTACTTGAAGAAAACTGATCATTTCATGACGTATGATCGGGATCCCTCCGGAAACAGATCTCTTTTCCAGGGAAGCAAGCTTCGGATCCCGGTCTGTATCAAATGCATTGATGAATGCTGACAGTCTCTCTTTATCCATAGAATTAGAAACTCCCCTTTTAAAAATGCTAAAGCAGATCGGAAAAACCGTCCAGATTCAATTCGGCAAGCAGACCGAGCTGTTCAAATACTTCCCGCAGAAGCAGACATATTTCCAGCTCTGCATCCAGATACTCTCCGATCAGGGGGTTCGTATGGACCGAAAATCGGTCAAGCAGCATGGAACGGACTTCCGGTTCAAGACCGCTTCCGCTTTCCGTACGAATATTCAGGGCAAAATTCTCATGCCGGAATTTGTCCATCGTTGCAAACACCTCCGGATTAGAGGTGATCTCTTTCCGGCAGTGCTCATATCGTCTGTAAATCTCACTGGTTCGGATGGCGTCAGTCAGTTCGTCCAGTTTTGAACGGATATTATTCGGGATCTCTACCATAGCTAAACCTGTCTCCTAATCTTCAACTTCCATGATCACCGGGAGGATCATCGGGCTGCGTTTCGTTCTCTTCCACAGGAAATCGCCAAGAGAATCCCGTATGGATCCCTTGATCCGGTTCCAGTCGCAGCCGCGGCTTTCCAGAGAATTCAGGACAGCATCCTCAACTACGCTGCGGGCTTCTTCCAGAAGATCTTCTGATTCCCGGACGTATACAAAGCCCCGGGATACGATATCCGGTCCGGCGAGGAGCTGCCTGCTGTAGCGTCCGAGGGTAAGGGCGAT
>CACZZH010000246.1 GCA_902785635.1 uncultured Lachnospiraceae bacterium
ATTTCTTATTGAAGGAAAAGTTGAATATATGCTGAGAAGAGAAGGCGAGAAGAAAGAGCTCACGATAGAAGAAGCAGTTTCAGAAGCGATCGATCTCGTCAACACCATGATGAACGTTGATGGCACATCACCCACGCACACGGATTCGGTCACGCAGAAGCTGTCACAGGAAGGTATGTTTCTGACTGGAAAATGTGCCATGACAGTCGGACCATGGATGATCAGAAGCATCAAGGACACAGCGACCTATCCGCACGACTTTGAAACCGCCTTCGCACCGTATCCTGTAGTGGCGGAAGGCCAGAGGAAATACACGCAGGGCGGATATGGCGATCTGCTTTGCATTAATCCTAAATCGGAGCATATCAAGGAAGCATGGGAGTTCGCGAAATGGTATGCCTCGGAGGGAATGCTCGAAGTGGCAAAGGGCGGACGTGTTCCTGCATATAATACCTATGACAGTTCCGTTGTTACCAAAGCGTTTCTTGATGGTGCCGAGAACCTGCTGGATGCTGATACGACAGAAAATGTTCTGATTAAACCGGCTGATAATTATGCCGTGCCTTCGATCACTAATCATATTTCGGAAGTGAAAAAATGCCTGACAGACGAGGTTGAAAAAATACTCATTGGGCAGGAATCCACAGAAGCGGGCATGAAGAACGCCAAAATTGCAGCTGATAAAATCCTTCAGCAGTAAAAGCAAATAATAGCGTGAGATGGTAGAGGAGCTGATAGTTATGCTCCCCTGCCATCTGAAACAAAAAGCGGGATAGTATGAATCAAATGAAAGCGCATAAAAAAAGGCAGTTAAAACAAAACTTAACTGGTTATGCATTTATTTTGCCAAATATCGTAGGCGTCACTCTGTTTACGTGAATATTCCGGCCTGAAAAGACCGGGGTACCGCGGCAGCGGTACCATCGTTCCGCAACAATGATACTGCTGATCCGCAGTTGGATACCGAAGGTATCCTTTCCCGGGTGCGTCAGCCCTGTTTACGTGCTAACAGTTCCCGCATGTTGACCTTGCCAAGATCAACAGTGTCGGCATTGTGTACGATCCGGTCCATGATCGCATCCGCCATGACGCCGCCGCCAAGGCGGGGATGCCATTCGGACTGTTTGTACTGGGTACAGAAGATTGTCGAGTAGAGATCGTAGCGGATCTCAAAGATCTCCAGAAGGTATTTCACCTCCATATCCGAAGGAATCTCTACCAACCATTCATCCACGATGAGCAAATGGTAGGTGCTGTACCGTTTAACAAGCTTGCTGATGCCGGATCCTGTCTGGGTCGCCAGATTGAATTCTTCCAGCATCTTCGGCATTCGGACATATCTGGTTTTGTGAAGCCTCCGGCATGCTTCTTTGGCAATGGCACAGGAAAGGTAGGTCTTTCCGGCGCCGGTGTAACCGTTGATGATGATGTTGCGTGCATCCATCAGGTAGGATTCTGCCGCCAGTGCGATCATACGAGGTTTGCTGAGCCCTCTTGGTTCAAGGATCAGCGTGTTGATGTCGGCGTCAGGATATCTGAGCTTTGCTGAGCTGATCAGCCGTTTGGACCGTTTGCTGTTCTTCTGATAGTAGAGCTCATCAATTGCCAGCGACAGCCGGTCGTCAAAGGACATGGACGCGTAAACATCCAGGCGGCGTTCCTGGTCGTCAAGGATATCGACGAGTTCATCCAGCTTGAGTTCGCGTATCTTACGGCGGGATTCCTCATTCAGCATCCTGATCACCTCCCCCGTAGTAGGCGGCTCCCCTGATGAAGGCACCGGATTTCTCTTTTACCTGGCTGTTCTCTTTAGGGATCGCCTCCTGTTCCCTGCGGACGATGTCCCGGTTATTGATAAGGATGGCCTGGATCAGACGGTAGCGCGGAGAGGATGCCTGTTCAAGGGCGATGCGGCAGGCGGTTTCGAACCGCTCCTTCGGATACCCTTTAGACAACCGGAGGATAGCCAGGGCGGCATTATAACCCTGCTCCTTGATCTGGACGCTGCGGAACACTCTTGCAATGACATCATTCGTGTACGGCCCGATTGTGGCTGCCCAGGACAGCATCCTGGCATCATTCATCTCCGGCTCATTGAAGTAGTCCGGCATGTGTGAGGGCTCTGTCCGATAACGGTTTTCAACGTACGCCGGGAAGACCGGGTGGGACGCGACCCGCTGGTGATCGTAATAGATCTCCACGAGCTTTTCCGTATAGCGGATGTCAACGTACTTGCCGCGGTAAGTATACGGCACGGAGTAAAAGTTCTTTTTCAGCGTTGCGTGGCAGTTTGGGTATACCTTCCGGTGGAATTCCCATGAGGCGATCTCATACGGGACAGCAGGAAGCGTGCGGAGGTAGGCTTTTTCCTCTTCCCAGACTTCCAGCCGGCTGCCGGCACGTTTTTCAAATGGAGCGGCGTTGTAAGCCCTGAGCGCCTCACCTACCGCTTTCTCCAGACTCGGAAAATCTCGGAAGGTCCGGTTCCTGAGTTTGGCAATGATGGCGGTCGCGATGTTCCCAACAGTCCCTTCCGCGCCTGGTTTCTGCTTGGGCTTTTTAACGCCCGCGGGCATGATCGCTGTGATGTAGTGGTTTCCCATGGCCTCGTAGGCGTCTGTGAGTATGATCTCACCGTCTTTTGGATGCTTTACTACACCGGTCTTGAGGTTATCGCAGACGGTCCTTGTGGGAACGCCGCCGAAGTGCTCGTACATATGGATGTTGCACCTGATCCAGGTGTCCATCTTCATGTCCAGCGTAGGTTCGACATAAGCGTACCGGCTGTAGGACAGGCAGGACACAAAGAGATAGACCTTTATCTCTTCACCGTCGGCCTTGACGATCTTCATCGTGGGACCGCTCCAGTCCACTTCACAGCGCTGTCCGGGTTTGTGCTCGAAGTGGCCGCTGATCGCAGCCTCATCGCAGTACTTGTTGTAGTCATCACAGAACTTTGTTTTTCCGACCGGGATGTTACCTTTGGCAAGGCATTTATCCCTGTACTCCTCCCAGAGGAGTTTGAGTGTGACGCCGACCCGCTTCAGTTCTTCGTGAACATACTCGTAGTCCGGCAGTTCGTAGATTTGATCAGCGGACAGCTTTTCCGGGAAGAACAGCCGGTAGGCTTCCTCTGGTGTCATCTCCTGCAGGTCAGCAGCGGTGACGTTCAGTTCCCTTGCTGTTTTGAGAACAAGGCTCACTGAGGTCTTGGAGAAGTGCCGGGAGTTTGCGATCTCATTTTGTGTCAACCCGCCAGCACTCAGATCCATGATGAGCTTTACATTGATACGTTTGGCCATACGATAGGCCTCCTTTCATAGAATACAGGCACAGTTTGCCTGATATCATTCTATGGTGGGACGGTATCATTAGCGGACGAAAAGTACGCTTCTGCGGATTGTCTATTGAAAACACAGCGGTATCATAGCCCGGTTTGCCGGTATCCTATCGCGGATTGGTGGTACCCGGAGCCCGGAATATTCAGTTTACGCTTATACCAATGATCTACTCTTTGATTATAAGCTTTACAGACTGGGACTATACCAAGGGATTCGGCAATTTTAACTGGGTGGGCATTAAGAATTACATTGATATGTGGTCAGACAACTGGTTCATCACGTCCCTTATCAATACCATTGAATTTGCCATTGTGGTAGTTCCGTGCACGATTGTTTTTTCACTTATACTTGCTGTTCTGATTGACAAGTACTGCTATGCAAAGCTTCCGATACGGTTTGCTATGTTTATGCCATATATCTCTAACGTCGTAGCAGTGTCAATTATCTGGGTGATGATGTATTCCCCTTGGGGGCCTTTCACACAGCTTGTTGAATTATTGGGGTGGAAAAACCCGCCGCAATGGCTGGGGGATCCGCACTGGGCGCTGCCGGCGATTATGATCATGACCATCTGGGGCAATATTGGATATGCGGTTATGATCTATACCTCTTCGATTCAGGGACTTCCTGAAGAAGTATATGAAGCGGCAAGAATCGATGGAG
>CACZZH010000247.1 GCA_902785635.1 uncultured Lachnospiraceae bacterium
GACCCATCACCGACGGTCACACCCGTACCGCTGCCCAAGACCGGGGACGGTGCGAATCCGGCGCTGTGGCTGACACTGATGATCCTTGGGATCGGAGCGGTTGTGTTCCTTCTCCTGTCCGCGAGAAGAAAGGAAGATCGCTGATTTCGTTTGAGGGCGATCAGTTTATGGAGACAGGGAATTAGCTCTGTCTCTTTTTTGCTGCCTGATGAACGGACAGAAGAGCGAATGGCGGCTTTCAACAATGACCTGGTCATCCGGTATCTGGACACGATGGCCGTGAAGGATGATGGCTGCGAGGTGGTCTTCAAGGCCGGAATGACCGTGGAGGTAAGGATTTACAGTGGCTGCAGTTACGCCGGGAAGCTTTCCTCAAACAGGAGATACAGAGAGGCTCGCAGGGTATCAGCGATGACCGTGCGGCGTGCGTGCTCGGCGCTTCCGATTACGTGCACGACGATGGCTACCTCGTGGGATCCACGCTTGGTGTCCGCCCTGCTTTTACGCTCAATCTGTCATCTTCTCATCTGAAACAAATACATTTTCGCTGAAGCCGACTGCGAATACGATCATCACGGTTTCGGATGCGGTGGAGAAGACGGCGGCCACGGATACAAAGGCATCGATCGCAGAGGCGAAAAGCAGCTACTCCTAGTATCAGGCGCTCAGGGGATCTGGCAAAAAGAAAGCGGCGGGAATTTGTCGTTCCGCATAAAGAGTTCCGGAAATGACGGGGAAACCTTTAACAAGTTTACTGGGATTCAGGTGGACGGAAAACCGGTTGATAAAAACAAGTATGAGGCCAAGCAGGGCAGCGTGATTATTAATCTGAAGCCGACATATCTTGAAACCCTAAGCATTGGAGAGCATAAACTGAAAGTTGTTTTTGATGACGGCAATGCGGAAACGTCGTTTACCATTATCGGAGCAGAGACAAGTGCTGGAAACCTTCCGCAGACCGGAGATGCGCAGAATCCTCTTTTGTATGCAGTCATCGCATTAATCAGCGTGGCAGGTATCGGACTTTTCAGAAAGAGAATGGAATAAGACACGGAAGCTTCCTTGACTGGAAGCTTCCGTTTTATTTTGTAAGTTCCTAAACAAATGACGTGCAAGATTACCGACGCCATATTGAAAAGATGAAGAGCATTCCAAAACAGAATGCTCTTTTTTGTATATTAAGTTAGCGCCAGAAAGAAATTGCGGTACAATTCGGTAAAGGGAGGAATAACATATGGATTATCATCTGCCGGATTGGTTGCCAATTTACTGGCAGTGTACGAACACAGGCTCGGAGCGCATATTGGATCAATGCTGGAAAACAGCAAAGGAACTGGCAGTGATGAAGATAGAACAGATCAATAAGCAATGGGTTTTTCGTCCATGGGAGAGGGGCTTATCTCCTGTGGGCGGATGCCTGTTTGCTTCTGCTTTTACGGGGTGCAGGCGGAGGGCTTTTACGGCTCTCCCCTATGCCTGATAAAACGCACAAACACAGCCCTGAAAGATTGTGTGGTTTATGGCTCAGATAAACGTGGCTATTCTCCCGATATGACGGTAACATCGACCTACCGCACAGGAGATGGCAACGCGCCACAGAGGGAAACAAAGCCCTGAAACAGCGAAAGGAGCATGAGCTACGATGAACACCTACATAAACCTTACCAACGAAGAACTGGTCGACCGCATCAGCGCAGGAGAAGAAATCGCCTACGAGCAGCTTTTCAGGAATCTCCGCCCGGTGATCCTGCACGAGGCGGCCATGTACATGAACAAAATGGAAACCTACAGTCTGGAGGATCTGGTGCAGGAGGGAAACACATCGACTGGCAGGTCATCAGCCAGGGCAACTGGAGCGGAGGAAAAGGATGCTCTTCCACCTACTTTGGCAGGGTGTTCCGAAACATGCTGTGCAACATCTGGCGGGATTACAACCTGAAAAACCTCATATGCATCAGAGAGCAGGAGGATTAAAGGGCATCACCAAGAGGACTCTGAGGGTGCTGGAGCAGATCGCGATGGCCGCCGACTACAGCCTTGAACTGCGGGGCGACATTGAGGAAAGGAACAACGACAGCGAGGATTTTCCGGAAGTCAGCATCAACGCCATCCAGGCGATGCTTGAGAAGGCCTACCTCCTCGGCAAAGCCGATGGAATGAAGAAAGCTCAATAAGGAGGGCATCCCCATGATGAACATCAACCTGACAGCAGAAAGGCACATCGCAAGCCTTAACAACAACGGCGCACGCATCAAGGCACCGGACGGCACGACCGAGCCGGTCAACATGGACTTTTACCTCAGGGCGGTGGAACAGTGCAACGCCGGCGGATACAATGCGGTCACCTACGAATTGGTGCTTCCAGGCATCGACGGCGAATTCCAGATAGCTTTCTGGAAGGACGGCCATGTAGACAGCGGTTCCACGCGCCGCATCATCGACTGCCTTGCATCCCGCTGATACAGCGCACACGGCGGCCACTGAGGGGCTTAACGGCCTCTCTTTGGCCGTAATCCTTCATGATACCGGCGCGCCGCAGCGGCTTCCTGTGCTGCTCTGCTTTATTGCTGTGATTTGGCTCCGAAAGCGATAAACGATTTCAAGCAAAATTCTTGATTAAACCGGATTCCTACGGTAGAATAATGACAGATCGAACGGAGGTTGAAAAGATGAAATTGCTTAGAGTAAAGGCGAGCCATTTCAAAAACTGTTGCGACGGCTTTACAATTGACCTTACTTCGAAATCGAAAAAGACTGCGGAGGATAAGGAGTACGAGCTCCAGGAGATCGCTCCTGATCTGCATGCGTTCAATACGGCCGCATTTATCGGGAAGAACGCATCAGGGAAAACGACAGCAATTGAACTGCTCGACTGTGCGTATTCCATCCTTGGGGAATTCCGGCTGGAGGGTAAGCACTACAGCTATGATGGTGCGCAGCTTGAGTTAACCTTTTATCACGATGGTTTCCTGTATCTGTATGAGACGGCGCTGTCGTCAGGAAAGACGATGGGGAACCAGGCTGTCTTCCGGGATGAGCGGCTCTGCCGGAAGGAATACTTTAAGACAAACGTGAAGGAGATCTTCGACCGGGAAGGATATGAGGAGATGCAGGATCTCGGAGACCTTCCGGAGGACACGTCCAAGGTGTTCTTCATCCTGAAAAAGAAACAGACAAGGGCGGTTTTCTTCGACAGCTTCAGCGGTGGTTCCGATACCTACCAGACGCTGTTCAGGGCTTTGAAGAACTACGATATCGGGATGGATGTGCTTGCGAAGGTCATCCGCATCTTTGATGAGAACATCCGGGAACTGGCCAGGGTGGATGACCACAACTACAGGGTCGTTATCGGGAACGGGGAACGGATCATGTCAGATACGCAGCTGATCTATTTCCTTTCCAGCGGTACGACAAAGGGCATCCTTCTCTACACGCTGATGGTGGCATCCCTGAAAGAGGGCTTTGACCTTCTGATCGATGAGGTGGAGAATCATTTCCATAAAACGCTTGTGGAGAACATGATCAGCCTCTATAAGGACAAGAGCGTGAACAGGAACAACGCGACCCTGATCTTTACCACGCATTACTGCGAGGTGCTTGACCTGATGGGCAGGCAGGATAACATCTGGATCTGCAATGCAAACAGCCACATCCATCTCACCAATATGTACGAGGACTTCAACATCCGGCCGGTGCTGCTCAAGAGCAAGCAGTATTACAACAACGCCTTCCGGACGGCTGTGAACTACGAAGACCTCATGGCGCTGAAGAAGGTGCTGAAGAAATGAAGCGGCTGATCATGTGCGAAGGTTCCAATGAACTGGCGGTGGTCAACATCCTGCTTGAAAATGACGCTCTGATTTTCACGGAGGATGACCTGCTGGGCTTGACCCCTTATCACGCAAGGCAGATCAAAAACAACACCCAGGTACAGGCGGCGCTCTCCATGTACTTTGGAAACGATGTGCTGGTCATGC
>CACZZH010000248.1:0-7235 GCA_902785635.1 uncultured Lachnospiraceae bacterium
CAGCGGCGCTTCTTAAGCGCCGCCGAAGGCAGTGGATAAGAGTCCGAGGCCCCAGAGGGGGCGGACTCTTTTTCTATTTCAGAAACTGTGAATAGTAACGGAAGGGAGCAGCTATGAACGATAACACTAAAACAATGGATCTGCACATTTTACAGCGCATGAATAAAATTCCCGGCGGCATGCTGGTGGTTGCGCTGGTGATCTCTCTGCTTGTTAATAATCTTTTCCCCGGAGTCTTCAGGATCGGCGGCATTACACAGGCTTTGTTTGTTGAAGGCGGCAACGCCCTGATGGGAGTTTTCCTGATCTGCTGCGGAGCGTCTCTGAACATCCGTCAGATGGGCATGCCTCTGTACAAAGGTTTTATTCTTACCGCCATCAAATTTTTCGTCGGACTGGGCATCGGTGTTCTGATCGGTGCGATCTTTGGTCCTGCCGGAGTCTGGGGGATCACTCCGATGGTAGCTATCGCTGCCTTGACAAATTCCAACAGTTCCCTGTATGCTATTTTATCGGGTAAATACGGGGACGCAAGCGACACGGGCGCCATTTCCATCCTGAGTCTGAATGACGGTCCGTTTTTCACACTGGTAGCCCTGGGCGCCACCGGTTTTGCCTCCATCAATGTCAAGTCTGTGATCTCCGTGCTGCTTCCGCTGCTGATCGGTATCCTCTGGGGAAGCTTTGACAGCGATTTCCGTGAGATCTGCAAGAAGACACATGTATTTGTAATGTTCTTCCTGATGTTCCCGATCACTGCCAACATCACAGTCCACTCTTTTGTACAGGCAGGCGTTGCCGGACTTCTTCTCGGCGTTCTGTCCACACTCCTTGGTTTTGTCTTCTTCTTCCTGTTCAATCTGTTCCTGCCGAAGAAGGAGAGAAATGCAATGGGAGCTGCGATCGGTACGACTGCAGGAAATGCAGCCATTACTCCGCAGACAGTTGCAGCTGTCGACCCGACATATGCCGCCAGCGTAGAGCTTTCCACCTCCATGATCGTATCAGCCGGCATGGTAACATTCCTGTGCTGCCCGATCGTCACAGCGATCTGCGACCGTTATATGCGCAAACATAAAAAAGGCATCTATTCACCGGAAGGCCGTGTGGGAAAGGAAGAGAATAAATGATCCATACAATTCGACAGGACAGGACAGAAAAGATCATTTGCCATGGAGACTCGATCATTTTCGGCAACAGACCGGAGTGGAGTGATGCTACCTGGCGACCGCTGAAGCTCAGTCTGATCAGAGAAAGACAGTTTTTCGATTATGATCCTCATGAGACACTCCCGGTCATTATCTGGATCACCGGCGGAGCTTTTACCCATTCGGATGCAAATGTATGGGCTCCGGAACTTGCCTGGTTCGCGAAACGCGGGTTTGCAGTTGCCAGCATCGATTACAGCTCTGCGGCAAGAATGCGTTTTCCGATGCCGATGGAAGATATTAAATGGGGAATCCGCTATCTGAAAGCACATGCGCAGGAACTTCATCTTGATCCGGACCGCATGGTCGTCATGGGAGAATCTGCAGGCGCTTACTTCGCGGCACTTACAGCCCTGACCAGCGGAACAGACGAATTCAAGTTCGGAGAGTATAAAGAATTCGACAGCGATGTAAAGGCAGCCATCACCCTCTATACCTGTGCCAAAGAGGTCCATATGGAAGGCGACCGCATTGTAATGCCGGACCTGACCGGATATATCCGCAAAGGATCCCTGCTGCCGTTCCTTATGTTCCACGGCACAGAGGATGGTATCGTATCCTGTGAGGAGAGCCGTTACCTTCATGACGCGCTTACAGCCAACGGAGGAAAGGCAGAGCTGTATCTGGTAGAAGGCGCACATCACGCAGACTGTCCGTTCTATCAGGAAAAAGTGAAAGAAATGATCGTTGAGTTTATCAATTCCGTATTATAACGAAGATAATTATAACGAAGAAAAAAGACCTCCTGGTTTACGAAGACCAGGAGGTCTTTCCGATTATCCGGGAGGTCATTCGAGTCATGGGGACAGGTTGAGGTGGCTCATCCGTGGCCTTCCTGCGTCTCAATGTCCGGGATCCGTCATCATGAGAATGATCTCCCGGTCGGTCTCACGCATTCCGACCCTTCCGAGGCGTCCGAAGTTCGCGATGGAGTTTTCGACCCCTTTCACGACCAGACCGTCACCGTCATAGAACTGCTGACCGTTCTTATACATTTCATATCCGAAGATACCGGTATCCACAGCCGTCGCGATCTTGGCGGCACAGGAAGATTTGGCGCCGTCACATACGATCCCGGATGAGATCGCCAGCGCATTGACGACTGTATGAGAGATGTCCGTCTCATTGCCGCCGTAAAGGAACGCGATCCCGGCTCCGGCCCCGGCTCCTGCGCTTACCGCGCCGCAGTAGGCGGACAGCCTTCCGATGCCGTTCTTGGCATGCAGCGTGATCAGGTTGGAAATGAGGAGCGCCCGGTAAAGCGTTTCCCTGCTGCTGCCAAGTTCTTTGGCATATTCGATGACGGGAAGGGAAGCGGTCATTCCCTGATTGCCGCTGCCCGAACAGATGACGACGGGCAGCTCACAGCCGTTCATCCGGGCATCCGAGCCTGCGGCGGCGCTTGCCTTTGCCCTTGTGCGGATATCATTCCCGGTCTTTAAGAGGACTTTCCCGATATTTGCCCCGTAATCGCGGCGCAGACCTTCACGGGAGATCGCTGTGTTCATTTCGATCTGGCGATCCAGAATCTCCCGGACATCCTCCGGTTCGCAGGTACAGGCAAAGTCATAGATATCCTTCACCTTCAGCAGATCATAATCCGGCAGATCTTCCGCCGGTTCCGCTGCTTCATTCACATCCTTTTCAAAAAGCACCCGGCCGTTCCGTTCGATCCGGACAATGTTCGTGTGCTCATTTGCGATCCGCACGCTTGCCGAGGAAGAACCCTGGAAGACGGTGACGATCATGTCCAGCAGGCAGTCTGATTCAAGCGGGACGATCTCAATGGGCGTCTTATCGATATAGGCGGGAAGCTGCTCTTTGGCCCGGTCCGGCATCTGCGAGATGACCTGAAGATACGCATTTTCATCCCCGCCGAGAATGCCGGCAGCGACAGCTGCCGCGATTCCTTTCCGTCCGCAGGTGTTGGGGACCACGACGCTCTTGACATTTTTGATGATGTTTCCGCTGGCCTCGATCCGGATCCGGTCAGGGATACAGCCAAGAACGCTGCGTGCTTTCGCCGCGCAGTAGGCAAGGGCGATCGGTTCGGTGCAGCCCATTGCACACACCAGTTCGCGTTTCAGGATCTGTACATAAGTCTGATAGGTCAGGCTGTTTCGAAGCATATCTTTTTCTCCCTATGAAGCATATCTTTTTCTCCCTATTCAATAGAATGATGCCAGAGTCAAAAGCCTCGTTCCACGGCAAGCCCTCTTGCTGGTGAGACAGAGGGTTATTGACCCGTCCCTGCATGAGCAAGCAGAGGGGAAGCGGCCGCTTACTGAAGACAGACACACGGAGATATTTGCAGCGGATCTGTGAGATCCATTACTTTCTGCTCTTCCTGCGGCGTTCCATGGCGGAGATGATGACTGCACAGGAGGTGTCACCGGTGATGTTGACGGCAGTACGGCCCATGTCGAAGATACGGTCAACGCCGGCCACGAGCGCGATGCCCTCCACAGGAAGTCCGACAGAGCTGAGCACCATGGCAAGCATGACCATACCGGCACCCGGAACACCTGCCGTACCGATCGAAGCCAGTGTTGCAGTCAGCACGATCGTGAGCATCTGCGGGAATGTCAGGGAGATGCCGAAGCAGGAGGCGATGAAAATGGAGCATACACCCTGATAGATCGCGGTTCCGTCCATATTGATGGTAGCGCCCAGCGGAAGTACAAAGGAAGAGACATCCTTGTCAGCCCCAAGTTTCTCGGCACATTCCAGGTTGATCGGAAGCGTTCCGACGGAAGAAGCCGAGGAGAAGGCGAACAGGATCGCCGGAATCATATTTTTGAAGAAGGTGACCGGGCTCATGCCGGCAAATGTACTGACTGTAAAGGAATATACGATCACCGCGTGGAGAATATATCCCAGATACGCCACAAGAAGTACTTTGGCCAGGGAACCCAGTACGGAGGGGCCGTTCGTGGCTACGACCGGGCAGATCAGGCAGAAAACGCCGATCGGGGAGAGCTTTACGATCATCTCCATTGCCTTCATGAACACATCATTCAGCATTGTCACCATTGTGAATTCCGAATCCTGTTCCGGCGTGATCAGAAGAATCGCGAACCCGATGATCAGGCTGGCTACGATGATCTGCAGCATATTGGCTTTGACGAAGGGATCCACGAAGTTGGAAGGGAAGATCCCGACCAGTGTATCCATGAAGTGGACAGGTTCAGCGGCCTCATATACAAGGTCCGTAGTCTGCAGTACAGGGAAAAAACCCTTGAAAGCGTTGGCGAGAACCAGACCGATCGTGATGGCAAAGGCTGTAGTGCACAGATAATAGACGATCGTCCGGACACCGATCGCTCCGACCTTCCGGATGTCGCGCATCGAGATCACGCCGGCCATGATGGAGAAGAACACCAGCGGAGTCACGATCCACTTGATCAGGTTCAGGAAGATCGTACCGAAAGGACGGATATAAGTTTCCGCGACGGATGCATGTCCGGTCAGAGCGATACCGACAATGATGCCGAACACCAGTGCGATGAAGATCTGTACTGCCAGCGACATTTTTTTCTTTTCGTTCATAATGAGCCTCCTTTTTGCTCCTTTTTTGATGATCTGAGGAGCGTTTGCGCCGGAATGCTTCTCAGATCGTGATATATTCCGGTTTCTATTTTAACAAAAATACGAGGGATAGTATAGCCAAAAAACGTCTGCCCGTACTGCCCGGAATGTCATCGGAAAAGCGGGGAAAGCTGCCGGAAAAGCGGAAAAGCCATCGGAAAAGAGGAAAAGCATCGGAAAAGCGGGAAAGCTGCCGGAAAAGCGCGGAAAGCCATAGGAAAAGGCACCGGGAATGTCCGAAAGGTTGCAATCTGCAGCAGAATCAAAAAAGCCGCAGCCAGATATTTCCGGCTGCGGCTGCTGCATGATCTGTGTTCTTTCAGAACAGGTTATTCTGTGTTTCAGAACAGGTTATGGATATATTCGGTCAGGGCTTTCCGGTTATACAAGTTTTCCGGCGCTGAGATGAAGTAGTTCGGTTCGATTCCGGTGTCGATCTCGTAGTAGGAGCCGTTTTTCACATAGGACATCCTGTAGGTAGAAGAGATGTTGAAGCAGGCCCCAAGGGCGGTCGTCAACGGAAGAACGGAGCAGGTACCGCCGCCGGAAGTCTGGCCGAGGAGCGTCACTTTCGGAGAGGACCTGAGTATGCTTGGAACCAGATTGCCGCAGGAGAAGCTGACCGGGGAGATCAGGCAGTACAGTTTCCTGCCTTCCAGAGTATCTTTCTCATTGTATTCTCCGTCCAGATTCATATCTGCCCGGAACAGGGCGGTGGAAGACGCATGGGTAAGAGAACTCTGAATGCTGACTCCGGCTTCTCCAAGGAACCATGCCGCTGTGATCGCACCCGCGTCGATGGCGCCGCCGATGTTCAGGCTCAGATCCAGGACAACATTTTTGATCGGACTGTTTTCCCGCGTGATCTGCTGGTGTGCATAGAGGACCAGCGCGACGCTGTCCAGCCTGTCCAGCGAAGGATCCAACGGGACATCAAACTCTCCGCTGTAGTATTCCCCGGCAGGAAGAAGCATGTCAAAGGAATCGAATGTAATATAAGCCGTATCCCCGATCTCTTCGTAAGTGGGGATCGCATGGTCTGCCTTGCTGCGCGCCTCGGAGAAATAATCTGCGTCGGAGCGGATGCGGGTCGATGAGAGGCCTTTACCTTCTCTGATATGCGGATCATCCGTCCGATAGGAGAAGGTGCCCATCCCGGAGTGAAGATCATCCAGGTAGTAGGTGATAAAATCAGACAAAGCGCCTTCCGAAACATTCGGATCGGTGCTGCACAGAGCTGCCTTGTAGCCGGTCTCCTGGAAAAATTCATCAAAATCGTCGATGCTGTGGAGCTCTTTCAGCCCGTAAAGATGATCCAGGGCCAGGCACAGCTCGGAGTAGTTGTATCTGGCGAGCTGTTCACTCACCCCTTCGACCGGAGCGGAGTAGTAGGCTTCTCCCATCTCTGTCCGTTCGGTTCCTGTAAAAAGGCTTTCGTCGTTGACAAGGAAGACCGCTTCTCCGTTATACAGAGTATCGGTGAGACAGAATGATGCAATGAGAAAATCGCTCAGGGTCTGGAGCGGGAGGAGGTACAGACTGTCCGTTTTCGAATAAAATGCAGGGATCTGGTATTTTGTGAGATCAAGGACCACTTCTTTGCCGTAACGGTCAAAAGATCCCTTGCTGTTGCGCTGCAGAAGGATCTGCGTACCGTCGTCGATCGTAATGTCTGTGGAAACGATATCCAGCAGAGTAGTTTTGTTCGATTTTTGGATAAATGCGTCATAATCTTCGAAGGTGATCGTGCCTTTATCAAAATCGACCAGCATGGTGTAGCCGTTCTCCCGGGTAAGCGTGGCAACCGGTCCGTCCGTCTCCAAGGTGAGCTGGTAATCCTGGTCTGCACCCAGCACATTGTAGATCGCGGTCATGACTTTGGTCCAGTCGGAGAGACTCACAAACGGAACATCCCTGACACCGTTCACAAAATAAAGCGGCAGATCAATGGATCTGTTCAGGTCACAGAGATAGAACGGAACCGTGCGGGTGACAAGGGAGGAGTCTGTGCTGCTTTCTGCGGCTGCCTGTGCGTCTGCCTGTGCAGCAGTTTCCGCGTCTGTCTGTGCAGCAGTTTCCGCGTCTGTTTGTGCAGCAGTTTCGGAGGTTACCTGTTCGGCTGTCTCTGCGGTCAGCTGTGCGGCTGTCTCCGCGACAGCTGCCGGTTCGCTTTTGGTTTCAGCTGTTTCCCCAGCGGCAGCGGCTGCAGGAAGGGACGCGCAGATCACTGCGCCGGCAAGAAAAAGGGAAAGAATTCTTTTGGTTTTCATAGATTTGGCGTTTCCTCCTTTTTGATTTTACAGGTATTCAAACGTTTATACAAAGCTCATCTATATCATACCGCCTGAAAGCGGAAATCTCAAGAAAACGTTTCCTTTTTCTGTATCCGGGAGGGTGTTTTCCGTGAGGCACTTATCCACTCCACTTATTATTTTCCTG
>CACZZH010000248.1:7291-8093 GCA_902785635.1 uncultured Lachnospiraceae bacterium
GCTATCCTGCATCGAAAGGCGGCGAAGGAAAAAGGGAAACTGCGAACGGTAGACGCCCGCAACAGCTATCCTGCATCGAAAGGCGGCGAAGGAAAATGGAAAACTTATAATTACAGAAATCATAATTCCGGTTTTGAATCGGAAGCTGCTTGTGTTATAGTAATGGATGTTTGAAGCAATAATGAAGCAATCAATAAAGCAATCAATAAAGCAATCAATAAAGCAATCTATGAAGCAATAATGAATCAATGGAAGCTGCACAGCAGCTTATGGAGAAAACAATGAACGAGACAGGGTTGAGTGCCGGGCAGGCGGAGGAGCTGCTGCGCCAGGGAAAAGGGAATGTCATTCCGAATAAATCGGGAAACAGTGTGGGAAAGATCATTTTCAAAAATGTGTTCACGTACTTTAATGCGATCTTTGCGGGACTGGCTGTGCTGCTGATCCTGACGGGATCCTGGAAGAGCCTGACCTTTCTCCCTGTGATCATCGCAAATATGCTGATCGGAATCATTCAGCAGCTGCGTTCCAAAAGAGTGCTCGATAAGCTGGCACTGCTTGATGTATCTAAGTATACCGCGATACGGGACGGAAAGGATATAACGGTTTCATCAGATCAGCTGGTGGAAGGAGACCTGATTCGCCTGGAGAGCGGGCAGCAGATTCCTGCAGATGCTGTTGTGATAAGCGGAGAAGCGGGAGTGAATGAATCACTGCTCACCGGGGAAGCGGATGAGATTCAGAAAAAGGAAGGAAGCGAACTGATGTCGGGAAGTTTCCTGACATCGGGAAAACTGACCGC
>CACZZH010000249.1 GCA_902785635.1 uncultured Lachnospiraceae bacterium
TGGTAGGAACGATCAATCTGGATTACCGCAGCCTGTACCATCACTTTGAGTGTGCCGCATATCTCTATAAAACAGAATGTATTCCGGATATTGAGCAGGATTTCCAGGATACATTATCCCGGTGCCGGATGGTCACCCGGGAAAGCATCAAAAATGAGAAAGCATTTTATAAGATCATGGGGAGTCTGATGAAATTTATTGCGCCGATGATGTGAACCATCTTTCATTTTACTATCCTTGGTGTTATACTGAGACAGAAAATATCATTATCTGACGAGACCCGGAACAGAAGCTGCAGATGCAGCTTCTGTGCGGTTTCCGGGTTTTGATCATCTGCACTATAAATAGAAACAGGAGGAGTATGTTATGCTTTTTCAGGAACTGGGGAAACTGAAGAGGAGCATGATCATGACATCCGTCATCATGATGGCGGTCGGTATTCTCATGCTCATCTGTCCGGAACGCTATGTCAGCCTGCTGGTGGTGGCTGCGGGATATGGTCTTCTTATCCTCGCCACGGTCATGGGCCTGGAGTTCCTTTCCAGTAAAAAAGTACTTATCAATTATGTGTATCTTACGGGATCGCTGCTCATCGGCATCCTGGGGGCAGCGGTCCTCTTTTACCGCAAAGATGTTCTGCAGGTGCTGGGACTTATATTCGGTATTTTCCTGGTAGTGGAAGGACTCAATGAGCTGTTCAACACATGGAAGTATGCCCGCCGTGCCCAGCGCAGCGGGTGGTGGCTCCTGATCCTGCTGTCCCTGCTTCTGATCGTGTCCGGGATCATCATCCTTACGAATCCATGGTGGGATACTCCGGGTTCATTGATGAAAGTAATCGGGGCGATGATGCTGTTTTCTTCCGCGGTCGGTATCGTACATGTCGTACTGATATGGCCGTTCAAGAATATTTAAGAGGAGGGGACGAACATGGCTAAAAAATCACAAAAGAAGAATAATGCGTCCTCGCTTCAGGACCGTAAGGAAATGCTGAAGGATCTGGACGCTAAGATGGAAGATCTGAAACAGTCCACAGCAGAGATGAGCCAGAACATGAAACAGCTGCTTCCCGGTCAGATGAAAGAGTTAGAGAAGCGTGAAAAGAAGCGTTCGGCTGAGATCCTCGGAGTATTCGCGAAGCACAATTTTTATGCAAACGGACTTACGCCGGAGGAGCTTCGGTCCACACTGGAGGATCTGGGACCTACCTTTGTGAAGATCGGCCAGATCATGTCGAGCCGTGTGGACATGCTTCCGGAAAGCTACTGCAAGGAACTTGAAAAACTCCGCCAGAATGTGCAGGAACTGGATCCTGCCCTGGCCCGTGCCGTCATCGAGCAGGAGACAGGAAAAAAGATCGACGAGATCTATAAAGAATTCAGGGATAAGCCCCTGGGTTCTGCTTCCATCGGACAAGCTCATTATGCTGTTCTGAAGGACGGTACTCCCGTGGTTACGAAGGTACAGCGTCCGCTGATCGCGGATATGATGCGGCAGGACTTTGTACTCCTCAAAAAGCTGGCTTCCGTTTTCAATGTTGTGATGGAAGGCGCGGAGAATTCTGAAGATCAGCTTGATCTGATGCAGGTGATCGAAGAATTTGAGAAAGTGACCGAGGAAGAGCTGGACTGTCGTGTGGAGGCAGCCAATACCAAATTTTTCAAGGAACACTGCATTGAGGATGAGGAGAAGGTCACCTGTCCGGATGTCTATGATGATCTGACGACGGAGCGGATCTTCACGATGTCCTTTGTAGACGGATACTCCATTGCAAAGAGAGACCGGCTGATCGAGGAAGGCTACGACGTAGAGGATATCGGCCGCAGAATCGTCGATAATTACGTGCATCAGATACTTGATGTCGGTACTTTCCATGCAGATCCCCATCAGGGGAACATCATGGTCATGCACGGCACTCCCTGCTGGATCGATTTCGGAATGATCGGACGGATTACGGATGCGGATGTAAATATCATTCAGTCTCTGGTTCTGGCGATCCTGGAAGGCGATGTGGAGACCATTGCGAATTCGGTCATGTCGATGGGTGCAGCCTCACCGAAGACGAACCGCGACCGGCTGATCGAAGATCTGGATGTATTTCTGGACCGTTATGTCTCGGTCACCAGCATAAATGACCTGGATGTAGCCCTGCTGTTCGATGAGATCTGTGCTCTGGCTGAGAAGCATCATATTAAGATGCCCGGCAAGTTTACAATGCTCATCCGTTCCCTGGGAACCATCGAAGGCGTGATCGAACAGCTCTGTCCGGAACTGAATCTGTTTGAGATCCTCAGCAACAAGATGATGGATCGGGCGAAGAAGAACTTTGACCTTGAACAGCTGCTGATCAGTACAGGAAAAGATGTGCTGGAGATCAGCAAGAAGGCTGCCCGGATACCGGCCCTTACTTCCGATCTGCTGAAAAGTGCTGCCAGAGGCAGAATGAAGATAAATCTGGAATTGACCGGATATGAAGAGTTGCTCAATAAAGGCAGCGATACGGTGAAAACCATCATGATGGCGCTGTTTGCCTGCGTTTTGTTTATCGGCTCCAGTCTGATGTGCCTTGCGGATATCTCTCCCAAAGCACCCGGCGGGGTTCCCGTTCTGGCGGCGATCGGTCTGGTCCTGTCCGTTGCGCTGGCGATCTTTGCAGTGAGGAATATGTCAAAAAAATAGGTAAAGGATAGGGTTGTCCGGAGGATAATGAAATGATCAAAAGATGGGATGAAAAACTTGCCGATCTGAGTGCGAACCTCGCCCGGCTGAGCCAGAAGGCAGCAGATGCTTCTGAAGACGCAAAAGCGGCCAGAGAGTTGAGGCAGGAAACGATCACTGACCGTATCGGCACAGCCAAAGGCAATGTCGCAGCATTTCAGGAAAGAATCCGTATTGCCGGTGAGGAGAAGAAGAGCAAGCTCGGAAGCGCACTTCTGAAGGCGCAGATGACGCTGGAGGAAAAGAGGCGGCAGCGTAAAGAGGCAAAAGACAAGAAACATTTTGAATCTTATATCGATGATCAGATCAGTTACATTTACGAGAATTTTGATAGTGCTACTTATCTGATCGAAACTGCACAGCTTGCGATACTGGAGACACTTGAAGCGATCGATGAGTATAATGCGAAATTCGGCGCAGAGGAAGAAGCCCCGGAAGAGGCAGCCGCAGCGGAAGAAGAGAACGGCACCCCGGAAGAGGAATCGGCTGAGGCAGAGACCGGTGAACCGGAAGAGGAAACAGCCAAGGCAGAGACCGGCGAACCGGAAGAGGAAACAGCCAAGGCAGAGACCGGCGCATCAGGAGAGGAAGCTGCAGCGGAAGAAGAGCCTATGGCCGAAAATACGGCTGAGTAGTATTAAGTATTGGAGGTTTGATATGGAAGTAAGAAGAGTAAGTATTCGGGAAGCAAAGAAGAGAATCAAAAACGATCCGGAACTGAGCAGGATGCTGGTCCGCAGCGGCTGGAAAGAGATCGCGCTGGATCTGGACGGCGACGGCATGGCTGATGTCTCTTTTTCCTGCGAAAAAGTCGGGAGAAAGATCGACACCATTGCGGTCGATCTGAGCGGCAGCGGAGAGTATAATCTCTATCTGCATGATTTTGACGGCAACGGGATACCGGATACGGTATGCATGGTGGATGACGGAAGTGAAGAACAGATCGTCGCATTCGGCGGCGAAGTTGAACTGGGCTTTATCAACCTGGGAGTGCGCGTTGCCAACCTGCTTGTGGCGGAAGATTTCCTGAACAGAGAGCTTGGTGTCTCCCTGGCGGATCTGGCAGCCTATCTGAAGCTGCATGCTGCAGCCATGTTGACAGAGCTTGAGAAGCGTGAGAGCGCGGAAGGAATTGATAAAGTTTACTATTTCCTGAATGATGCACAGACCTATTATCTCGCAACCGTAGACGGAACGAAGCCCAGGGTCAGACCCTTCGGTAC
>CACZZH010000250.1 GCA_902785635.1 uncultured Lachnospiraceae bacterium
TAAAGAAGACAATAAAGGTTACTGTTAAGGGTACTGCACCTGCAACAACGGCAGAACCAACAACACAGGTTCAAGAATCAACAACTTCACAGAAACAAGAAACTCAAGCGCAAAGTATTGAACAGACTGAATACATAGAAGAAACCGCAGCATTGCAAATGACAATCGGCGATACTCCCGTTTCAGTGAATTGGGAAGATAACGAAGCGGTACAAGCTTTGAAAGAGTTGTGCCAAAATCAAACGCTGACGATTCAGATGTCAATGTATGGCGGTTTTGAACAGGTGGGTTCCATAGGACAGAGCTTGCCACGAGATGATAAACAGACAACAACGAGTTCAGGTGACATTGTACTTTATTCGGGCAATCAGATGGTAGTGTTCTATGGCTCCAACAGCTGGTCATACACAAGGTTCGGTCATATATCTGATAAGGATGAGGCAGAGATGGCAGATCTTCTTTCACAAGGAGATGTTACGATAACCATCAGCACGGAATAGGTTCCTTTTCCCCCTTCAGAACCTCAAGGACGAGATCAGATTTGAACTTGGCACTAAAGTTTCTTCTTGTACGAGACATGTGCAACTTTCGTGACAGGTTCACACGCTGCCGCTGCTCTTTCAGTGTGATGGTTCGCATCATTTTTCCTTGATCAGCTCCTCACAGATCCTCCGGTATTGACCGGCATAGATACTGCCTTTTTCCCAGATAAAGTCGAGATCATGCTGCATGGTAAAATCCCGGAGCTTTATTTCGCGCAGCCTGCCGTTTTGGAGCTCTTCCTTAACGGCAATTTTATACAGGAATGAAATCCCGCAGTCCTCTTTCAGCAGGGCTGTGATCGTATGCATATTCTCCACTTCGATGAAATGAGAGAAGTCATGCAGCCGGATGCCCCGGGCGGACAGGCTGCGCTCCATGATTTCTCTGGTACCGGAACCCTTTTCCCGGATCAGCAGCCTCTCCCCCTGAAGATCTCTCAGACAGGCCGGCGTCCCATTCCTGAAAACATGCTCGGCTGCACATACCGCGATGTAATCCTCTGTGTTGTAAGTCAGATTCTCATACTGATCCCCGGGATAATATCCTTCTACAAGTGCTAGGTGAATCTTGCCATCTTCGAGCAGATGGATCAACTGCTCGGTATTTCCGAATTTCAGGTGTATATTCATATCCGGATGCCGTTTCAGAAACCCGGCCAGCGGATTTACAACCGCATATTCACCGACAGTCATGGTAACGCCGAAGGACAGACATTTTATCCCGGTGTCCTCCGGCCGAAGTTCCTGTTTGAGCCGTACCTCGTCATTCTGCATGGTCTGCAGGCGTTCCTTAAGAATTTCTCCCTGCCGGGTCAGATACAGTTTTTTATTCCGGTATAGAAAAAGCGATGTGCCGTAATAATCCTCCAGATAATGGATATGGGAAGATACCGCCGGCTGCGTAATGTTCAGCTGCGCAGCGGCTTTGGTGTAATTCATGGTCTGGCAGACGCACAGAAACGTATTGATTCGAAAGTCCAGCATAAGACACACTTATCAATAAAAAAATAATATCGTAAACAAGAAATTAATGATTTTACATTTTGAATTTACCATTCTATGATGATCCCTGTCAATGAAATTAAACAGAGGGAGGACATATCTATCATGTCATTTATAAGAAAAAACGGCGCGGGAATTCTTCTGTGTCTTGCAATTGCCATTCCGTCATGGATCATCGGACAGCGCTTCCCGGTTGTCGGCGGAGCCGTCATCGGTATTCTGGCGGGAATGGCCGTAACTGTGTTCTGGAAAAACAAAGGACCTGCGGAAGGCGGGATCCGATGGACTTCTAAATATATCCTGCAGACAGCCGTGGTTCTGCTTGGATTCGGGATGGACCTCGGGGTGATCGCCGAAACCGGAAAGCAGTCCCTGCCGATCATCATTTGTACAATCAGCACTTCGCTGATCATCGCATGGCTGCTGCACCAGCTGATGCATGTCCCGGGGAACATCTCTACACTGGTAGGTGTGGGTTCCTCGATTTGCGGAGGTTCTGCGATTGCAGCGACCGCTCCGGTCATCGGTGCGGATGACGATGAGGTGGCGCAGGCAATCTCTGTAATCTTCTTTTTCAACGTCCTTGCGGCGGTTTTCTTCCCGATCCTGGGGCGTGCCATCGGCTTTGATACTACCAGCGGAGACGCCTTCGGAATTTTTGCCGGGACGGCCGTCAATGATACTTCCTCGGTGACCGCAGCGGCATCCACCTGGGACAGCATGTGGGGCCTCGGGAACCAGACGCTGGATAAAGCGGTCACGGTTAAGCTGACACGTACTCTGGCCATCATCCCGATTACGCTGGTTCTTTCGATCGTTCGTGCAAAACAGTCGGAGAAAAACAGCACTGCCCCGAATAGTGAAGCTTTCAGCCTGCGCAGGGCGTTTCCCGTGTTTATCCTGTATTTTATTTTGGCTTCGGTGATCACGACGGTCTGTGTACAGGCAGGCGTCAGCACGGAGGTGTTCGTACCACTCAAGAACCTGTCGAAGTTTTTCATCGTCATGGCGATGGCTGCGATCGGTTTGAACAGCGACATCGTGAAACTGATCCGGACCGGCGGGAAGCCGATCGTCATCGGCGCGGCCTGCTGGGCGGGAATTACGCTTGTCAGCCTTGGCATGCAGCATGTTATGCGGATCTGGTGATATATCGAATTTAATACGCCGGTTTGACTATAAAAGAAGGCAGGTACTTTTGTCGGAGTACCTGCCTTCTTTATTGGATAGTAAACTGCGGGCCTGATGCTCTGCAGATGTGATACTTCATCCGCCTGGCTGGCAGCAACCTGTGTCGAGGGAAGGAGGACAAAAACAGAAAAATTGATTGACATCTGAGCAAAGGGCAGATATACTATGCTTAACCGCTTAAGTAGTTAAGCGGTTAAGCTGGCTGCTCATCACGAATAACCGGGAGCAAATTATGATGAACAATAAAGTGACATTGAAAAATGTAGCGGATTATGTGGGCGTCTCCACAGCAACCGTTTCATACGTTCTGAATGGAAAACAACAGTCCATTTCCGATGAGACGAAGGAAGCAATCCTGAACGCGGTCAAGGAGCTTGGCTATTATCCGAACATGAACGCAAAGGAACTTGCATCCAATCGATCCCAATTGATCGGCGTTGTTGTACCGCAGACAGAAGGCGACAACAAGAGTGTGTTCGCAAACAGTTTTTACGGAGAAATCCTCGGCAGCATAGAACGCGAGGCAAGGCAGCAGGGCTATCAGGTGGTGATTTCGTGTGCGGATCTGGACGACAACTATATCCGGATTGCATATGAGAGGAATTTAAGCGGGATCATTGCCATCGGTGTATATCAGGATGAAATTCTCAGCAAACTGTCCGAGACGAAAATCCCGGTTGTTTTAATTGATAGTTACTGTAAAACACAGGACTTTGACAATGTAAGGATTGATGATGAACAGGGAAGTTATCTGGCGACTTCCTATCTGATTCGAAAGGGGCATGGCAGAATCGGTTTTCTCTGCGGACATATTCAGGAAAACGGCGTCATGCAGAAGCGGTTTCAGGGTTACCGGAAAGCACTCGAAGAGGCGGGAATCAATCTGAATCCCCAATGGATCTTCGAGCGGAAGGTCAGTTTTGAAGACGGAAGACTGGCGGCGGCTCATGTAGCAAAGGCACTTCCTGAAATGACCGGACTGGTCTGTACGGCTGATATCATGGCGATTGGCCTCATGAAAGGGCTGCATGCATACCGGGTAACAGTACCGGAAGATTTATCTCTTATCGGCTTTGATGATCTGGAGATCGCCAATTATCTGGAGCCCGGACTGACAACTGTACATCAGGCAATTGCCGAAAAGGGAGCAAAGGCATTCGGTTCTCTTCTCAATGAAATCA
>CACZZH010000251.1 GCA_902785635.1 uncultured Lachnospiraceae bacterium
ATGTCCGGTCCCTCTGAGACTTCTTCCGGGCAGGATGGCGCGGCCATCACTCTTCCTTCCACAAAAACGATTCCGGCAGCAAGGCGAAGACAGCTTCAGCAGCAGGAAGATATCCGGCAGCTTGTATATGTTCAGGAGCGTTATCTGGGGCGTCCGCTGACTTCCGCAGAGAGCTCCAATCTTCTCTATTTCTATGATAAGCTGCATTTTTCATCGGAACTGATCGACTATCTGATCGAGTACTGCGCTTCAAAGGGCAATCCCGGAAGCCGTTATATGGAAAAAGTTGCCCAGGGCTGGTATCTGGAAGGAGTCACCACTGTAGAACAGGCCAAGGCTTCCAGTGCTGTCTTTCAGAAGGATTACCGCTCGATCTTCCGGGCACTTGGGCTCGGAAGCCGCACTCCGGCACCTGCCGAGACTGAATATATGGATCGCTGGCTGGGAGAATACGGTTTCCCGGCGGAGCTGATCACGGAAGCCTGCAACCGTACGATCCGGCAGACCCATCAGGCCAGCTTTGACTATACCGACGGGATCCTCAAAAGCTGGGTGGAGAAAAAGGTCACATCCCTGGACGATGTCAGGAAGCTGGATCAGGATTTCCTGCAGAAAAAAGAGGAGGCTTTGCCGAAAACTTCATCCCGGAGCACGCGCAGCAGCACCGCGGGATCCCGCAAACGCACTGCAGGGAGTTCTTTTTCAAATATGCAGCAGCGTGATTATGACTGGTCCGCACTGGAGAAACAGCTTCTGCAGGCGCAGGGCGCAGCACAGTCCGGTCCTTCCCCGGCTGCCGCAAAGGAGGAATTTGATTGAACCTTACGAATGCGCAGTATAATGAGATCATGCGGGAATACAGCCGCAGGCAGAATGCATCGCACCGCCTGCAGGAGCAGCGCCGTGAACAGATCTACCGGGAGATCCCGCAGATGCACGAACTGGATGCTCTGGCCGGATCCCTGGGGCTGTCCTGTGCCCGTTCCATGCTTGCGGACCCCGCAAAGGGAGAGGATGTACAGGAAGACCGCCCGGGTCTGGACCGCTTCCGCCGTCAGATGAAGACCATCACCAGGGAAAGAATGCGCCTTCTGATCGAGAACGGATACCCGGAGGACTACCTTGAACCGGTCTATACCTGTGCAGACTGCCGGGATACCGGTTATACAGACGGTAAAATGTGCCATTGCTTCCGGCAGAATGTGATCGATCTCTTTTACACACAGTCCGGTCTGCGCAGCGCACTTTCCGAAGAGAACTTCGGCAGTTTCCGTCTGGATCTCTACCCGAACGAACCGGTCATTCCTTCCGTAGGGAAAACTCCCCGAACACACATGCGGGATGTGCTGCGTCAATGCCATTCGTTTATTGACACTTTCGATACAGCTCCGGGGAACCTTCTTTTTTACGGAGAGACAGGCCTCGGAAAGACCTTCCTTTCCCACTGCATCGCTGCAGAACTTCTGGAGACGGGCCATTCCGTTCTCTACTATTCCTCAGAGGCGCTCTTCCGGGCACTTGGCAGTGCAGTATTCGGACGGACAGATTCTTTCTCGCCGGACACGGCCGATGAGAACACACTGGATCTCTCTCTTCTGTTTTCCTGTGATCTGCTGATCATCGATGATCTCGGAACAGAGATCGTCAACAGTTTTGTCGCCTCCCAGCTGTTCCGGCTGCTCAATGAGCGGATCCTGAACCATAAAAGCACACTGATCTCCACCAATCTCTCACTGGCGCAGCTTTCTGCGCTGTACTCCGAGCGGATCATGTCCCGGATCACCAGCAGTTTCACTTTGCTGGCATTCTTCGGAAATGATATCCGGCTGTTGAAAAAACTAAAAAAATGATTTTCACAATTAAGAAAGGAGTCTCCGTTAACCTATGCAGTCAGCAATCGAGCGCAACATTGATACAGTTCCTCTTTCTGGAGAAAAGAGCGTGAACACCAGCATCTGGGTTCCCATCATCTGCTGGGTTATGATCAGGATTCCTTCCTGATTCCCATCGCCACTCCCCGTTTCGGAAGCGGTGAGGCAAAAGGACAGATCTTTGACTCTGTGCGGGGACTGGATCTGTACATCATAACGGATGTCTGCAATTACAGCATCACCTACACGATGAACGGACTTACGAACCACATGTCTCCTGACGATCATTTTCAGGACCTCAAGCGAATCATCTCCGCTACCGGCGGCAAGGCAAGACGTATCACCGTCATTATGCCGTATCTTTACGAAAGCCGGCAGCTCAAGCGCGAAGGCCGGCAGTCCCTGGACTGTGCCATGGCACTTCAGGAACTCATTGCCATGGGGGTGGATCAGATCATTACTTTTGACTCCCATGATCCCCGGGTCCAGAATGCGATCCCTCTGCACGGTTTCGAAAATTACCAGTCTGTTTACCAGTTCATCGAGGGAATCTTCCGGGCCGCTCCGGATTTCCATACGGACGCTTCCAAACTGATGATCGTCAGCCCAGATGAAGCCGGCATGAAGCGCGCTGTCTATATGGCAAATGTCCTCGGGGTGGATATGGGCATGTTCTATAAGCGCAAGGATTATACCAAGATCATACATGGCTTCAACCCTGTGGTCGCTCACGAATTTCTCGGCTCGGATGTGGCAGGCAAGGATGTCGTCATCATCGATGACATGATCTCTTCCGGGGCAAGCGCGCTGGAGATCGCCCACGGTCTGAAAATGCGCAAGGCCAAGAGGATCTTCATCTGTGCGACCTTCGGCCTGTTCACCTATGGACTGAAGCGTTTTGACGATGCCTACGAACAGGGAATCTTCGATGCGCTCCTTACAACGGATCTCATTTATCAGCCGCCCGAGCTGCTTGAACGGCGCTACTACACCAGCTGCGACATGAGCAAATATCTGGCGCTGATCATCGATACGATGAACCATGACGGATCCGTAAGCAGACTCCTTGATCCCATAGACCGCATCAACAATTTCCTCGAAAAACATCGGAATTAGCCGCATTTTCCGGCGGAATAGCATATGCTATTCCGCCTTTTTTCATATTTATCCTCCTTTTGCCGGGAAGTATACTGGATGCATCAAAGCAAACAACAGTTTCAGGCAAGGAGGTACCAATATGACAACATTTATCATGAACCATCTCGGAACGATCATTCCGGTGTCGATCGCCTTCATCCTTCTTCTGCTGGTGATCACATTTGGATATGTTAAATCCCCGCCGGATATGGCTTTCATCATCTCAGGCGTCGGAAAACGTCCCCGTATCCTGATCGGACGGGCAGGTATCAAGATCCCCTTCTTTGAGAGGCTGGACCGCCTGTATCTGGGGCAGATCTCCGTAGATATCAAGACAGATACTTTTATTCCGACCAATGATTTCATCAATGTAAAGGTTGACGCTGTGGCAAAGATCCGCATCCGTCCGGATACCGAAGGGATCCAGCTTGCAGCCAAGAACTTTCTGAATAAAAAACCGTCCCAGATCTCCATGGATCTGCAGGATTCCCTGCAAGGCAACATGCGTGAGATCATCGGTACACTGGATCTGAAATCCGTGAATACCGACCGCGACTCCTTCTCCGATCAGGTCATGATGAAGGCATCCAAGGATATGGAAAAGCTCGGCATCGAGATTCTTTCCTGCAATATCCAGAATGTCACCGATGAAAACGGGCTGATCACTGACATGGGCATGGACAATACCGCAAAGATCAAGAAAGATGCTGCGATCGCAAAAGCCCAGGCAGACCGTGACGTAGCCATTGCCAAGGCAGAAGCTGACAGGGCAGCGAATGATGCCCGTGTAAGATCCGAGACAGAGATCTCTCTGAAGAATAATGAACTTGACATCAAGAAAGCTTCCCTGAAAAAGAATGCAGACACTGCGAAAGCGGAAGCAGACGCGGCATATGCGATCCAGGAGCAGGCCCAGCAGAAAACGATCCAGGCAGCCATCGTGGATGCCCAGATCGCAAGGGCTGAAAGGGAACAGGAGCTGCGCTCCAAAGAAGTAGAGGTCAAGGAACAGGAACTGCAGGCAAACATCAACCGCGTAGCGGATGCCGAGAAATACCAGAGCGAAAAGAAAGCGGAAGCGGAGCTGATTCAGCGTCAGAAGGCTGCAGAGGCAGAAAGGTACGAGAAAGAGCAGCTTGCGGATGCACATAAGAGACAGGCGGAAGCCCAGAAATATGCTTCAGAGCAGGAAGCCGAAGGAATCCGTGCGAAGTATGAGGCAGAAGCAGCCGGTATTGCGGCAAAAGGCCGCGCCGAAGCAGAAGCCATCAAGGCCAAAGGTGAAGCAGAAGCAGCTGCAATGCTCCGCAGAGCAGAAGCTTACAAGCAGTACAATGGAGCTGCCATGGCGGAAATGATGATCCGGATCCTTCCTCAGATGGCTGCGGAGATCGCGAAACCGATGACTGCGATCGATCATATCAGCATCTATGGGACCGGAGATACGGCAGGCGGAGCCTCCCAGGTATCCGGCAATCTTCCCCTGGTGATGAAGCAGGTATTTGATACCATGTCTGCTGCGACCGGTGTGGATTTCACAGAGATCATGAGGGCAAATACCTATGATGCAAAAGTAAACCGCAACATTCACGTGGAGGGAGATCCGGAAACTGCTGTAAATGCAGAAAAGGCTGTAACCTCTGCTGCAGTCGCCCAGGCGATCAGTGAAGCGGATCCATCGAAAAAAGAATAACTTAACAGCACAAAAAAATAGCATTTAGATACATTCTATGCTATACTGACTTTGCTGTAAAAAACCGGCGGCAGGCTGCTCTTCTTAAGAGTCAGCCTGCCGTTATACGGGAGAAGAAAGGGGATCTGTTTTATGGGATTAGTATCAGAGTTTAAAGAGTTTATCTCTCGCGGAAACGTGATGGATATGGCAGTCGGCGTAGTAGTCGGCGGCGCTTTCGGTTCAATCGTCACCTCTCTGGTAGACGATGTGATCGGTCCGGTGATCGGCATGATCTGCGGCGGTATTGATTTCTCCGGTCTTTCTGTCACAGTCGGCAGCGCCAACCTTATGATCGGTAATTTTATTCAGGCTGTGATCAATTTCCTGATCGTTTCCGCCTGCATCTTCGCTGTGATCAAGGCCGCTAATGCAGCCAGCTCCAAGCTGAAAAAGCCTAAAGAGGAAGCTGCTCCTACCACGAAGATCTGCCCGTTCTGCAAATCCGAGATCAATATCGAAGCTACCAAGTGTGCTTTCTGTGGTTCCGGAATCGAGCTGGATAAGCAGTAATGATCCTGACAGAATCAGGCATCCAATATACATATTGAACACATATGAAAAAAGAACCGAGGATACCGGCACTTTCATTCAGGCCGATACCCCGGTTCTTTTTATCTCAGTTTCTCCATTTCCGTCTTATTCCCGGAAGGTGATCTCTCCGGTCACATCATCCATGCTCTCAATAATGGCAAGTGATTCCACACGGATCCCTTTTGCGCGGATCCTCTTTCCGCCTTCCTGGAAGCCCTTTTCGATCGCGATCCCGACACCTTCGACCGTTGCTCCCGCACTCCGGATCAGATCGATCAGTCCGTCGACCGCACAGCCGTTTGCCAGGAAATCATCAATGATCAGCACATGATCGTCCGCACTGAGAAACTTTTTGGAAAC
>CACZZH010000252.1 GCA_902785635.1 uncultured Lachnospiraceae bacterium
CTGCCGCAGACATTCCTGTGGTGGGCAAATCCGGCCGTTTCCGTAAATGATCATACGTTTTCCGTGTTTCCGCCGGATGTTAATGCGGTGATGGATCACGGGAAGCGCGCGGTATCTACGTTCCCCATCGCGACCGGAGAATACTATAAATGTGATTATTCGGAAGGGGTGGATATTTCACGTTATTCCAACGTTCCGGTTCCCACTTCATTTATGGCTGCGCATTCGGACTACGATTTTATCGGGAATTATGATGAACAGAGGCAGGCGGGTCTTCTGCATGTGGCGGATCACCACATTTCCCCCGGGAAAAAGCAGTGGACCTGGGGAAACAGCGACTTCGGAAGATCCTGGGACCGCAACCTGACAGATGAAAACGGACCATACATCGAATTGATGACTGGTGTCTTCGCAGATAACCAGCCTGATTTCACCTGGCTTAAGCCGCATGAAGAAAAGACTTTCACTCAGTATTTCATGCCCTACAAAGGAGTCGGCAGGGTATGCAACGCGACGAAGAATGCAGCGCTTGGCATGGAGCAGGCCGGCGAAGGAAAAGCAGTTCTTCGTGTGTATGTGACAGCACCGCGCAGCGTCCGACTGACAGTCACCCGCAAAGGGCAGACTCTGTTGGATACAAGCTGCTCTTTGACACCCGCCGCTGCTCATGAGGTTGCCTTTGATGCACCGGATGGCCTGGAAGACTGCTGCGCGCAGGTGCTGGAAAGCGGCATGCTGCTGGCAGAATATCAGTATTACGTACCCTCACTGCGTCCGATACCGGAGCCGGAGCAGACCCTGCCGGAGCCGGAGGCATTAAAGAGCACGGAAGAACTCTATCTGGCAGCACAGCATCTGGAACAATACCGCCATGCCACATACGAGCCGGCTGACTACTATCTGGAGGGGCTGCGCCGGGATCCGACCGATATCCGCCTCAACGACGGATACGGACTGCTGCTGTACAGACGGGGCAATATACAGGAGAGCATCCCGTATTTCCGGGAGGCGATCCGCAAACAGACATGGAAAACGCCTAATCCATACAGTGGGGAGAGTTATTTCCATCTCGGGCTGGCACTGCAGACAGTTGGAGAAGAGGCGGAGGCTTTTGATGCTTTCTATAAATCCACCTGGAGTGCAGAGACGCAGAGTGCCGGCTTTTTCTGGCTTGCCTGTTTGTCCGCACGCCGGAGAAGGTGGGAACAGGCAGTGGATTTTGCAGATCACTCTCTTGCCGTGAACTACCATAATATGAAAACACGGACACTCAAAGCTGCGCTGCTGCGCCATATGGGAAAAGATCCCCGTTCTCTTCTGGAGGAGAGTCTTGCCATCGATCCGCTCTATCCGGGCTGCGTCTATGAAAAGGCATTGCTGGAAGGAAATATGGATGCGTGGCACGCTCTGGCGGTCCGGTCGGCCGACACATGCCTGTCTGTGTCAGAAGACTATCTGCAGGCCGGTCTGGCACAGGACGCACTCCGGATCCTGAACACCTGTGAAGATATGGGCGTTATGGGCTATTTCTATAAGGGATACGCATGGGGCCTGGCCGGAGATCTCCAGCAGGCGAAGAAGGCTTATGCTCTCGCGGAAGAGGAAGGAACAAAGAGCGGAGTGAAAGGCTGCTCTCCCAATCGTCTGCTGGAGATCACCATCCTCCGGAGCGCGATCGACCATCTTCCGGAAGCACCTGCAGCTCATTACTGCCTGGGCAGCCTGCTCTATGACAAAAAACAGTATGAAAACGCGATCCGGCACTGGGAGGCGGCAGTAACAGAAGACCCCTCTCTGGCGGCAGCACATCGCAGCCTGGCCATCGCCTATTATAATAAACGGCAGGATTTGGATAAAGCTTTTGCGCACATGCGCAAAGCGTGCGATCTGGAGCCGGACTACCCGCGTTTCTGGCTGGAATATGACCAGCTCTGTGCGCGCGCCAATGTTCCGGTGGACGAAAGACTCCGTGTGATGGAGGAACATCTTCCGGTCGTACAGGAGCGCGATGACCTGTACCTGCGGTATATTGCGCTGCAAAACTGTACCGGTCATCATGAAGAAGCGCTGAAGTGCCTTTCTTCCAGGCGTTTTCATCCCTGGGAGGGCGGGGAAGGAAAGGTCAGCGGACAGTATGTGTTCTCCCTGACGCAGCTTGCTGTAAACTGCCTGCAGGATGATCGGCCTGAAAAAGCACTGGAATATCTGCAGCATGCTCTTTCCTACCCGGATAATCTGGGAGAGGGAAAGCTTCCAAACACAGCGGACAACCGTATCCATTATTACATGGGACAGGCATATCATCTGCTGGGGCAGGAAGAAAAGGCACGGCAGTATCTGGAGCTTGCCGCCTCCGGCGGACAGGTTCCCGCTCCGGTACTCTATTACAATGACCAGCCTTCCGATTATATTTTCTATCAGGGGCTGGCCTGCCGGGCCCTGGGACGCGAAAAGGATTCCCTTCGTTCCTTCCATCAGCTCATCATTTACGGAGAAAAACACCTGTTTGACAAGGTCTCCTACGATTATTTTGCGGTATCGCTGCCGGAGATCGAGGTGTTTCAGGAGGATATCGCCCTGCGAAATACGCAGTATTGTACCTATCTGCGTGCGTTAGGCGCGATCGGAACAGGAGAAACCGTGAAAGCGGAGCATCTGCTCCGGGAAGTCCTTTCCCGTCAGGCAGATCATCAGGGAGCGATCTGCGGGATGATGCGTCTGACTTCCGCCACCCCCGCGAAATAACAGAAAACAAAAACAAGTCATTCATTGACCGGAGCGACCGGATCCTGAATGACTTGTTTTTATTCTTTTTTTATGCAAGGCTCGCATGCAGGCTTGAATCAGCCTTTTTATTTCTTTGCTGCGGCAAGCCTCTGAAGCATCGTCTTTTTCACCGCACGGAAGATGTTCTCATAACCTGTACAGCGGCACAGATGACCGGACATGCGAATACGGATCTCCTCATCGGACAGTTCCTTTCCTTCATTCAGGATCTCCACCGCACTCATGATCGCGCCTGGCGTACAGAAACCGCACTGCACTGCCGCTTCATCGATGAACGCCTGCTGAATATCCGAGATCTCGCCGTTTGGACCTTCCAGTCCTTCGAGCGTGAGAATGTCCTTTCCGTCTGCCCAGACTGCGAGATAAATACAGGAGTTAAAACACTCTCCGTTGACCAGAACATTGCAGGCTCCGCATTCTCCTACTTCACAGCCTTTCTTTACACTGGTCAGGCGGAAATCATTTCGAAGCAGGTCTGTCAAAGAAGCCCGCACATCCACCATTGCTTCCCGTTCTTTTCCGTTGATCGTACACCGGATCTGCTTATACTGCTTACTCACGGATCACACCTCCTCCCAGAAGGATCGATTTCGTCAGGGCACGTTTCGCGATCTCCACCGCAATATGCTCACGGAATGCCTTGGCAGCACGCCAGCTGTCCCTTGGGTGAATGTCTTCGAGAACGGCCCTGGCGAATGCATCCACCGTCTGGCGGGTCGTCTCCTGCCCTTTTGCTGCTGCCTCTGCGGAGGGAGCCCTCATGGGGATCGGTCCGGCAACTCCATATGCGATCCTGGCATCCCGGATCACAGTCCCGTTCTCTTCCAGAGAGACATTCACGGAACATCCCAGATTTGCAATATCCATGGCCTCGCGCATGGCATACTTAATATAATTGCCAAAATAGCCTTCATAGGCTTTTTTCGGAATAATGATCGCCGTCTGCAGCTCACCCGGTCTGAGGTCCACCACTCCGGCCTTGATATAGAAGTCCTGAATCGGAAGCCGGCGTACTCCCTCCGGTCCTGTCAGTTCCACAACCGCATCCCACGCAAACAGTGTAGATGCTGAATCTGCACTGGTCACGCCATTACAGGTGTTTCCGCCGATCGTACGATATTCCGGATCTGCGGTCCTCCAACCAGACTCACTGCTTCTCCCAGTACGGGAATCTTTTCCCGGATGATCGGATCCGCTGCAATATGCGAAAAGCTTGTCAGGGATCCGATCCGGATCGCTCCCTCTTCATCATAGCAGACCCCGCGAAGTGCATCGATCCCGTAGATGCTGACCAGCTCCACACCGGCGCGTTTCCCTTCCCGGATCTGTACCAGTACATCACTTCCTCCGGCTATGATCTGTGCCTGCGGATGTTCCTGCAGCAGGCAGATCGCTTCCTCGACGCTGCCCGCTTCATACAGTGCTTTAATATCATACATAGCGGCACCTACCTTTCGTCATGAATGAGACCGGCCTCCGTAAAGGCGCGGAACAGATTATGGGCATCCGCAGGAGCATTTTTCACTCCGACACCTGTGGCATGGAAGATCGCATTCCGAATCGCCGGTGCAACAGAACAGGCAGGCGGCTCACCCAGTGCTTTCGTACCGAAGGCACTGGTCGGTTCCGGATTCTCCACAAATTCAGCCATAAGTCTGGGATGATCCAGGAAAGTGGACAGTTTGTAATCCAGCAGGTTATTGTTAAGCGGCCGGCCGGTCTTCTCATCGAACATCAGCTTTTCAGACATGCCAAAACCGATTCCCATACTCATACCGCCATGCACCTGTGCTTCAGCCAGAGCCGGATTGATCAGTGTTCCTGCATCGTGACAGTTCACTATATTCAGCAGTTTTGTCTTGCACATCGGAATATCCACTTCCACTTCGGCAATGGTACATCCGAAGGAGTATGCATTGGATTTCACCTGATAAGTGCTCTCCGCTGTAATATGCTGGCTGTCAGACAGACTGTAAAGCGCTTCCTCCGCCACCTGCGCAAGGCTCATCAGCACACGTCCATCCGTAGTGCGTACGATATTCCCGTCTATGATATCCAGGTTAAATACCGGCATCCGGACCAGCTCATGCGCATAGTTCAGGATCCGTTCCTTCAGCAGAAGACCTGTCTGACGAATGGAAAAGCCTGCCACATAGGTCTGACGGGATGCATAGGCTCCTGTTCCAAAGGGTGTCACATCGGTATCCTGACATGAAACCACATGTACTTTCTCCATAGGGACGCCCACAACGTCGGCTGCCATCTGCGCAAAAGCGGTGTCAGCCCCCTGTCCGATCTCGGTCTCAGCAACCTGCAGCTGGAAAGATCCGTCCTGATTCAATACCATACGGCAGGAAGAGGACTCCAGCGAGATCGGCCACACAGCTGTGTTGTACCAGAACACAGCCATGCCGATTCCGCGGCGCACATCTCCGGTCTGATTCTGATACTCTTTAAATTTTCGTTCGTAATCAATAGCAGCCATTGCCTTATCCAGGCACTGGTTAAAGGAATCCGCGTACAGTTCATTCTTTGAAAAACCGTCCACATAGCCCTTCGGCATCAGATTACGCCGGCGGAATTCCAGCGGATCCGCTCCGATTGCCGCCGCGACATCCTCCGTATGACTTTCCACAGCCCACATAGCCTGCGGGATCCCATATCCTCTCATGGCGCCTGCCACCGGTTTGTTGGTAAACACCGTATAGGCATCCACTTCTACGTTCTCACAGGGATACAGCTGGGGAAACGCTCCCGAACCTTTTGCGCAGATGCTATGCCCGTGAGATGCATACGCACCCTGGTCCGAAAAGGCTTCCAGTTTCCTGGCGGCAAAGGTACCGTCCGGACGTACCCAGGAGACAATATGGTTGCGGATCGAATGACGTGTCCGGTTACATACAAAGGTCTCCTCCCTGGTCATGTCGAGCTTTACCAGATGTCCGCCTGTCTGCAGGCTCAGCCATGCGCAGAGCGGTTCATACAGGATGTCCTGTTTATTTCCGAAGCCGCCCCCAATATAAGGCTTTACGATACGAACTCTCCCCCAGTCGATTCCCAGAGCCTGTCCTACAACTCGTCTGACAATATGCGGGATCTGAGTAGAA
>CACZZH010000253.1 GCA_902785635.1 uncultured Lachnospiraceae bacterium
TCTCTCTTTGCCGCTAAAAGAATGTGAGAAATCACTTCTCCCTGTCGGCTAAAAGAATGTGAGAAATCCCCTCTTCCTGTCAGCTAAAAGAATGTGAGAAATCCCCTCTTTCTGTCGGCCAAGACGACTATTATAAACTCCTTTTGGACTCTTTTTGGAGAAATGAAGAGGCCCTTGCCGGCCACTATGAACAATAGGTTACAAGTCAAACCCGCATCAAACACTCTGCTGTTTTGCTGCTGTTTTGCTGTTTGGTAACGGGCCTGCAGCCCTGACCGTGGGCAAGGGCGTTTTCCATTGGCGAAGGCCAATTTGGAATGGAAAACGCCCGGTTACTAATCTGGTCACGGTGTGACCAGATTAGTAACGACAGTAGCGAGAAGTTTAGCAGGAAAACGTATAATTTGTTTGCAATAAAGAGTGAGATGGCTATAATAAAACTAAGTAGCACGCAAACTATACACGGAATATTGCAATAACATTTTTTTCTACGCGTACTTAGAGATAAGGGGGATAATATGCTTGTAACATTGAAAGAACTGTTGACAATTGCCGAGGCGGAGAACAAGGCCATTGGTTCATTTACCTGCCCCAATATGGAGATCGCGATGGGAACCATCAAGGCGGCAGAGGAGATGAATTCTCCTATCATCATTCAGATCGCTGAGGGCCGTTTAAAACATACTCCTCTGGATATGATCGGACCTCTGATGGTCCAGGCTGCCAGGGATGCGAAGGTAAAGATCGCGGTGCATCTGGATCACGGTCTCACTGCCGGAAAAGCACAGGAAGCTCTGGGATATGGATTTACCTCCATCATGTTTGACGGATCCCACTATTCCCTGCAGGAAAATATCGACAAGACCAATGAGGTGGCTGTTCTGGCACGCGCAGCCGGTGCTTCTGTCGAAGCAGAGCTGGGCACCATCGGCGGTAAGGAAGCTACCGAGAGGGATGAAGTCTCCAAGTATACGGATGTTGAAGAGGCCAGAACCTTTGCGGCAAATGCTGACATCGACGCACTGGCAGTGGCCATCGGCAACGCCCACGGCCATTACAAGGGAATCCCCAAGCTGAATTTTGAGCGCCTGACAGAGCTCAAAGAGGCTGTCAACCTTCCTCTGGTCCTGCACGGCGGCTCCGGAATCTCCGACGAGGATTTCCGCAAGGCCATCACACTCGGCGTTCGAAAGATCAATATTGCCACAGCCAGCATGGATGCCGCTATCAACTGCGCAGGCGCCTACATGGCACAGGAAGGCGAGCACGATTATTATGGCTTCAACGAAGCCATGGTGCAGGGCGTCTATGAGAACGTCAAGCACTGCATTAAGGTCTTCAACAACAAAGAGCCCCTGGATTGAAAATCTGAAAGGACGGCGCATCTGAAGGGATCGTGTTCCTGAAAGATCCGTGCGTCTGAAAGAACCGTGCGTCTGAAAGGACTGCGCATCTGAAGGAATTGAGAGCCTGAAAAAATACGCGCCCGAATAGAAGACGGAGGCAGGAGGCCGCTTCCTGTCTATTATAAAAAAATACTTATACCGCCCGGATTGAGTGTTCTGCTGTACTGTGCAGCACGTCCTTCCGGGCGGTATTTTTTCTTTACTGCACAAGGTCTGTAAACGGGTACCGTTTTCTGCTTTTGGGGAGAGATAGAGGACTGTATTTTTCTAAATTAGAAGTATATTCACGAAGGAGAATGGCTATACTATAATTACGGTATTGGGTGATGATGCTCTTGAGAAAAGGAGTGCATATGAATTCTATCAGGCAGAATCGGAATAAGATTTATATTATCATTACATTGGTTGCTTTACTGCTTGCCGTTATCCTGCTCATCTGTTACGGGACGCGAAGGAGAACGGAGAAGGAAGAAGCCGCACAGGCTGTCACAACGAAAACAGAAAAGGAAAAAAAAGACAAGGTGCTCATCTCCGTCAATACTGAAACGATCCGGGACGGCCTTTCAGATATGGGCTTCCTGGTCACGCAGGAGTACTATTTTACACAGGTGGAAAAATACACCAAGGAAAAAAATATCTTTATCGTCATCCCTTCGACTTCGGGATTCATGTACAGCTATGACGGGGCAGTCATGGCAGGTGTGGACTTCGGAAAAATCGCTGTGGAAACAAATGAGGCGGCAAAGACCATAACGGTAGATCTGCCGGATTCGGAAATCCAGGCGGTCACGATCGACAAGGACACATTCAAGATCTATTCGGAAAAGGACTCCATCTGGAATCCCTTAAAACTGGAAGATTATAATATTTCTCTTGTTGAGTTTGAAGATGCGGCAAGGAAAAAGGCGGTTGATAGCGGCATCCTGGAAAGATCGGACAAGCAGGCGCAGACGCTGGTACGGAATTTCATCGGCAGCCTTCCGAATACAGAGGGATATACCGTAGAGTTTCAGTAACTTAGTAACTCAGTAGCTTAGTAACTCAGTCACTCAGTAACACAGTAACTCAGTGACAGGAACAATGCGCTGTTTCCATCATAAAAGCTTTTTCACAGGAGGTTATGATGATGACTTTGGATTTTAAGAAGATTATGATAGCAGCCCTGCTGGTACTGCTTGCTGTCGGATCCTTTACACTTGCTGCCCCCTGGGCCGCAGATCCGGATACGCACAAACATACCATTGAACAGACGGAGGAAAGGATCTCTTCTGTGATGACCCTGTCAGGCGGAGCCGCAGCTGCTTCCGCAACGCTTTCCCTGATGCCGGGTGATATGTGCACCCCTCTGTCAGAACAGCTGGCAGAACTGGCCAAGTATTTCCTTTTGATCCTGAGTGCCCTATACCTGGAAAAATTCCTTATTACACTTTCGGGATACATCACCTTTATGTTTCTGATCCCGCTTGCCTGCCTTCTCGTAGCGGTGGCTGTACTCTTTGGAAAAACAAACTTTACCAGGACAGCGGCAAAGATCACATTGATCGGATTGATCATTTTTATGATCGTTCCCGCAAGCGTGACCTTGTCCGACATGGTCTACCGGACACAGGCAGACAAGGTCGATCAGACGATCGAGGAGTGCAATGATCTTGAGCTCGTGGAAGATTCAGATAAGGGCCTTCTCAATGAACTGACGACGATCACAACGAATACGGTCGATAAAATTACCTCTTTCCTGGATAATCTGCTCGAGTCTCTGGCTGTGATGATCGTCACATCCTGCATCATTCCGCTTTTGGTATTTGCTTTCCTGATCTGGCTGGTGAAGATCATATTCTCGGCCAACGCACCGGTCATAGACAGCTCGGTGATCGACGCGATTACTGCGAGAAGGTGATGGGGTTACAAGCCACACCCAAACCAAACACTTTATTGTTTGGTATGTGGCCTGCAGCCATGACTGAGCTCAAGGGCGTTTTCCATTGGCGGAAGGCCAATCTGGAATGGAAAACCGGCGCGGCGGGTTACCGGTTACAGTGTGACCGGTAAACTGATGAGGCGTGATTGTGTGATTTAAAAACGCTGCTGCTATAGATATTGTGTAAAAAATGTACTATACTATATATGGCCTGCTTGATTACATTTGGGGAAATGATCAGGCAGGCCATAGTCCGTTAATGGAAAGTCTGTATAAAGAAGGGGGTTTTTTATGACTGGTTTTCCGCTTATTATTGCATTTGTTGTAGCTGTTATCTTGATGATCATTGCAATCTCCAAGTTCAAGATCCATCCCTTTATCTCGATCATGGGAATCTCCCTGATCCTGGGCCTTGTGGCAGGAATCCCGATCGTTGACACTACACTGGAGGACGGGACTACGGTCTCCGGTATCGCATCGGTCATCGGTGCCGGTTTCTCCGGTACTTTCTCCAGCATCGGTATCGTCATCATCCTGGGC
>CACZZH010000254.1 GCA_902785635.1 uncultured Lachnospiraceae bacterium
CGGGAACTGATCGGTTTCTGGTGCAGCGACCGGTATCTGGTGTACAGACCGGATGGCGGGGAAGGATTTGATCTGGTGCTGCGCTATGACTTTTTTGAAGATGACCTGATGGGAGATTCGGATTACAGTACCATGCGAGGGCTTTATATTGATGATGAATTCTATCTTGCAGGATCTTCCTTTGTCCTGTCCTTCTCCATGGAAGACGGCTTCCGGAAGGACAGTATTGTCAAATTCTGAAGAGTTTTTGCGCAAAAGCTTACCGATCCCGGATTGACAGACTTGTTTTGGAAATGTATACTTCAACTCAGTCGGAAATCCCCAAAATGTTTTTTGATGATTGCCTTATAATAATGAGAGAAGGAACGTAAAGATATGTCACAGATAGGAGTGCTTGGCGCAGGAACCTGGGGGATGGCGCTTACCCGTATGCTGGAGAACAGCGGTCACAGTGTCACGGTCTGGTCTGCGCTGGAAGAAGAGATCGATCAGTACAGTTCACGGAGAAGACATCCTAATCTTCCGGGAATGATCATTCCGGACAGTGTGCGTTTTACCAAAGAGATCGGTGAGGCTGTCCGGGATAAGGATATCGTGATGTTTGCAGTTCCGTCGGTTTTTGTGAGAAATACGGCTGCAAAGGCAGCAGAGCATATACCCGACGGGCAGGTGATCGTGGATGTGGCGAAGGGGATCGAGCCTGGTACGCATTTCATGCTCACGGAAGTGATCGCAGATGAGATCCGGCACAAAGCAGGAAAAGCCGGCGTAAAGCTGGTGGCTCTGTCCGGGCCTACTCATGCTGAGGAAGTTGCGCAGGATATTCCGACAATGATCGTTTCCGCCAGTGAAGACCGGAAAGCTGCTAATATGGTGCAGGATGTGTTCATGAACACCTGCATGCGCGTATATACAAACCCGGATGTCCGGGGAGTGGAGCTTTGCGGAGCATTGAAAAATGTGATCGCTCTTGCTGCAGGAATATCTGCGGGACTGGGATACGGAGATAATACAAAAGCAGCCCTGATCACCCGGGGAATGGCGGAGATCGCCAGGCTTGGCATGGCCATGGGCTGTCAGGAACAGACCTTTTACGGACTGGCAGGTATCGGGGATCTGATCGTAACAGCGACCAGCCGGCACAGCAGGAATAACCGTGCGGGATATCTGATCGGTCAGGGACTCACGGCGGAGGAAGCCGTAAAAAAAGTAGGTATGGTCGTGGAAGGCATCAATGCGCTGCCGGCAGCCATGGAGCTGAGTGCGGATTACGATGTGAGGATGCCGATCTCATCGGGAGTCAACAGCATTATTAAGGAAGGCAGAGATCCTAAAGAAGTAGTGCGGGAACTGATGGAACGAGAAAAGAAGCCTGAAACACAGCGTATGTAACGCGGCTTTTTACCCCGGAGGAATGCCGGGGATATTGTTGTCGGAAAAGAGGTTTTTTGTAGAATGAAGTTCGGTTTTCAGTGTAACAGGAAAATACTGTCTATCACAGGAGTTTATTTTGCTGCAGCGTTTGTATTATTTCTGCTTACGCATTATCCCCCGGTGTACCTGTTTTTGTGTCCATTAGGATATTTCCTGATCAACGGAGCGACCCTGAAAGTCGGCCAGCGCTGGAAATGGGTCACCTGGATCTGGACCGCTGTATATTTCGCTGCCGGGCCGGTTTTTTCCACACTGTGCATTCAGCATATCATTCTGGAACCCGAACTATACAGAAAGACGAAACAGAGCATTCTGAAGCTGAATATGCTTTGCGTGCTGTGTATCTATCTGCTGCTTCTCGCATTGATCGCCGAAGCCAGGTATGCATGGTGGATCGCGCACGCGTTCTGCGTGTTCATTGCATTTGTAGACTATTTTGTGTATGAGTTCCGTGAGAACGAAGTATCCTTTGCAGATATCTCTTCCGTGGGCACCGGCCTGAGCGTCATGAAATCATACCGGCTGCAGATCCATGACCGCGGTGCGATCGCTTTGCTGCTATCGGCGCTGTTCATGGCAGTGGTCCGGCGGAGCCGCATCGAATACCGGCGTCTTGTAAAATGGATCATACGGGCAGCAGCATTAGCAGCACTGATCGCAATGGTGTTTTACCTGAAGGGCAGGACCGCCAGAATGGTGACCCAGACCTGGGAAAAGAAAGGCACCTATAAAAACGGCTTTGTACTGAATTTCGTTCTTGGCGTCGGAGCCGGCATCATAAAGGCGCCGGAAGGGTATGATCCTTCTCTGATCGAACAGCTGGAAAGTGATTATGGCTCCGGAACAGCCGCGGACGCGAAGGGAACTGGCACAGATACATCTGTTGTTACAATCGGCGGCGTGTCAGATGACACTTCCCTTCTGACAAAGACGAAAGCCGGGGCAGTGCTTGACGGAAAGAAGCCGGTCATCATTACGATCATGAATGAATCCTTTGCCGATTTCCGGAATGTGGGCGATCTCACAACGAATATCGATGTGATGCCTTTCCTGGATTCTCTCACGGAAAACACGATGCGGGGTTTTGCCCTGGCTTCCGTATACGGAGCCAAGACGCCAAATTCCGAATGGGAATATCTCACCGGCAATTCGATGGCATTCCTTCCCGAAGGTTCTGTCGTCTATGAGCAGTATATTTCGAAAGAGCCCACCTCTCTGGTGTCCACACTGAAGAATGAAGGATACACGGCGGTGGCGATGCATCCTTATCAGAATACCGGCTGGAAACGGAATACGGTCTATCCGAAACTCGGGTTTGACGAGATGTATTTTCTGGAGGACGGATATTTTGATGAGACGAAACTGATGCGCAAGTACATTACGGATCAGGAGCTCTTCGATAAGATCATTGAGCGGTATGAGCAGCAGCAGGAGAATGACCCGGAGACACCGCTGTTCATTATGAGCATCACCATGCAGAACCATGGAGGATATAAGGAACAATACGACAACTTTACAAATGATGTGATCTTCCAGACACCGCTCGGTTATTTTGAAGATGCGAATCAGTATCTTTCACTCATACATGAAACAGACAAGGCTCTGGAAAATCTGATCGGATATTTCAGGGAGCAGGATGTTCCGGTGGAGATCATTTTCTTCGGGGATCATCTGCCCAGCCTGCAGACCGCGTTCTTCCGCGCTCTGAACGGGAAAGGAATATCAGGACTGACGCTTACGCAGCTGCAGCAGCTCTTCGCGGTGCCGTTCTTTATCTGGACCAATTATGACACAGAGGAAACGTCCGTGGAACTGACCAGCATCAACTATCTGAGCACGCTGGCACTCACCCGGGCAGGAATCGATCTGCCGCCTTATAACCTCTTCCTGGAAGAACTGATGACCCATGTGCCGGCAATGAATGCGAGGGCTTTCTATTCCGTGAATGCCGGAAAGTTCCTGCATTATGACAAGGCAGAGGGGACCGAGAAGGAGTGGATCGACCGGTACAATTATCTGCAGTATAACGAGATGTTTGATAAAAACGCAAGGAGCAGCATATTCTTCCCCTATATCAGGGAATAGAATAGGAAACAGCATGCATGACTGAGATCATGGAGATCATGACTGCGAAAAAGAGGACGGCACCCGTCTTGTTTTGATAATAACAAGGCGGGGAGCCGTCCTTTTTTGTCTCACAGGATATTCTGATGCATTGCCATATAAAATTTACAAAAAAGAAGTTGACTTTTGAAAGGCTGTGTATCCTGCACAAACTGATTCGAAAAAGACCGCTTCGGATTCTTATCTTTTTCCATCTTTTCTTTTGGATAAGATTGCAGTATTATAGGGAAGCTGTATTTTGTACGGATAAAGCACATGGACTACAATATTTAGTTGAT
>CACZZH010000255.1 GCA_902785635.1 uncultured Lachnospiraceae bacterium
GGTAAATTTATCTTACCACGCACAACCTGTCTCGATCATCATTTTCAAGCACAGTTTATACCCGTTCGGTATATATTCTACATGAAATCATCGATATCATCCCGAACGGGTATTATCTGTTTCAACGCCATTTTATTCTTCAGCGGATTCTGGATCTGCGCCTTCTTCTTTCACTCCCATCAGATAGGAATACAGCCGTTTGTTGCGATTCTGCTTTTGAATCTCACTGATCGTAGATAGTTCCACGACTGTAATCCCATCCTCTCCGAGAAGTGAATCGATCCGAAAATCATTCAGCTTTTTCTCATCATCAATTCCAGCCGAGGACAGGCGTGAAAATCCCTTCATAATAAAAAACTATGTATAAACTGGCTTATTCATATATCAGGATAAGCCAGCGAACGGGCAGTCAAAGACTTTGTCATCGGAAGAAAGAACTGGCTGTTCAGTGATACACCAACTGGAGCTGATGCCAGTGCAGTAATCTATTCCATTGCAGCAACGGCCAAAGCGAATGGAGTAAATATCTATCAATACCTCAGGTATCTTCTGGAAAAGCATCTTTCTGAGAACGCAACCGGTGAAGAACTGGAACAAGTTCTACCCTGGAATCCTGAAGTACAGGCTGCCCTCAAAAAATATGAAGAGAACGAGGGAGATCCAACCAGACAAAAATAAATGTAAGCGTTAAATATTCCGCCGGATTCCTCAGTGATTAATTCCTCGCTATAATAATGGAGTCGATAACTTTTTACTTCTTCAAAGACGGAGTATTAAAGGAGTCGGTAAAAAATAACTCCAGAAAAGTGAGGATAATGATGGGACAAAAGAAATTGCGATCGCTGGGAGAATGGCGGGAGCTTGTCATGGAATGCCGCAAAAGCGGCCTCACTGACAAGGAATGGTGCGAACAGAATGGAATCAACCTTAGTTCCTTCTATAATGCAATCTGTAAGCTTCGACATAAGGCGTGTGATATCCCGACAAGGGAGTCAGCCCAGCCAGTAATGGATCTGACGGTCAGGAAGCAGGATGTGGTAGCCATTGACATCGTACAGGAGAATGCTATCGATATAAAGCCGGTAAGTACGGACATCCGAAATATGGAACCAACAATGAACCTTGACAATTCATATACGATGGAGCTGGCAACAAAAAGCGGCATCCTGCGCATCTCAAACCAGACGGATCTACGGCTGCTTGACGGAATACTGCAGATTATGAGGCGCCTGGAATGTTAGCGGACATCAGCGGTGTAGAGAACATCTACATCATCTGCGGATATACGGACATGAGGAAAGCAATAGACGGACTTTGTGCAATCATCGAAGATCAGCTGAAGATGGAAATTGATGGGAACTCGTTGTTTCTGTTCTGTGGGAAACGACGGGATCGGATCAAAGCGCTATTAAAAGAAGCAGATGGCTATGTCCTGATCTATAAACGGTTAAGTGCTCAAGGCTGCTATCGATGGCCCAGAGATCGGAGCGAAGTCAGAAATCTTACCTGGCGGGAATTCGATTGGCTGATGAGCGGGATCGATATCGATCAGCCGAAGGCGATCCGGGCATAAAGACAATGCTGAAAAATAGGGAAAGTTATCCACACTATCAAGACGTCGAAATGCCCTGAAAACCGCATAAATAAAGGAAAAAACCGTCATTCTACAGAGGCTTTTCAGCTATGATTCAACCTCAAAAGATGGTATAATAATACTATCAATCCGAGCCGGAAAAGAGGTGATAATCGATGGCCAAAAGCGCACAGGAACTGCAACTTAGAGAAGCAAAAGATACCATCAAGGATCTTCGAAAGATGGTTGAGCTTCTTCAGAAGACGAATGAAGATATGCGGAAAGAGAATGCTGAACTTCGCCAGATGATGCAGTCCATGAAGGAGCAGATCGATTATCTTACCAAGCGGTTATTCGGGACATCCAGCGAAAGAATGGAAAATAATCCGAATCAGGTCGGACTCTTCAACGAAGCCGAGGCTGAACAGGATCCTGCCCTTCTGAAGGAAGAAGAACAGGAAAAAACGGAAGAAAAGCCTCGAAAGAAACGGATCACCAACAGTGAACGGTATAAAGGCCTCAAGACAGAAAAGGTATATCTGGATGTTGATGAAAAGGATAAGGTCTGTCAGTTATGCGGTACGCCGCTTGAAAAGATCGGTGAGCAGTTTGTCCGCCGGGAGATCGATTACAGGCCGGCCAGACTTAAGGTAATCGAGTACTACAGTATAACCTATGGCTGCCCGTCCTGTAATCAGGCAAAAGAAGGTCAGAGTGAAGCTGTTATTGTCAAGGGACGCGACGGGAACAAACACGGGCTTCGTGGAATGGTAACACCGGGAACTGTTGCATGGGTCATGTATCAGAAGTACATGAATGCCCTTCCGCTGTTCCGTCAGGAAAGAGACTGGCAGCAGTATGGACTGAACATCACGCGGAGCACACTGTCGAACTGGGTGATCGGCAATACAGTGTTTCTTGAGCCGATATACAGCCGTCTGCGTCAACTTCTGATCCAACGGAAGTTTGCCATGGCAGACGAGACGCCGGTGCAGGTGCTGCACGAAAAGGATCGCCGGGCACAGACCCAGTCATATATGTGGGTATTCTTAAGCGGAGAAGGCGATGAAAAACCAATCCGCCTGTATAAGTACTCACCGACGAGAGCCGGAGATACGGCGGTCGAATTTCTGGATGGATTCGAAGGGTATATTATGTGCGATGGCTACAGCGGTTACAATAAGCTGAAGAAAGCGAAACGAACCGCATGCTGGGCGCACATCAGAAGATACCTGATCGATGCCATACCGAAGGGAAAACAGTATGACTACGCGCTTCCCGCTGTTCAGGGAGTGGCGTATGTTAACAAGCTGTTCTCTCTCGAGGATAAAATCCAGGAAAAACATAAGGGCAACTATGATGCCATCAAAGAGGCCAGAGATAAACAGGAGCGACCTGTTGTCATGGCTTTCTTGGAGTGGATAAATGAACAGACGGCGGTGAAAGGCAGCCGGTTTGAGAAGGCGCTGACATATATCCAGAATCGTAAGGACACGATTTCGAGATATCTGGATGATGGCCGCTGCAGCTTCTCTAACAATGCCAGCGAAAGAACGGTGAAGGATTTCGTCATCGGAAGAAAGAACTGGCTGTTCAGTGATTCCGTAAAGGGAGCTGATGCGAGTTCGGTTATCTACTCAATTGTAGCTACTGCGAAGGCGAATGAAGTAAATGTTTACCAGTACCTCAAGTATCTGCTGGAAGTACAGCTTCCTAAAGATGCATCGAATGAGGAAGTAGACAAACATCTGCCCTGGAGTCCTGAAGTAAAGAAAGTGATCCAGGAACGGACCAATAAAGCGGATGACGATACCGCATAAAAATCGTATATGAATTGCAAGGCACTGAAGAACATGATCGTCATGTGAGATTCAGTGCCTTGATTATTGGAGTAAAAAACTACTAACTACCGACCAACGGTAGAAACTTTAACGCTTACAAATAAATAGCAGAACGAAAGAAGGCACCTACCACTATCATCTCTGGTAAGTGCCTTATCTTTTGAAGTAAAAATCTCGCTACTCCCTTATATTCACCCGTATGATATTTTAACGCTTACTAGACAAATGCGATACACCTGGGCAGATATATACTCATAAAAATAGCCGTCGATCAATCGACGGTTTGTTGTAGCTAACTCGAGGCAAATTAAAAAGCTGGCAACCTCCTACTCTCCCAGGCAGTCCCCCGCCAAGTACCATCGGCCGTCTGTGGCTT
>CACZZH010000256.1 GCA_902785635.1 uncultured Lachnospiraceae bacterium
CTATATATGTATCGCCGGTATCCCGGTGAAGGTGCTTCTCCGCTGTCAGATCCGGACTAATTTCCCGGTGTCTCAAACAGAGCCACAGGCTCTGCCGGCTTTTGCTTACTATTGATAAAAATCGTTCGTCTCTTAGATAACTTGATAAAGAGAATATGAGTACCTTTCTCAGTCATCCAGGAGCATCCCATTGATGATCTGCTGGACCATTCTGGGATCGAATCCGTCCATCGTCAGGGCTTTGAACCGGGCAGCGTCCTTTCCGTATTTGCCGTCGATCACATCCTGTGCCACCTGGCCATATCCCTGAGACAGCGCATTTGCCATATGCTGGACACGCCAATAGTCCAGGCCCTCATCGGTCACACTTTTTCTACAGGACTCTCCCGTCCCGTATTTTCCGTTCATGAGATCCACCGCGGCAAGATATGTTTTGGTCGAACCGCCCGAAACCATTTCCTGCTCCTCTTCGGAGAGCAGTCTCATATTGCTTTGCTTTTCCATGCTTCATTTCCCCCTTCTCCCTTTATCTCCGGCACCTGTGCATGTTCCGTACCATGATACACAATGCACATCATGGTCAGATCATCAAATTGCGCTGCATTTCCGACAAAAGTGTCGACCGCTCGTCTGACCGCATTTAGCGTCTCCTCTGCATCGGCATCCGGAACCTCATTCAGGGCGGCAAGCGTCCTGTCTATGCCGAAAAGCTTCTCTTCACTGTTGTTGGCTTCTGCCAGCCCGTCTGAATAGACGAAAATATGACTTTCCGGTTCAAGTTGCAGCTCGTATTCCCGATAGTGAATCCCCTCCATCATTCCGACAGCCATGCCATGCCTGTCCTTGTACAGTTCATAACATCCACCCGGTTTTTTCAGGATAGGATACTCATGCCCTGCATTCACCGCAATCAACTTTCCACTCGGAATGTCCAGTATTCCCAGCCAGACTGTTACAAACATGGATTCTTTGTTTTTTTCCGATATCAGCTGGTTTACCTGCTCCAGAGCCTGTTTCGGGCTGAGACCGGCAAGGACACAGTTTTGGACCATGATTTTCACCATCATCATAAACAGTGCTGCCGGAATTCCTTTTCCGGAGACGTCCGCGATCACAAGGCCGAGATGATCCTGATCGATCAGGAAGAAATCATAAAAGTCGCCGCCGACTTCTTTGGCAGGCTTCATGCTTGCGTAAATATCAAACTCTCTTCTGTCCGGGAACGGAGGGAAGATACATGGAAGCATATCCATCTGGATACTGCTGGCGAGTTCCAGTTCCGTATTAAGGCGCTCCTGCTCCGCCGTGATTTCCACGAGTTCCCGTGTTTTTTGTTTCAGACTGCGATCCATTTCTTCGACGGAATGCGCCAGTGCCTCAATTTCGTCGCCGGTATGGATATCCGAAACAAAGACCTCTTCACTGTCCAGTTTGCCAACCAGCTCGTCAGCTCCTGTTTTCAATGTAACGATCGGCTGGATCAATGTTCTTTCAAGGACACGGTAGTGAACCCCAATTCCGATGCTGGTAATCAGGATGATCGTAACGGCCAGCATGATGAACATGTTCATCATCGCTTCCCATATGGCAGCAACCGAGATATCAATACCGATGAGTGCGGGGAGCTCATTCTCCATCGTGTAAAGGGGAACCAGGGCGGTTGCCAGTTTTTCCCCGTCGAATTCTCTCAGTCCGCGGTACAGCGTCTTTTCCGCTTCCGGCCCTTCGGCCAGGACTTGCATCATGATCTCTTTTTCTCCGGGACGGTAAGGCCTGTGTTCCAGGAATCCCGCTTGACCGGCGGACAACTCTTCCTTCCCCTCCGGGAGATTCTGATAGACCTCGCTGATATAAATCAGATCGTCCTCCGTCGGGATAACCAGATAAAAAGCCCTGAACTCCTTCTCGTGAATGCCCGCTGTCATGAAAGTGTAACGGATATCAAAATAATCCTCATCCTTTGTCTGTGTCTCCATGAACTTTGTCGGCGTAATTCCGCTGATATTGTCCGCAATCAGGTGCGCATAGGAATACACAAAGTTTGTGTAAATCCGGGTGTTCCGTGTATAAAGCAGTCTGCCTGCCATCAGGCAGACGCCCAGGATCAGGAAAATACCCAGAAGGGCAAGGCTGAGGATATTTCTGCCGGCAATCGTGCCTCTTTCGGTTTTGATCTTCTTATAGTATTTCATAAGCCGTTTCTCACTCTATTCCGGGATCATGTGAGGTTTTTAAATTTTACATCAGCGGAGACAGGAACTTTACCACCTGGCCGACGACCTTGTAAAAGACTTTTTCTCCCTTGATTGTTTCCTCTGTAACCTTTCGGCATTTTTCCAGCGTCTGTTGAAAGTCCTCCTCGATCTCCGGGATACAGTCCGTCCGATACAGATACGTAGCGCATTCGAAATGATGGTACAGGCTGCGATAGTCCAGGTTGATCGTACCGACCACGGCCTTGCTGTCGTCGCTGACAAAAACTTTTGCGTGGACAAAGCCGGGAATATACTCGTAGATCTTCACGCCTGCTTCCGTCAGGGACTTGTAATGTGTCTTCGCCAGTGAATAGGCCACCTTCTTGTCAGGGATTCCCGGAAGGATCAGCTTCACATCCACGCCCCGCTGTGCGGCAAAGCGCAGTGATGTCTCGAGTTCCCCGTCCAGGATGAGATAGGGAGACATGATGTGGACATAGTCCGTGGCCCGGTTCAAGAGATCCATATAGACTGATTCGCCTACTTTATCCTCATCCAATGGAGAGTCGCAGTATGGCATGACACAGCCCTTCGCCTGAGGGGCAGGCTCCGTCTCTCTCAGCCAGTGTTCATAGTCCGGCTCCTTCTCCCCGACATACCACATCTGCAAAAACATAAGGGTAAAGCTCTTCACCGCCGCACCTTTCAACATGACCGCCGTGTCCTTCCAGTGGCCGAACCGTTCAATGCGGTTGATATACTCATCCGCAAGATTGACACCGCCGTTGAAGGCCACCTTGCCGTCGATCACAAGAATCTTGCGGTGGTCACGGTAGTTGTAGTGAGAAGATACGACGGGCTTGATAGGTGAAAACGGCTTTGCCTTGATTCCTTCCTTTTCGAGAAGCTTCCAGTAATCGACCGGCAGCGTGAACATCTCGCACATACCGTCATACATAACCCGGATCTCGACGCCTTCTTTTGCCTTTCGGGTCAGGATTTCCAGGATCCGCCCCCACATATATCCCTCTTCGATGATGAAGTACTCCATAAAAATGAACTTCTCGGCCTTTTCCAGTTCCTCAAGCATGGCCTCGAACATGTGTTCGCCCAATGGGAAATACCGTATCGCAGTTTGGTCGTACAGCGGGAAGCATCCGCTCCGATTGAGATAACGGCAGAGATCATCGATTCCGGATCCGTCGTGCTCAAGTTGTTCAAGGACATTCTCCGGCTGCTTCAGATATTCCCTGCTTTTCTGAATCTGCTCATCGACAAGCTTCCGCTCCATCCTGTGGCCGATATTGGACTGCGTAAAGAGAAGAAACGCAGCGCCGGCCAATGGAAGGATCGCGATGATGAACATCCAGGTCAGCTTGGCAGAGGAATCCATTTTGCAGTTGAACAGATAGATGACCATAGCAAGTGAGAACAGCCGCATGAGATTGATCAGGATCGGCAGTTTGTCCGTGAAATATACATAAGCGCTGATCAGAATCACAATCTGCAGGATCAGCAAAAGGGCAATCACAAAAAACCTGCTGAACACAAGGCGCATAAGTCCTTTTTTTAACGGTTTTGCCAGTCTGAC
>CACZZH010000257.1 GCA_902785635.1 uncultured Lachnospiraceae bacterium
GTCGATATCGTTGTTGTAAGCCATGTAGCCGTCAGAATAGAAATAATAGCATTCCGCCGTCCCGTCCCCGTTGCCGTCGATCCACTGCCAGCCTCCGGCGGGATATGTGCCGTCATCGTTCTGATACCACCAGCCGGAAGCATCCTGCCGCCAGGTGCCTGCATATGCCGGAAGTGCCGCGGCGACAGCGAATGTGAGTCCCATACAGAATGCGGTGAGTTTTTTCATATATAGTCTCCTCCTTCATGAATTCTGATTTCAGATATCACCGGGCGTGCGCCAGGTCACGACGTCAAGCCCGTCAATATATTGAAAATCCTTTATATTGTCAGTGACCAGAGTATATCCAAGACTACGGCAATGTGCCGCAATCATCTTGTCCCGATCCTGACCATATATTTCTTTTGATTGTGCAAGTATTTCTCCGAAATGCTTTCCTGCGGATATGTCGAAGTCCAGAATAGGAATTCCTGCCAGAATCATGTACACTGCATTCCGGTTTTTTTCAGGATTGCGGCTATTCCGGATTCCATATTCAAGTTCCGCATATGTAATTACGGAAATGCAAATATCATGACCTGCATGTGCTGCAACCAGATGCGCACATGCAGTGTCCGGATGCCGCATTGCAAAAATCAGGATATTGGTATCGAGCATATACATCAATCAAGAGCCGCCCTTTTCGTAGGATTTTCGTTCGGTCTGCCATCCGCCATGAAATCATCCTCCAGCAGGCTGACACCGGAATAGAATACGTTCGCAATGCATCTTTTGGGAGTTATGATCAAGCTGTCACCAATACGGTTTATGACTAGTTCTTCATCATCAGCAAAGCGATATTCTTTCGGGATACGAACAGCCTGAGAACGACCGGTAATGAACGGATGAGCCGTATTTAATGTTGCCATCTGGTTCACCTCCTTACGCTCATCATATATCATGATATATATCAGCGCAACCATCTGATAATGATCTTTCGGGAGTTTATATCGAAAAGAGCGATCCTATCTTTCTATCTTCCCTTTATAACCCGTGATCCCGCCGATACTCTTTGCCATATATCCCATCTGCTTCAGTATTCCCACTGCTCTTTTGCTCCGGGATCCATGGAGACAGTAAACATAGAGCGGCTTATTCTTAGCAATCTGAATCTTTTCAATCTCTGAAAGAGGTTGATTTACAGCGCCGGGAATATGGCCGGATTGGAATTCATCCGCTTCCCTGACATCAAGCAAAACAGCATTCGGTGTATTCCTGCATTCCTGCACCCCTTCGTTTATATTGACCCTATTAAAGAAAAACATGCTCATTCTCCCTATTATCAGAGAGCCCCATCACCAGCGCGGATCCGAAGCCCGTCATCCACTTACTTCAGCTTTTCCGCCCATTCCTCTTCTTTGAATCCAATCAGAACGAAGCCGTCGCCGACAACCAGCGGGCGCTTGACCAGCATGCCATCCGTCGCCAGGAGCGCAAGCTGTTCGTTCTCACTCATTTCCGGCAGTTTCCTGGAAAGTCCCATCTCTCTGTACGGGATACCGCTGGTGTTGAAAAAGCGCTTAAGCGGCAGACCGCTCATGGCATAGTATTTCCGCAGCGTCTCTTCATCCGGGTGATCGGCCTTAATATCAATGACCTCATGCCCGATCCCGTTTTCATCCAGCCATTTCAGTGCTTTCTTGCAAGTGCTGCACTTGCTGTAGCAATAGACTTTAAGCATAATCTTCTCCTCCCCTGCTCTTCTCCTTACAGGAACTTAAGCACCGCTTCCAGCATGGGGATCGGCGCCTCCTCCGGGATAAAGTGCCCGCAGGGGACCGTGTGTCCGGTAAAACAGTCACCGAACTTTGCCCAGCATTTAAGCGGCTCAAAGAACCGTTCCACCAGGCCGTCCGCTCCCCAGAGCACCAGCGTCTCCGTGGTGATCTTCTTTCCCGCCTTCAGGTCCGCCTCATCCAGCACCAGATCCACAGTCTCGCCTGCGCGGTACTCCTCACAGATCGCGTGGATCACCTCCGGTGTGTAAAGCCTGTAATACTCGTCATAGATCTCCTTCGGGAAAGCCTCTGCCGAAGAATCGTTCTCCGAGTGATAGCGGGCGATGTGCAGCGAATACCTGAAGAATTCTGCCCGGTCGTTGATGATCATGTTTTCCGGCAGCGGCGGGGCCTGGGTGAAGAAATACCACTGGACAAGGGCCTTCGAGAATTCCCGGGTGGAGAGAGAATACATGTCAAAGGTGGAAACGATGGAAGTGTAAATAATTCTGTGTAAAGCCTTTGGATCAATGATAAAACCGTTGGTATGAAAAGGTACATTGGGGCCTGAACGGCATGATCTGCTGTTCAGGCCTTGGTTAACAATTAACATGAAGCTGTGTAGCATGTCAAGGGCGCCCGTACAGACGGGCGTTCATTTTACCCTTTACATGCTGCCAGCGCTCATGTTTCTTACAGGTCTCCCGGCTGGATGCGGTCACCAAAATAGATGCAGAGCTGGTCCAGCGTCTGTCCCCAGTCCCAGCTTTTCCCAGTCCATTTCTTTGTGATATCCATCATGGCAAGATACAGGATCTTGAACAGGGAATCATCAGTGGGGAAAATAGTCCTTTGTTTTGTTACTTTCCGGAGCTGCCGGTTGAAGTTCTCGATGGAATTCGTTGTATATATGATCTTGCGGATCTCCGGGGGATATTTGAAATATGTGGCCAGCTGCGGCCAGTTGTTCCTCCAGGAGGCGACAGAGGAAGGATATTTGCCGCCCCATTTTTCGTCCAGGTCATCCAGGGCGCTGAGTGCGATCTCTTCTGTGTCTGCCTTGTAGACAAGGGCAAGATCTTTCATGAAGGGCTTGATATCCTTGTATGAGATAAACTTCGTAGAATAACGGATCTGGTGCACGATGCAGCGCTGGATCTCCGCTTTTGGGAATACGGCATTGATCGCATCACCGAAGCCGGTAAGTCCGTCCACTGATACGATCATGATATCTTCCACACCGCGGTTCCTGATCTCATTCAGCACGCCCAGCCAGTATTTGGCGCTTTCGTTTCCCCCGATCCACATGCCAAGGACTTCCCTTGTACCGTCCAGACGGGTTCCGATTGCGACATAAACAGCCTTTTTTATCGTGCGGTTGTCTTCACGGACATGGAAATGGACAGCGTCCATGAATACGATGGCGTATTTCCGTTCTAACGGCCGGTTCTGCCATTCTTTCGCAATAGGGAGGATCCGGTCAGTCATGTGGGAGATCATCTCGGCAGAAGCATCCACACCGTAAACATCGCGCAGATGCGTGGAAATGTCCCTTGTCGTCATGCCTTTGGCATACATGGACAGGACCTGATCTTCGATGTTGGAGATATCCGTCTGGTTTTTCTTTACGATCTGCGGTTCAAACTCGCCTTTGCGATCGCGTGGGATATCCAGATCGATCGGGCCCATAGATGAAGTGACTGTCTTAGGACTGTACCCATTCCGGCTGTCATCTGTGTCTTTGTTCTTGTAATCATACTTGGAATACCCAAGCTTTTCATCCATCTCTGCTTCAAGCATTCCCTGGAGTGTGTCTCCAAGCAGATCTTTCAGCATCTCCTGAACATCATGAGCATCGGATGGATGGTAGTGCTCGAGAAGGCCGTTGATGAATTCTTTTCTTTCCGGACTGAGTTTTCTTCTTCGTGCCATAAAAATATCCTCCTGGATTAATGTTGATCTTATCATTAATCCAAGAGGATAGATACTTTACACAGAATTATTTACAGTCTCG
>CACZZH010000258.1 GCA_902785635.1 uncultured Lachnospiraceae bacterium
CAGCCGGTCGTATCTTGTAGTCCGCAAAAGTTCTTGGTGAGACAGCAAGAAAACATGGGGTCGAAGCCAGGCTTTCAAAGCCTGGCTGCAGCGCCATGATTAGCCGCGTAATCATCAGGATTACGCGGCGTATCTTGGTGTTGCCCCTGTTTTCGAAGCTGACGAGCCATAGAACTTGCGGCCCCTGCAAGTCTTAGACAGGATGAGGGATCCTGCCCCCGAGGCCGCCTCAGCAAACTCATGATCTGCAGTGATGCGCGGCCTGCGGAAAAACATATGCTTTGCGAATCAGAAAGATCCGGCCTGCTTTCAGGCCGGATCCCATCTTTTCTATTTATATGCATTTATATGCGTCATTTCGGCTTATTAAGCTTTTACAGATGCTGCGATCGCTTCCGCAAGCTGACCGATCTGCTCCATCTGTTCTTCTTTCAGGGAGGATTTAAGAGTGAGCGTCTCGTCCAGAATCGTCATCTTTTTACATCCTTCGATCGTCTGACGCATCAGCTTCGCGCTTGCCGGAGCCCAGCTTCCGTTTTCCACGATAGCTACGGTCCGGTTCTGGATGTTATGTGCTGCAAGATCATTCAGGAACTCTTCCATCTTCACAAATACGCCTGCATTGTAAGTGGTGGAAGCTGCAACAAGATGACTGTATTTGAATACAGCAGAGATCACGTCACTTGCCGGTGTCACTGACACATCGAACACACGCACTTTTACTCCTTTTTCCCGAAGTGCGCAGGAAAGGATCTCCATTGCATTTGCTGTGTGGCCATATACTGATGCATAGGCAATGACAACGCCTTTTTCCTCGGGCTGATAGCTGCTCCACAGCAGATATTTATCGATAAAATATGAGATGTTCTCACGCCATACAAATCCGTGAAGCGGGCAGATCATTGCGATCTCCAGCGCTCCCGCCTTTTTCAGAACTGCCTGCACCTGAGGACCGTATTTACCTACAATGTTCGTGTAATAACGCCGTGCCTCATCCAGATAGTCCCGGTCAAAATCCACTTCATCTGCAAAGATCGCACCATCCAGAGCGCCGAATGTACCAAAGGCGTCAGCGGAAAAAAGAATATGATCCGTGGTGTCGTAGGACATCATCACTTCCGGCCAGTGTACCATCGGTGCGTTTACAAACTTAAACTCATGCTTTCCGGATGAAAAAGTATCGCCCTCTTTTACCAGATCCACACGGCTGTCCACATCAAAGGTAAAGAACTGCTTCATCATGTTCGCGATCTTCACATTGCAGACAACGCGGACATCCGGATAGCGGAGAATCAGCCCGCCCAGCGTTGCAGAATGATCCGGTTCCATATGATGGATCACAACGCAGTCCAGCTTCCTGCCGTTCAGCAGATGCTCAAGATTCTCAAAGAATACTTCTCCGACAGCAGCATCAACAGTATCAAACAGAACCGTTTTTTCATCGAGAAGGAGATAAGAATTATAGGAAACTCCGTTCGGAACCCCGTAAACTCCCTCAAACATCGAAAGACGGCGGTCGTTTGAACCCACCCAGTAAAGATCATCTGTTACTTTTCTATAGCAATACATAAAATATCCTCCCTGTTCATCATTCAGGAACCGTCGGTCAGACTGCGTCCCCAAGCCGCTCCGCACTATTATATCATTACTGCACCCGGACGTCTATGACAAAGAATCTCCGCACCGTACGCACCATACGCATCTTTCTCATTTCCAGTTTTCGGGTTCTCTCCTTCTGAGCCAGAGAAAGCAGCCGATACACAGTACGATCTGCACAGCAGAGGAGCAGGGTGTCGCCATTCCGATCCGGAAAAGGGAAACCGGTCGCATCCGGCTCATAAAATAGGACACCGGTACACGTACGCACATTGCTCCGATGATACCCTGTATCATGACAAACTTTGTAAGCCCTACACCATTGTAAAAACCGACAAACACAAAGAACACCGCTGTAAGAAGGCAGTCGATCGCATATGCTTTCAGGTAATCAAACGCAGCCATGATCAGTTCCGGATCGGAAGTGAAGATCCCTGCCATCACATCGCCGTGGAAGAAATTCACGTAGAACATAATGAAACCGGCAACCAGCGAAACACCGATCCCGTACCACAATGCCTTTTTAGCTCTCCCGTATTCCCTTGCGCCGATATTCTGTGAAATAAATGCTGCCATTGACTGCATAAAGGAGGACGGAACAAGCATGATAAATGCACAGACTTTTTCTGCCACTCCAATTCCCGCGGAAGCAACCAGACCAAGCGCATTGACAAAAGTCTGAATCAGAAGAAATGAGAAGCCTACCAGCAGATCCGAGATCGCGATCGGCAGCCCCAGAGAAGCGATCTTCCCTGCAAATTCCGGCCGGAACCGAATCTGTGCTTTTGTCAGTACAAACGGAAGCCCTTTTTTGCGGATCAGGATCAGAGAAAGGATCACACTGCAAAGCTGGGCAAGGACTGTTGCGCAGGCAGCTCCTTGGGCGCCCATACCAAATCCTTTTACCAGTGTGAGATCTCCGATAATATTGATCACTGTCGCGATCAGAACTGTCAGGAACGGCGTTGTCGAATCTCCGATACCGCGAAAAATACTTCCGATCAGATTGTAGGCGATGATCGCGATCATTCCGGCTCCGCAGATACGTATATATCCTGTGGTCGCAGCCAGAGCTTCCGGCGGGGCGCTCATTGCAGCAGCCAGACGACCTGCCAGTACTGTAAGAAACGCTGTGATCACGAGCGCAATGCATCCGAACATACAGATTCCGGTTCCGATTATATCTCCCGCTTTTTCCCTGTTTCCCATACCGATCTGCTGCCCGAGAAGGATCGTTACGCCCATGGCGATGCCGCTGATGGGATTTGTGATGGTCATCATCAGATTAGATCCTGTAGCTACTGCGGACACATCGGAAGCGGCTGCAAATTTTCCGACTACAAGCAGATCAACAGCGCCGTACAATGACTGCAGAAACAGTGCAGCCAGCACCGGTCCGGCAAATGTGATAAGCGGCATCAGAATTCCGCCTGATGTAAAATCCTTTATTTCTTTTCTGGCCATATTATGCATCTCTTCCTTTGACAGCAAAAACCAGGCTGAAGAAAAACCCGGCTAAAACAAAAACCCCGGAAAGCTTACGCTTCCCGGGGCAACATTTTTTAACTCGTCTGAAAGACCAGTACCGGATTACTCAACGATGGAGGTAACACGGCCTGAACCAACGGTACGTCCGCCTTCACGGATAGCGAAGGTAAGACCCTGCTCCATAGCTACCGGATGGATCAGCTCTACGCCCATTTCTACATGGTCACCAGGCATGCACATCTCAGTGCCTTCCGGAAGGGTGATCAGACCGGTAACGTCAGTTGTTCTGAAATAGAACTGCGGACGATAGTTGTTGAAGAACGGAGTATGACGTCCACCTTCTTCTTTGGTCAGAACGTAAACCTGAGCGTTGAATTTGTGATGGCACTTAACGCTGCCGGGTTTAACCAGAACCTGTCCACGCTGGATCTCTTCTCTCTTGATACCACGAAGCAGAGCACCGATGTTGTCACCAGCCTGAGCCTCATCAAGCAGCTTACGGAACATTTCGATACCGGTAACGGTAGTCTTCTGCGGCTCTTCCTTGATACCAACGATCTCAACTTCTTCCATCAGATGAAGAGTACCACGCTCTACACGGCCGGTAGCAACGGTACCACGACCGGTGATAGTGAATACGTCCTCAACCGGCATCAGGAACGGCTGATC
>CACZZH010000259.1 GCA_902785635.1 uncultured Lachnospiraceae bacterium
TTGATACGATAGTTTATCTTATTTTTAGATATCTGACACTTTATTTTGTATTATAATAAAGTTGATCAAGAGATGTTTTGAAAGGATTTGCGAAAATGCAAAGTTCCGGCTGCATGATCCTGAAAAAGTAGTTCAAATAAGGGATTTAAGTGAGCACTATGAGTAATAAACCGCAGCAGAAAAACATTGACAATGAAGGGCATGTTCTTTACCTTGATCAGGAACTTCTGGACAGGAAGGAAGCAGGTTTCCCGCCGTATAAGAACAAACCGAATGGCCTGGGGATCTATAACTGGATCCTGAAGCATGTATTGTACATGAGTAAGAAGAGATGGCCTTTCGCTCTGAAGCTTTACCATATATTCGTCAAATATTCTGCATGGATGAAAAAGGGCGGTCTGAAAGCCAGGCTGTATAAGACGGCTATAAAGATCTCCCCCGACATGGCGCGTCCGACCGGCACTATCGTCATGCCGCTGAATATTGATCTTTCGGACAAAGGGGAGAAGACGGTCATCCCGATGGACATGATCAAGGAATCTTTAAAATCGGTTGATTATATTGCGGGCATGAACAGCTGCCTCTGCCGAGACGCCAATGACTGCGCAGATTATCCGCACGATCTGGGCTGCCTCTTCCTAGGAGAAGCCGCCAAAATCGTGGTCCGGCATGATCTCGGAAGGCGGCTGACCTATGAGGAGGCCTGCGCCCGGGTGGATGAGGCGGCCAGAGTCGGCCTGATGGGACAGGCGGTCTGGATCGAAGTGGAACAGATGCTCTGGGGTGTCCCGAATGACCTTATGGATCATTTCCTGGAGATCTGTTTCTGCTGTCCCTGCTGCTGTATTACCATGAGACTGGCGCGGAATGCGACAGAGAATGAGCGGCATCGCTTCCATCCTTCCGGGTGGACGGCAGTTGCAGATCTGACAAAATGTGTGGGGTGCGGGAAGTGCATTAACGGCCAGAACGGCTGCCCTGTCGAAGCGCTTTCTTTCGGAGAGGACGGGAAGATCCGGATCGATCAGGAAAAGTGTGTGGGATGCGGAATATGCCGTTCACGCTGCCCGCACGATGCGGTCCATATCAGGCAGACCATGCCCATGCGAAAAGATATTCATGAGTATTTCCTGAAGGATTACAATCTGGACATCAAACTGGGGGATAAAAGCCGGGAAATGTAGAACAGGACAGGCTGACACGGTATCCGGCAAAGTGGCTTGCGCGACTTGTCAAAGCAGCAGACAGCATAGGAACGAGAATATGGACAGGACGCATAGAGCGATCGCAGGACAACTTCGAAAGGGGTATACAATGAAAAAGAGCACAAAGAGAGGTTTGATTTTCGTCTTTGCTGTGGTCCTGGCATGGATCGCCTGCCGGAGTGCCGGGGCGGCACAGATCGCACGCAGAATGGAGACCAATGCGGACGCGGATGAGTGGATCCGCGTTTTTCTGGGAGAAGAGCCGGAAGCACTGACCGGTGCATGGGAGATGACTCCCCAGATGGAGGCAGCCGTAGCTGCGCTTGGCGGGCTGAAGGGAATGGCTGCATCTCTCGCCCAGCTGGGTGATGTAAAGGAGATCGGGTCTGCGTATGAAGGAGAACTGCAGGGCTATAAGGTCTTCTTTGTTCCGTGCGTCTTCTCGGCCATGCCGGTCGACCTGGTCCTGGCAACGCAGGACGGCGCGATCGCGGGACTTTCGACAGGCGCATACAGCGGAGGAAAGGAAAAAACGGAAGAGACGGAAGAAACAGAAAGACAGGCTGACTTTGACAGCATAGAACTTTCCCTTCCTGTCCCGTCACTTGACGGCGGGCTTCCCGGGACGCTGACGCTTCCCAAAGGTGAGGGACCGTTCCCCGCGGTGATCCTGGTGCACGGTTCCGGACCCAATGACCGGGATGAGACGGTCGGAAGCGTGAAACCGTTCCGCGACCTTGCAGAGGGGCTGGCGGAAAAAGGTATTGCTGTGTACCGGTATGATAAACGGACGTATGTGTTCGGTGAGCAGATGAAAGCGGACCGGGAGATCACCCTGGAAGAAGAGACGATCGAGGACGCCGTGAATGCGGCAGCGCTGCTTTGCGCTCAGGAGAAGATCGACCCGGAAAGGATCTTTATACTGGGACACAGCCTGGGAGGAAATGCCATTCCGGCTGTCGCAGAGCAGCTGGAACAGGAGAAGGCCGGGCCGGTCAGGGCCTGCGGGTTTATACTGATGGCAGCTTCTCCCCGTCCGCTGGACGTGCTGATGCGGGAACAGTATGATTTTCTGTATTCGCTGCAGCCGGAAGTGACAAAGGAGCAGCAGGCGGAAAAAGACAGTATCTTTCGGGAACTGGACAAACTGAAGGACCTGGATGCATTAGCAGAGGATGAGACTATACTGGGAATCTGCCCGCCTTACTGGAAATGGCTGGAACAGTATGATATTCTCAGCGCCGCGGAGAAAATAACCCGGCCCTGCCTGCTTCTGCAGGGGGAAGAGGATTACCAGGTGACAATGGAAGATTTTTCTCTCTGGAAAGAGGCGCTTGGGGAGAAGGATAACTGGAAGATGATCTCTTATCCCGGATTGACGCATTGCTTTACAGCCGGGCAGAAAACGGATGGATCCGCGGTTTATGCCCGGCCTGAGAAAATGAATGGACAGGTCATTGAAGATATAGCCGCATTTGTAAATTCTTCTGCTATGCAGTGAAGGCAGGAAGAGGACACCGTTAAAGGACACCATTAAAGGATGCCATTATTTGTCTGTGAATTTGCCGCTTTGGCCGGATTCGTGGGACAAACTCCTTTCATAACACAGATCAGGAGTGTACAAAATATGTTCTGACCCTGTCTTCTGTGATCAGGACGGATTCCTGATGGAAGAATGTGCACAGGTCCCGGGCGATCTCGTCGATGATCTCCTTTTTTACGTCAATAAATGACAGCACCAGGGTCTGTTCTTCCGTGTAGTTTCCGTTTTCATGCATATATCCGCCCTGGGCCAGAGAGACCGAGAAAGGAACATGGTAACTGGCACAGACATACTTGAGGATCTTTAAATATCTGGAGGTCTCATGCTCCTGCCTGAGTGTGTCAGAATCGTTGAGACCGACATAGACTTTGGTTTCTATCATAGATCTGTTTTCGCACTCCTTTATCCCGGGACAGTAAAGTCAGTAACCATCATATCACAATTCATAAAAGAATGTGCCTAAATGGCGAACAACAAAAGTTTTTTTCTGGAAAATATGTGTGCAACCTTTTATACTTCATTTTATAATGCGATAAGAAAGCCGGTGCGAGGGTATAAAAAGGAGGATGGATCAATGACAGAAGAAAAGTTAAATGAGTATTACAGCTGCGGAGAGATCATTCCGAAAGAAGCGCACATGCAGTCCCATGAGCAGTCGATCAAGGCGCAGAAGATCACAATGGAAATGAACAGCTGCTTCCATACGCCGGAAGAGTTAAACGAGCTGTTCTCTGAGCTGACCGGAAAGAAGGTCACGGATATCAGTATTTTCCCGCCTTTTTACACGGACTATGGGAAGAATATCCTGTAGCCAAGGTAGCCACTCACGAAGGTTGGGAGGCTGATCCTACTTTAGTAACCAATTTCTATAATATGCTGCGCAAAAAGTGCTGGAATGTGAAGCCTAACGAAGGCCACAAGCTTGTGGCAGCATTGGAACAGAAATACGACGTCACCGTTGTGACACAGAATGTAGACAACCTGCACGAGATGGCTGGTTC
>CACZZH010000260.1 GCA_902785635.1 uncultured Lachnospiraceae bacterium
ACCTTTTTTCCGGCCATCGCCAGCCCGATCCCAAGGTTGGCAGCCACCGAAGTCTTCCCCACATTATGCGAAGCTTCGCATAACACGGGTTATGGAAAGCTATAGATTATGAAAAGTTAATGACACCAAAACCCTTTCCTATGCGAATTATCAGTTGATTTACTTCTCATAATCCGACAGGATTTCTTTGTCTCATGACAAAAAATCGTGAAGGAGGTAAATCAATCATGAGGACTTTATTATTACCGGAGCTCGCTGATAAAACATTTGTGGCTCTTAAAGAAGCAGGGGCTTCCAGCTACTATCAGACGACTTTTCAAACAGTTGCAAGACAGTTTATCCGCTACGCTACGGAGAAAGACGCCCAGACATTCAGCATGGATCTCGGCCTGCAGTTTCTGGAAGATCACTATTCCATGTCGGAAAGAATACGAGAAGGAAAGTTCTGTTACCAGTATCTGCGCTCTATCAATGCTATGGCAGAGTATCAACAAAGTGGCAGTGTGATCCTTTATCTCGCAAAAGACATGCGGAATTACGTCTTCCCTGATGGCTTTAAGGAAAGTGCGGACGCCTATCTCGCATATCGAAAAAGCATCGGTTTCAAGAAAAAATCAGTTCAGACATTCAGTCTCTATCTGGAGAGATTTTTCGCCTTTCTTGACGGAAAAGGCATTCGCTTACTGAATGATATCGGCATCAGGGATGTGTACGCCTTTATGGATTCCTTATCTGCCTGTTATGAAAAGCCCACGATCAACCATACAATGCGGACAGTCCGTTACTACCTGAAATACTGCTATGATAACCAGCTCATGGAACAGGAGCTCTTTCCAAAGATTCCAAACCCTCACTATAACAGACAGAGCAGAATTCCTTCTGTTTATTCAGAAGAAGAAGTCAGAAAGCTTCTGTCCTCTATTGATCAAGGCAATCCTTGCGGACTGCGCGACTATTCCATCATTCTGCTGATTACCCGGCTTGGCCTCAGGAGCAGTGATGTGGCAAATCTCCGTTTTTCCAACATAGACTGGGAAAACGAAAAAATCTCATTAACACAGGTAAAGACTGGGAATCCACTGGAGTTACCCCTCCTGGGAGATGTCGGAGAAAGCATTATCCACTATCTGCAGAATGGAAGGCCACAGACGGATTCAGATCACGTTTTTGTCCGGCAGGTCCCTCCCTATACAGCATTTCAATCTGGTTGCGTAGGTGGTATGGTACGCGCTCATCTGCAGAGGGCAGGAATTCGAGTGGAGGGAAGAAAGAAAGGGTCCCATACGCTGAGGCATAGCCTTGCGAGCCGACTGTTGGAACACGAGATCCCTCTCCCGGTGATTTCCGAGATTCTCGGGCATACGACAACGCAGACGACCATGGTGTATCTGCGTGTCGATATGAATGAGCTTAAAAAATGCGCATTGGAGGTGACTGTCTGATGGCACGAACAAGAAAAGCTCCTCAGATGACGGGTATATTTGCTGACCTGGCAAATGAATTCCTCGATTACAAAAGAAACGCCGGCTTTAAATACGAGAATGAAGCCAAGTGTCTGTCAAGACTGTGCCGCTTCAGCACTGACCAAGGAATAGATCGTGTTGAGATAACCAGAACGCTGGCCGAAGCCTGGGCAGCACCGAAGGAACAGGAATCCGACAAAACACGTGCCCATAAGATCACTTGTATCCGGCAGTTTGCGATGTTTCTTGATAACCTCGGATACGATGCCTATATCCTGCCCGAACAGAAAGGGCTTCATTACGACTCGTTTACTCCGTATATCTTTACACATGAACAGATCAGGGATGTTATCCGGGCCGCTGACAATACCGAAGCCTGCGAGATCGCAAAAAACATGCACCTTGAACTCCCGGTTGTCTTTCGTATTCTTTATGGTTGCGGATTGCGTGTATCAGAAGTAGTGCATCTGCAGTACAAAGATGTCCATCTCGAGGACGGATACTTGATGATACGCGAAGCAAAAACAGATCGTGACCGCTTGATTCCTCTTTCTGATTCCGTTAAGAAAGCCTGTATTCAGTATGCTGATAAAGTCTGGTGGGATCGGGACACAGATTTCTTTTTCCCGGCACCAGATAAAACTATGCTGAGTCCGATGACAATATATCAGCGCTATCGACGATATCTACTGGCTGCTGGCATCTCCCATGGCGGAAAAGGGCAGGGACCCAGACTTCACGACATCCGTCACACTTTCGCGGTTCATGTGCTGCAGAAGTGGATCTCCGAGGAAGCAGACCTTACTGCAATGATTCCGATCCTTTCAACGTATATGGGACATAAATCCATTCGTTCAACAGCACGTTATCTTCGACTGACAGCGGAAGTTTATCCGGATTTGATGAAAAAAGTGGAATCTACCTGTGCGTATGTCATTCCGGAGGTGAACAGTGAGGGGAGCTGATTTTGGAAGATATCTGACGCAATTCCTTACGGTTCATCTCCCGGGGCAGGTCGGAAGCCGGAGAAATACACAGCTTTCTTATAGGGATACCTTTTCCCTGATGCTCCAATACTGCAGAGATCAGGAACGGATTGCCCCCGAAAAACTGTTGGTCTCACAGGTAGATCGCGACTTGGTTTTGCGATTCTTAAAGTGGCTGGAAGAGGAACGGGGATGCAAAGTAACAACCCGGAACCAGCGGTTAGCAGCTATTCATTCATTTTTCAGTTTTCTGATGGTTGAAGCTCCCCAATATATGGAACAGGGACAGAAGGTGCTCTCGATTCCGATGAAGAAGGCCGACAAACCACCGCTGATGTATCTACCACTTGACAGCATTAAAGGACTTCTGGAACAGCCGGATCTGATGACAGTTCATGGAAAACGTGATGCTGTGTTGCTTGCACTGCTTTATGATTCCGGGGCACGAGTTCAGGAACTGGTCGACCTCAAGGTTGGGGATGTGAATCTGTCTGAAGCAGTTACCATCTCCCTGACAGGGAAAGGCGGCAAGAGCCGGATTGTTCCTGTGATGAAACCAACAGGCGAATTACTCAAACAGTATATCGATGGGATGGGTTTTATTCTTCCGGCACAAAACCGGCGGCCATTGTTTACAAACCGCGGGAATAAACCTCTCACAAGAGCCGGAGTGACATATATCCTGAAGAAATATGCGAAAGAAGCCCAGTTAAATGGCGTTCCAAATATATCTGATGAAATCACTCCTCATTGGCTCCGTCACAGCAAAGCAATGCATCTCCTGCAAGCCGGTGTAAATCTCGTTTATATCAGAGACCTTTTGGGGCATTCAGATATTTCAACGACAGAAATCTATGCACGGGCAGATGAAGCAATGAAAAGGGATGCCCTGATGGCCGCATATGAGAGCCCATCCAACAATGAACTGCCTGCATGGAAGAAAGATAAAGGTCTCCTTGATTGGTTGAAATCACTGTAGCGTGTTTCGAATTATGAAAAGTACATGGGCCTGTGAATGGCGAAGTGACGTATGTTCGCAGGTCCAGCTTTTCATAACAACTTTCTTTCCATAACCACAGCCTCCCTTTTGGTTCGCTATTGCTATCACTTTTGCCATTTCTTTGTCCTCCTGTCTGCTTTTCTTATTCCGCTTAATTCTCTGACTGCGTATTTCCAAGCTGCTGTGCCTGCCAGAGTTTCAGGATATCCAGGA
>CACZZH010000261.1 GCA_902785635.1 uncultured Lachnospiraceae bacterium
TGCTCAGTGTGTTTTTTGCATTCCGCCTTTACAGGGATATGAAAAAGGGTAAATAAAACCAGATGCCGGAATGAAAGCTTATACAGCTTTCGGTACAGGAGTTAAATCATCAGAAGAAAGGTGGATCTCAATGGCTACAGTAGAAGAACTGATCAAGCAGTATGAAACGGACCCGGAGCTTCAGAAGGAAGTAAACGATATACTTGCAGATGGAAAAATTACGATCAGAGAATTCCGGACCTTTGCTAAAAATCATGATCTGGACATTTCCCTTACGGAGTTGCCGCATGTCATAGAAGAAGCAAAGAAGATGGGATTATTAAAGTGAATGTGAAGCAGGCGGAGTACAGAAGTAAAGCCTTCTTCGAGATCACAGTTGAATATGAATGATAATGGCTCCCGGTCAACGGCGTAAACTGTTGATCGGGAGCACTGTATTTACACGGATGCGCATTTTGAATATTTATCTGATGAGGGCGTAAGAACAGCATTTGTGTTTGACGCTTGTCTGATTTCATGTTATGGTCGAGAAAACATGCAAAAATGTGCAGGGCTGGCCTTGCAGAGGAAGCTATGAAATACAGGAGAGATATTATGATCATTCAATGTCCGCCGGGAATTCAGCTGACGGCTTTTCTTCGGACACAGGGGGCTGCACCGGACACTCCGTGCGGAGGAAGAGGAAACTGCGGAAAATGCCGCGTCAGGGTGATTGAAGGAACCCTTCCCGTGAGCACGATGGATCAGATTCATCTTTCGAAGGAAGAACTGGATCAGGGAATACGGCTTGCATGTCAGGCGCTGCCGAAAATGCAGGTGAGTGTTGAAGTGGTATCACAGAAAAACCGGAAGGACGATCGATGAGAAATAAGGGTAAAGGGTTGGCATTTAGAGGAAATGACGAATAATATATATACATATGTCCGGGAGCGGGGATACCTTCCATTTGAGAATGATCCTTTAAATGAAGCGGATAATCTGGTGTTTTCCGTGCTTGTTTATCTGGATCTTTCGGAAGTGATTCCTTCCGGGATCGGAACTGAAGTGTCATTGGATCAGGCAGCACGGAAGTATTTCCGGATTCACGGAGTCCCCGGGACATCCAGGGATGACGGAAGCAATTCTTCGGATGCGCTGCAGCACCTGTTCCTTCGGATGGCACTCGCCCCCAGATTTCGTGACATGAAACTATCCGGTTATAAGGAGATCCTGGATCCCGTAAGATCTGAGCAGTTTACGGCTATGTGCATCCGTTATATGGAAGATGCCGTGTTTGTCGTATACCGTGGGACTTCCGATTCACTGATCGGATGGAGAGAAGATTTTCTTCTTGCGGCAACAGGAAGGATCCCGTCACAGGCAGATGCGCTGCGGTATTTGAAAAGAGCTTTTATCCGATATCCGAAATGCCGTTTTGATGTGGGCGGGCATTCCAAAGGAGGGCACCTTGCTGTTTACGCATCGGCGCTTGCTCCCGCACCTATCCGGAAACGAATCTGCAATGTATGGTCCAACGACGGACCGGACCTGGAAGTATCCAGGCGTGAGATGGAAGGATACAGGGATCTGCAGGAACGGATCCGTCTGTATGTGCCGAAGGATTCACTTGCCAGCATGATCTATTCCCATGGTGAACACTACCGCGTCGTGGACAGTGCTGCAAAAGGTGTTGTCTCCCACGATGCGAAGACCTGGCTGATCGAGGACGGTAAGTTTGTGATTCTGTCAGAGAGAGAGCCCCGCAGTTTTCTCCGGGAGAAAAAGATCCGCCGGTGGATGGATGCACTGCCCCAGGAGGACCGGATTCATTTTGTGCAAGTGTTTTTTGATGTACTTTATGCTACCGGGGCGGATACGTTTCCGAAGATCCTCGGGCTTGGAAGAAGAGCAGCAGCGTCTGCTTTCCTGGAGTTTATGCGGAAACCACGAAAGGACAGAAAGCTTCTGAGAGATTTTATGCTGCTGCTGATCGATGTTATCCGCAGCTGAATGGAATTGGAGGAGAACATGAGAAAGATTTTGATCGTTATCGATATGCAGAATGATTTTATTGATGCCGCCCTCGGTACGAAAGAGGCAGCTGCGATCGTAGAAAACGTCAAAGAAAAGATCCGGTCCTATCCGGCAGAAGATGTGATCGCCACAATGGACACGCATGGTCCGGATTATATGAACACGCAGGAGGGCAAATTCCTTCCGGTACCGCACTGCATTAAAGGATCAGAAGGATGGAAGATCCGGGCAGACATCGCCGCTCTTCTTGACAGAGCTGCCATCTATGAAAAGCCGACTTTCGGATGTGTGAAGCTTGCGCATGATCTTAAGGCGCTCTCGGAAAAGGAAGAGATCGAACTGGAACTGATCGGCCTTTGCACCGATATCTGTGTCGTATCGAACGCACTGCTTCTGAAAGCATCCATGCCGGAGGTGCCGATCTGTGTGGATGCTTCCTGCTGCGCCGGAGTGACAGTGCCAAAGCATGAAGCTGCACTGGAGACGATGCGTTCCTGCCAGATTCGCGTGATAAACGGCTGAAAAGAGATCCCTGCTGCGGAGGAAGCATTTCAGAAGTATGAAGTTTGATATTAGGCAGTTTTTGCATTCCGGCCGCGGGACCCGCGATATGACAGTCGGTCCGATCGCGCCTGCGGTACTGCTGTTTTCCCTTCCGATCATGGCGGGAAATCTTTTCCAGATGCTTTATAATACCGTCGATGTCATCGTTGTCGGCAATTATGTAGGGAAGGAAGCACTGGCAGCAGTCGGATCGACCACTATGATCATCAATATTCTTGTTTTCTTCTTCAATGGATTTTCCGTCGGAGCCGGCGTAGTAATCGGGCAGCTTTTCGGTGCCGGAAAGAAGGAGCAGCTTCATGATGCTGTCGAGACAACGGTCGCCATGACCTTTGTGCTTTGCATTGTGTTTACACTGATCGGGGTTGCAGGTGTTAAACCGATGCTGCGGTTTATGTCTACCCCGGATGATGTATTTTATGATGCGTCTGTATATCTGACGATCTATTTTGCCGGAATATCAGGCCTGCTGATCTACAATATCGGAGGAGGTATTCTCCGTGCAGTGGGCAATTCCACCCTTCCTCTTTTCTTTCTGGTTCTGACCAGCCTTCTTAATATCGTTCTTGATCTGCTCTTCGTGATCGGGTTTCACGCAGGGATCGCAGGAGTTGCTTATGCGACAGTCATTTCCCAGTTCCTTTCAGCGGTCCTGACGCTTGCGCTTCTCACGCGAAGCGCAGAGCTGTACCGCCTGGTCTGGAGGGAACTGGGTATCCGAAGAGGCATCGTACGACAGATCTTTTTCGTCGGCCTTCCCGCAGGAATCCAGTCGGTACTGACCGCTTTTTCGAATGTATTTGTACAGTCTTACGTCAACGCGTTCGGATCCGCCTGCATGGCCGGATGGGGCTGCTACAACAAGCTGGATCAGTTTATTCTACTTCCCGTGCACAGTATGTCAATGGCAGCGACCTCCTTTGTCAGCCAGAATATCGGGGCAAAGAAGGTACGAAGAGCCGAAAGAGGTACACTTGTGATCATCGGACTGACTCTTGCGGTAACAGCTGCAGTCGGAACAGCGCTGTTTCTTTTTGCCCCGCAGGCAGTCGGATGGTTTACACGGGATATGCAGGT
>CACZZH010000262.1 GCA_902785635.1 uncultured Lachnospiraceae bacterium
AGGATATAGAGCTGGCTGCCGGTGATATCGTCCGAATTGCACCGGATGGGAAGAGACAGTTCTTTGCGGCAGCTGATTCAGAAATCAGTTATGCATGCATCCAGGTGAGAGTCGGTTCCCTTGAAGCATATACCGCTGATGATGCAGTAATTGAATAATAATGAGTGGTAAAGTTGTGGGCATTCCTGTGAATGGGTGTCCACAATTTTTGTGCGGAACGTTATGAGTGTTTGTATAAAAGATACTATCCAGAAGTACTATTTGGGGCTCATCACTTTGAGGTGGTCATAGGATGTGCCCGGTTTTTTTTACCCTAAAAAGACTTGACATTCTGGAACACATTCTTGAGGGCGGCGGAATCATTATTATATAATAATGAAGATTTCAAAAAACCCGTACGGGAGGAGAGAAGAATCGCGGTGATTGTATTAAGCGATGAAAAGACTGTATGTATTGCTGTGTGACGGGAAGTGAGAATGAAATGAAAAAACTGTTTACTGCTGATGATTTCATGGTCGCATTTATTTCTGCGCTGGGCTATGGCTTTGGAGAAACCATAGCAAGAATCTCCGGCTGGTCAGAATTTATGTGTATCGCGGCCTCTTTTGCTGTCGGGATCGTGCTGGAAGAGATCATAGGAGGAATCGTCTTCAGCAAAGCAGTCCAGAAAAATAAGAACAGCAGGATGCTGACATTTGCGGCGATACTCCTTGTATTTCTGCTTGGCCAGTATATTTCCGTAAAGTGGATGGGTACGTCCCTGGCGGAATACCTGCAGGAGGAAATCCTGTTTGTCGTAGGTCTTCCTATGATTGGTTTTGTCGTAAATCTGCTCCTCCGGGGATACCGCGCATGGAAGATCCGCAAGGTTTACGGAGATGGCAGCAGGGGTTATGTTTTCGATCTCAAGGAAGAGGACATTGAGGAAACAAACCGGGAGAACAGGCCCATCACCGGAGAATATGATGAGGAGCTTGCAGTAAAGACCAGGACAGGCATCTTTGTGGGAGAAAAGCAGAAGAAGATCATTTGTTATCTTGGGATCCCCTATGCAGAGCCTCCGGTGGGAGAGCTGCGGTGGAGGGGGCCTGTGTCTCTCCCCACATCGGACGACGTATTTGAGGCGAAAAATTTCGGTGCTTCCGCCATACAGGTGGAGCATGAGGGATCGGTTCTTAAGAAGCACAGGCAGAGCGAGGACTGTCTCAGTTTAAATATCTGCATCGGAAGTAAAAAGGCGGAGGGGAAGAGACCGGTCCTTGTGCTGTTCCATCATGGTGATTTTACATTCGGAGGCACTGCGGATCCCCTGATGTACGGCGCTGATTACATAAACGATCATCAGGATATCGTGTTTGTAAGCTTCAATTATCGCCTCGGTATTTTCGGCTTCATTGATTTTTCGGAAGTCCCCGGCGGAGACGCGTACCCTGATGCCGCAAACCTGGGACTTTTGGACCAGGTCGCGGCGCTGGAGTGGATCAGGGAAAATATATCTGCGTTCGGAGGTGATCCCGATCGGATCACGGTGCTCGGCTTTGACGCCGGGGCGACATCTATCCTTATGCTTGCATCCTGCGGGCGGGCGAAGGGACTGTTTCAGAAGGCCTTCGTATTTAACGGCAATCTGGCTACAGCATACGATTCACCGGACGGATCCAGAGCGCTGGCCGGGAATCTGTTGAAGGAGACGCAGACATCGACCATGGAGGAGCTTTTGAAGCTGGATACAAAAACCTTGAAGGATGCCGCCCAAAGACTCTGGCAGGATATGTGCGCCCCCACCTGTGACGGAAATTGGATCCCTGTGGATGTGGACCAGGCATACCGGGACAAAGCTGCTTCAGGGATCGAGTTCATCATAGGCATTCCCGCAGATGAGACCGGGGTGCTCAGGTCCTTCCTGGGCAGGAAGAAGTTTGATGACTTTGTGTCCTCCGGCATGACTGTGATCCGGCAGTACGCGGACGATTCTCTCGCCGGCGAAATCCGGGAATTCATGGAAACACAGAAGAAGCTGTCCGGTGAGTCTGAAGCAAGGGCGAAGCTGATAGAACAGTGGCTTGCCATAAGGGAATACCGCAGCGCGGCCAGACTGTCAGAGGGCGGGAACAAGGTACGCCTGCTGTATTGGAATGAGAAAGCATTGATCGAGAAGCTCGGCACGGGTACTGTCGATGCCGCAGCTTCGCTCCTTGGAAACGAGGATGCCCTGCAGATGTATGGCAGCGTGATCCATCAGGATCTGGCTGAGATCCTCCAGAAGCTGCTGGAGAAATTTGTAAACGGAGATACGCTGCAGCTGTATCCGAATGAGATCGTCGGAGTGGATGCCATCGACTGGAAGGCATTCCCCCGGGCGCTTGTTGTTTCGGACGACAGGCTGTATTGCGAAACGATCGAGGACAGGCTGACAGAGGTAAAAGGGCTTTTGGACTTTATGGTAAGATAAGGCATACAAATGTCAGTTTTTCATTTATTCAGTTTGAGTGTTTTGTGTAAATAACCAGCTGCTTGCTGGTACCACCGATCCAGTCAATAATCTGCTCTCTGGTATACACAGCATTCTTCTGATTGATCGATCCGGCAGCTTTCATATGATATAAACTTCCATCAAAATAGAAGATGAGTCCTGAATGAAATCCCGGCCAGTCAACCAATTCTCCTTCGGCATTACGCCACATATTCGAATGAACCTGTAATTGAACCAGTTTGCCCTCCCGCAGGGCATTATCAATTTCATTTATTTCGGAAGGGGCGCGTGAGACCGTAAAGCCATAGAAATTATTGATATCCGGGCACTCATACGGTTCGAGATGATCTGTTTTTAATTCGGGATGTGCACGGACCAGCACGTTGTAGACTTCATATATATGGTAATCTGTTCCATTGAAAATATTGACAGCTTCTTCATATGCGCCCAATGTACCGCCTTTATGATGAACAATATTTCCCTGCCATTCCAGATCGCCGTTTTCGGGCAAATGAATGCTCTCTCCGACGGAGATTGCATGTGCCAGGTCAAATGTTACGACCCTGCTGTCAAAGCCGCCGTTAACATTGCTTTCGGAAGCCGTGCTGCTTCCCGTATCTGCCGTGGCTGCCGTAGCGGCCATATCTTCTGTGCTGTTTTGCATACTGGCTCCGGAAGTTGTGCCGTCTTCCTCATCTGCCGTGGAAGCCATATCTTCCGTGCTGTCAAGCACACTGATTTCGGGAGTCGGGTTGTTATCCTTAAGTTCCGTGTTATTTTGCTTATTGGCTTCAGAAACAGAGGTTCCTTCGCCCGCCTGACGGTCATGCACTTTTGTAAATATAAAAAGCAATGTCACTATTGCCAGAATGACCAGAACGATACAGGTTTTTTTATCGATTCTCTTTATTTCAGTACCTTTTTTCTTGAATGTTTCCAATGTAATTTCCTCCTTTTTTCACGGGGGGGGGTCACAACCTGGTCAGGTTGTGACCAGTAAAGTTGTGGTTTTGGCCGGGGCGCAATGAGCCAGGCTGAAAGGTTCGTTGTTCTCTGTCGCGGCGTACAAAAAGACCATGGAATAAAAGTGAAAACGACGTATAGTTATATTGTTGAAAATGACTATATTTGCGTCCGAATGTATTGT
>CACZZH010000263.1 GCA_902785635.1 uncultured Lachnospiraceae bacterium
GTTTTATGACTAAAACATATCCGGCCGAACTGTCTGTTCAGGGAAATTCAGTCTCGCAGCAGGTTTGTACCTAACGAATCAGCATTTTCTGTCTGAAAAAATCATCCATTGGGAGTCCTGCGCAAAGATTCCACAGATTCCATCCCTGAAGCTCAGACTGCCAAAGTCTTCTGCCCTCTGTTTCCTTCATCGAGGAGAAGATTTTGACGCTGCCCCTTCTCCAAAGTCTGGTCATCTCAGGTATTCTTTTCATTCCGAGCAGCACCGTCTCCGCCGCTCCATTTGTTATCTCCGGAATGTCTTCATAGTTTCCCAGCATCGCCCAGGCACAGATTCGGCTGATCCGGGCCTTGGAGTATCGACTGGTTGAAACCATTTCCAGTATTTGTTCTCTTGTCTGACAGATTTTGGCCGCGTAAGCAATCCGTTCCTCCAATCCTTCTGAGACACCGGGCAAAATTCGAATCGCTTCCTTTGTCATATCCCTCAGCCTGTAAATCATCAGCGCATCCATTTTTTTCTCGTCCGGAATTCTTTGTGTGACCATAGCGTGGCGGATCATCCTCTTCGTGTACTCCGGGACCACAGAAAAGGCATCTCTGTAGTTTCCGCACCGAATCGCATTTCGCACCGCCGAGGCAGACGGGGCTTTCGCGTCGATCGTCTCGCAGTGATAGTCTCCGTTTCTTGGAATAAGGACCGGAACCATTTCTGCATTAATTTTCAACATAGAACGCAAATAGCAAACTGCAAGAAGATTATTAGGAGAATTCAGGATCCCCTGCAGTTCCGGATAAATCTTCCCTGTCGCTTCAGCGATTGCCCTCGGATACCCCCGGCCAATTTTCAGCAGCTTCTGCAGTTCCTGTTTGAGTGCTTCTGTGCTTTGTTCCAACAGGCCGGCCGCCTTCAACATTCCTGGCAGATCGTCCTTCTCCGCGCCAAATGCCAGATGCGTAGCTCCAAGTTCCTTCAGTAAAGAGACCGCCCCCAGCGCATAATGCTCCGCGTCCCTGACACTCCATGCCGCCGGAAGCAGAAATACAGCATCCGCTCCAGCTTCCAGTGCACAAAAAGCACGGTCATAGGGGGAAAGAAGGGACATCTCTCCTCTCTGTTTCCAGCTTCCACTCATGGCGATCCATGTAAAGTCCGGCTGCACCTTCTCCTGGGCCATCCGCAAATGACGTTCATGTCCCCGATGAAGCGGATCATATTCCGCCACAATACCTAAAATCCGCATATTTGCTCCCTGTATAAAATATTCTGATGTTCATTGTTCTGAGTCAAGACGTCCGTATATTCTTTGTTCCCCTGTTGATTTCTCTTGCTTTTGTCCGTTGGATAAGTTAAACTCTCAACATGTTAACTTAAGGAGATGATTCCTGTTGTATATCCGCGATCTGCTGAAGAAAGAGAGCCTCAGTATCTCTTTTGAAGTCTTTCCGCCTAAAAATGACACTGCTGTGGAATCCGTTATGCAAGCAGCCTGCAGGATTGCAGCTCTTCGTCCTGCATATATCAGCGTAACCTACGGAGCTGGCGGCGGTCAAAGCAAATACACAATGGCCATGGCTCAACGTCTGCAAAAGGAGTATGGTGTCCCCACTGTGGCACATCTGACCTGCGTCTCTTCTACCCGTGAAACCATACGGACCCGGATGGAAGAAATTACCGCTCTGGGCATCGAAAACGTTCTCGCGCTTCGAGGGGATCTTCCGGCGGACCAGACGGCGTCTGACCCTTTGTCCTGGTCGTATCATCATGCAATAGAGCTTGTTCGGGAACTTAAACAGTTCCGGCCGGATTTCTGCATAGGCGGTGCCTGCTATCCGGAAACACATCCTGAAGCCGCCAACAGTCGGGATGATATCCGTTATTTAAAAGAGAAAGTAGAAGCTGGATGCGATTTTTTGACCACTCAGATGTTCTTTGATAACAGCTTGCTTTACAGTTTTCTCTACCGAATCCGGGAGGCTGGAATTAGCGTGCCTGTGATCCCCGGAATCATGCCCATCACCAATGCCAATCAACTGAAACGGGCCATTGAGCTCAGCCGCTCCTTTATGCCTGTCCGTTTCCTTCGGCTGGTGGATCGATTTGGATCTGATGAAGAGGCTATGAAACAGGCTGGTATCATCTATGCCATCGATCAAATAATCGATCTGTACGCAAGCGGCATCCGTCATGTTCATGTTTATACAATGAACAAACCTGACGTGGCCTTCAAAATCATCGATAATCTTTCCGCTATCCTGGGATCAGTGTCTCCCGCCGAAGGTTCGCGATAAATAAGAATCCTATTCTCCTTGGTCTCCGGTCTTTGGACTGCGCTCCATAATATCCACGACACAGGGATTCCACTCTGGTTTTGCGCTCCTGTTTTTTTCCGTCATTTTCAGAATTGCCATGCTGATTCCCAGGCCCAAAGCAGCACCGATCACCATTCCCCAGGTGTTTTCCCCAGTAATCGCACTGGCGATAAGCATTCCCGCCATCAGTCCGGCAAGGGGAAGTCCATAAGCAACGGCGGAGGCCTTCACGATCATCTGATCTGGCATGTCTACGATGGCGATATCACCGACACGGCCATTTCCCTTTATCCAGATTTTATGTTCTCTTTTTCCGCCCTCGCATGCATTACATGCAGCACAGGCTTCCGGCCTACAAAAAGTGATCTCCAGCATTCCGTTTTTTTTATCTGTGATCTCTCCTGGCTGTCTCATTCCTTACTTCCTCCGTTTTCACATTTCGTCCAGAATCTCTTCTATCGTAAAGGGAAAAGTCATCAGGACGTCACTTTCATCCGCAATCCCCGGTTGCAGATAAAAAACAGGAGATCCATCCTCATTCAGATAAAAATCCTCTTCCGGGAAAAAGACAAACTCCAATTCCTCTTTCAGCTCCGGCCGCAATTCCCCATCTTGCTTCTCCTTCAGGCTGTTCCATACAAGTCTTCTGACTGCTTCTTCAGACCGGGAGGTTTGTCTCTCCCGAAGCCACTCATCTTCTTCATTGCTGTCAAGAAGGCCCAGTAAATAAGGCAAAGAAATGGCCGTCCCCTTTTTTAAATCACTTCTCGTAAAAGTATGTCCCGCGTAGAACGTTCTGTTTCCCTGACGGGAAGAAACCAGAACAGAGAAGAAATCATCATTGTTGCATGTAACACTGTAGGAAATCTCTGTCGTTACATTTTCTGTCACATTCTGCGTCCTGTAATAATCCGCATTCATGGGAATCTCGAAATTTCTGGCGTCATCAGCCTTGTACCGGTAGAAGGAATTAATCAGTTCTGAGGCCTCATCTGCGGCCTCAACCTGAGGATAGCAAAAAGAATATACATATTCCGCCTGTTCGTTCAGTTTTATTCGTATGCTGTCCTCCAGATCCGGGGCCAGCTTTAACGGTTCTGCAGCTGCACAGGAAAGGATGATTGCACCGGCGGTCAGCAGCATAATCAGTTTTTTCAAAGCACTTCCCCCTTTCTGCTTATTTGGTATACGTATACCGTGCATTTAACCATGGCATACTGTTGTATGTTGAATAAGCAT
>CACZZH010000264.1 GCA_902785635.1 uncultured Lachnospiraceae bacterium
ATGTGGACATGATCCGCATTGCTATGGAAGCCGGCAAGCATGTCTTCTGCGAGAAGCCTCTGGCTGAGAACGTTGAGAAGTGCCTTGCAGCAGAAGAGATCATCAAGGCTCATCCCAATCAGATCTTCATGCTCGGCTTTATGCGCCGTTTTGATAAATCCTATCGTATTGCAAAGCAGAAAATCGACAATGGCGACATCGGCAAGGTTGTCCTGGTACGCTGCTATTCCGAAGATCCCAGGTCCACATTCGACAGCTATCTGCCTTTCGCTCCTACTTCCGGTGGTCAGTTCATCGATATGTCCATCCATGATATCGACCTGATTCGCTGGCTCACTGGTTCCGAGCCCAAAAAGGTCTGGGCGATCGGCGGCTGCTTCGAGTTCCCGCAGTTCAAAGATTGGGATGACGGCGACAACGTCTCCTGCCTGATGCAGTGCGAGAACGATGCAATGGCCTTCATGTTCGCCGGCAGGACCGCAGCACACGGTTCCGCTGTTGAGACCGAGATCGTCGGAACACACGGAACACTCAGGATCGGCGCGACTCCTTCTTCCTCTCTGGTAGAGGTACTGAGCGAGCACGGTGTCTGCCACGAGTGCTATCAGGATTTCGTAAGCCGCTGGCACGATGCCTATATCACTGAGATGGAAGTCTTCTGTGATTATGTTGCACAGGGCAAGGCTGCTGAGCCCAATGTCTATGACGGCACTAAGGCTACCAAAGTCGCATATGCCTGCAAGGAGTCCTTCATCAAGAATGAGCTTCTGACTCTTGACTGATATTGACTTCTCAGTCTGCTGAACCGGACAAAAACAGATCAATGAAATAACTGTTACGGGAAGCCCCCGTTATGAACAAAGCGCTGCCGCTGTTCGTAACGGGGGCTTGCGATTTTCGGGAATCTCGTGGCAAAATATAGGAGAACGAAAATGTCTGTGTTTTGAAAACGTTTGGAAAGCGTGGGAGCGATGAGAGGAAAAGGAGACAGGGAACTGCAGGTACAATGCTTCGTAAAGCACGATGCGGACCAGATCTTTACGGCAGAGAATGTACCCCGTCTTTTATATGTCAGCAGACAGAGACTGGATGCGAGCCGCCATCCGAGAATCATGCATGCGCATGAGGATTATACAGAGGTTGTGCTGATCACAGAGGGCAGCAGCAATTACCTGGTCGATGACAGACAGTACGCGGTAAAAAAGGGAGATCTTCTGGTGTATAATCCCGGTATCGTCCACGATGAGGTCGCAGGAGAAGGGGCAGAAGTGGAAACCTGGTGTGTCGCTGTCGGAGGACTGCGGATGCCCGGACTTCGCGAAAACGCCCTGCTGCCCGATGACCGCGGATGTGTTTTCCGGGCGGATGTCCTGTTTGAAGAAATGGATGCCCTGTGCGGACTTATGTTCCGGCTGCTGTCCGGTCAGCTCGCCGGTGCCGCCACCTACAGTCACGGCCTCATGCTCTCTTTCCTGACTATGGCACTGGCTGTCGCAGAGCACCAGGACCAGTCACTGATCGAGTCCGAAGAGGAGGAATCGGTGATCGGGAACAGGGTCAAGAAATACATCGACGCGCACTTCAGGGAGCCGCTCACCCTGCAGATGATCGCAGATGCCCTGAATGTGAGCACCTATTATATGGCACATGTCTTTAAGGATATGAGCGGTTATGCGCCAATGACTTATCTGCAGAAGAGACGGATCGGGGAGGCGCAGACCTTGCTGATCCATACGAAGAAGTCGATCTCGGATATCGCCTTCAGCCTCGGTTATGATGCGCAGAGTCATTTCAATCAACAGTTTTCCAAACATGTCGGCATGCCTCCGGGAGAGTTCAGAAAGCAGTATGTTGTAGGCAAAAAGGAGAAATGATCATTAAAACTCCGAAATGAAAAACCCTTCACAATGATTCTGATGCTGCTGCATCGGCACCACTGTGAAGGGTTTTTCAACATAAAGGGGGAGTATGAAATCTATTGTTATAAGTGGGAGGTCCAAAAGGAAACCGTCATTATCCTGTCCTTTGACTGCCGCTTCCTCTCTTCCGCTTATGAAGGTATCATACAATATGATTCTAAAATCCCTATTCCGGAATTATTAAAAAAAAATAAGGAATTCGAAAAGGATATGTAAATATGCCAAATGCAGCGTTACAGTCCTTCCTGATTTTGAGGACGTATTTTTGTGTATCACTATTTTCAGCAGGCCTGTACGGTAACAGCCAGATCCGGTCGGGGTGCAGATTATAAAACGTGGATTTCGGTAAGAGAAGAGCGTATGATACAATGAAATGGATCACAGGAATGCAGGCATATGCATGGAGGAATAGTGGTGGAAGAAAAGAACAGACAGAAAAAAGCAAGACCTGTCGAAACGGAGGAACTTGAACAAGTGTCGGGCGGCTCTGCATGGACGGATGATTCTGAGGCAATGGATGGAATCCGCAAAGGTGAGGATGCTTCCCCCGGAGGGATTGTCACCGGAACGGATGGAAAGACAAGTCCGGTTTTGGGGGCAGGTCTTCTCGACGAAATGGCACTGGGCTTAGACCGCGTAAGGGAAAAGATGACTTCCATCGCGGTCCGCAAATAAGGACTCTGCCCCGCTTAAAAGGTCAGCAGCTTTTTATACTTTTTTATCTGGTGAATTACACTGCCGGAAGGCATAGATGGCCCTGATAGCATCTTCATAGCGGTCCTCGGGAACACCGATCAGAAGGTTCAGCTTCCCGGCACCCTGATTGATGGTGCTGATCTCGATTCCCTCTTCCGTTAGTTTCTGGAGGACGCGTACATTTGCGTCACTTGCCTCCGTTGCTTTTTCGCCTGTTACGGCGATCAGGGAGAGACTGTCCCGCACACCGATAAAATCGGGGTGCAGGGTATTGCGGATCTCGGAAAACAGATCCTCTTTGCAGCTGTCAAGGAGATCGCTCCGGATCACAAGGGTAATGGAATCGATGCCGGTCAGGCAGTACTCAAAAGGCAGACTCCTTTCTTTCAGGATGTCGAGCATGAGGGCACTGAAGCCGGATCCGTCACTGACCATGACTTTTTCGATCTGGACAACCGACATCCCCTTTCGGCCGGAAACGCCGGTCACCGGGTTTTTGGTGACGCCGGAAGGAAGATGGCGCATGATCATAGTACCAGGGTTTTCAGGTTTGTCGGTGTTGCGGATATTGATGGGAATCTCCAGTTCGGAAGCCGAAAGCACAGCGTCGGAGTGCAGCACGGAGGCACCCATGTAGGAAAGGGTTCTCAGTTCCCTGTAGCTCATATAGGAGACGGTCTCCGGGTTTTCGACGATGGCGGGGTTTGCGGCATACAGTCCGGACACATCCGTCCAGTTTTCGTAGAGATCCGCATTGATCGCGCAGGCAGCCAGGCTGCCGGTAATATCTGATCCGCCCCTCTCGAAGGTATGGATCTTTCCGTTCATGTCGGCACCGTAGAAGCCTGCGATCACGGCA
>CACZZH010000265.1 GCA_902785635.1 uncultured Lachnospiraceae bacterium
ACAAATTCCCGTATGATTCTTGAACGCTGCCGGATGGTGATCAGCGCCGCAGCCACAAAATACAAAGCCGTAAAGCCAAGAGCGATCAGGCCGCAGATCTGGTTCCTCCACAGCAGGACGCCGTCGAGAATCAACAGTGTACATGCAAGAACAAGGTTCCACTGCCAGTATTTTTTTATATTACCGCCGTATCCGGTACGGGTCAGTTTATCATCCATCTCACCACTTACCCACTTATCCTTCATAAAGGAACTGTAATAAAAGTAACTGTACAGGCCGCGCCGGATCATTGTCCGGGGCGGGCATTCAAGATCCCGCAAGATCCTTTCCTGGTATTCTATCACACTCTGTCCCGGAATGGAAGAGACTTGCGGCCCGCTTCGCCGTCCGGGCGCGGTTCAAAACAAATATAAAAATAAATGAATAATTATCCACACTTTCGACACATATGTGTTATACTATGCAACAGTAGTCTGCTGTTAACTGGTACGTTTTAATCGTTCCGACGTTTTTCATGTTGTAATGAGGTTCTTATGGTTACAATCAAAGACGTTGCTTTTGCTGCCGGAGTAAGTGCCACGACCGTGTCAAATGTGATCCATGGTTATCATTCCCGCGTATCCAGGGAGACTGCCGACAAGATTCTTGCCGTCATTGACGAGTTGGGTTATATCCCCAATATGTCCGCCCGCTCCCTGGTTTCCCGCTCCTCCCATGTGATCGCCCTGATCAATCATCTTCCTGTCGAAAAGACCCCGGATCTTATCCTTGATCCGTTTTATCTGCGTGCTATCTCACAGATCGAAAGCAGTATGCGCGAATCCGGTTACTATCTTATGCTGCGCACCTGCAATACTTCTCGTGAGCTGATCACATTTCTTCAGAACTGGAACGCTGACGGACTGTTCATTTCCGGCCCTATCGGAAAGGACTTCGCCGAAGCTCTTTCCAGATCCGGCAAGCCGGCGCTTCTGATTGACAACCTTTATTCAGGCGAAGAGTTTTCCTATGTCATCCAGGATGATTACCAGGGCGGTGTTCTTGAAGCGGAGCATCTGCTCGCAAACGGGCACACAAAGGTCGGCTATGCCGTCACTGCTCCCCAGGGTAATACCATATTCTGCAAGCGCCTGCACGGGTTCATGGATGCACTTGAAAAAGCCGGACATCCTCTGACCGAAAACAGGATCTTCAAATGTGATTCCCAGTCCCTTGCCTCCAGCCTTTCGCTTGTTGGCCCGGTAGAGCGGGCTGTATCCGACGGAATGACTGCTTTAGGCGTGTGCTCCGACGAGCTTGCGATCATTCTGATAGCGCAGCTGCGTAAGGCAGGGTTCTCTCTTCCGCAGCAGCTCTCCGTGATCGGTTTCGGCGATCTTCCCCAGGGCGTTTTCACCAACCCTGCGCTTACAACGATCCATTATGATGTGGAAGAAAAAGCTGCTCTGGCTGTGTCCGGCATGCTGCGTCTGCTCAGCGGGGAACAGACAGAGCCGACCCGGGTCCTGCTTCCGGTCACGATCGTCGAACGCGACAGCGTATGCAGTCTCTGACACGTTCTTTCATCCGTTTTTTGCCTCACCGGCAAGATCTCCGATCTTCTCAAACAGATCCGCGATCATGCAGCCGGCCGCTTCAAAGTGCATAAAATCCGTAATATTCCGGTCCACGAGTACCTGTACCTGGGCCGGAAATTCTTCGTCCGCATCCCAGAAGATCAGCTGCATCGGCAGCAGGGGCATCGCGTGGATCTGCCAGCTGCTGTCCCCCCGCTCCAGGCGCGTACCGTTCAGCGCGATGCATGCCTTCTCCAGGGCGGGGATCCTTCCTGCGAATGCATGGGCGAACCCTCCCACCAGAGGATCCGTCCGGTTTCCGCTCCGGATCCGCACCGGATCCAGGTCCGGCTCCGGGACCCATTCGCCTGAAAGGCAGGCTCCTTCTTTTACATCTCCCAGCAGATGGTAGATCACCATTGCCTCATTCATGAACAGTTCCTTCGTCCATTCCTCAGACTGCTGTCCGGGAACACGCTTTTCCAGAATTCCGTTCTCACAGCACAGCCGGTACTCCCCGTCAAAATAATTCACATAAACGAACGGCTCTTCTCTCTTCAGGCCATAGACCGATACGGCACGGACAGGATCAAATCCCGTAAAGACCTTCCGCCATTTTTCGCAGATCGCTTCCGCCTGCGTGAACAGGAATCCGATATTGCGAAAGGAATGATAATTTGCACTCATGACCTTCCTCCAGATATCTCGTCAAACACTGACCGCTGTCTGCGCGTCCGTTTTCAGTCCGCTGAACCGCTGTAGATCTGCGTGATCATTTCCGGTGTCTCGTTATCTCTCAGTTTTCTGCACACGAGAATAAATCTTCCGTCCTCCTGGTAATAGCTGCAGGTGATCAGAATGATCAAGTCATCCCCAACCGTCGTTTCGATCGGAGAGCGCCACCTGGAATGATCCAGCAGCTCGTTCAGATACTTCTCATATCTGGCCCAGATACGTTCCGACAGAATGCTGTCCCATGCCGTATCATCTGCCTCCTCCGTCCCCAGCCCGGCAAGAGCTCTCTCAAGACCCAGGCGCTGTATTTCTTCTGCTTCATGAAGAAACGGCTCAAGAACAAAAAAGTAATCCGGATCTGTTTCGACCATGGACGCATGAAATCCCGCTACAGGGGCATAATACACATCCTCCTCATCACTGACCGTCCGGAAGGAGATCAGCGGATGCATGCGCATATAATCCTCCTGGTCATAGGCTGCCAGGGTTCCGAAAGCTGCCCCGCTTTTCATGTTGTGGCCAAAAATATACAGGGCTCTGTCCCTCGGCCAGATCCGGTTATAGCCGTCTACAAAAAGAGTTCCCGCCATATCCTCGTTTCCATAGAAATCGTGATGCAGATAATAATCGTTGTCATCTCTTCGCTGCAGAACCGGATAATCGATCGTTTCATTCACATGCAGCCATCCCACCAGATCCCGGTTCGCTTCGTACAGTTCCCGGAACGCCGGAACCACCTCCGGTTCTTCATCCGGAACTGACTGTACCGTCTCCGGCTGCTCCGCGCCATACGGGACCGCCTCTGCTTCCGGTATATACTGCTCCTGCGCCGGGCATATCGCAGGTGCTCCCAGAGCTGCCGCCGCGATCAGACAGAATACACACGCCTGAACGCGCAGCCGTTTTCTAAGATCTCTCATATCTGTCCTTCCATGTATTCCTTCCATGTAGTAAATCTAAAAAATGAATAAATCATATTTTCCGCAGGTCGTGCCACATTAACGGAAGGCATGCGTACGGAAGAGGCGCATGCCTGTTCCTATTCAATGATATAATGTCCTCAAAGACACCAGAACCTTATCTGATTCTCAGTACACAAGTAAACTCATACTTTGATGCATTTTTCCATGTATATTCTGCGTTTCGGCATTG
>CACZZH010000266.1 GCA_902785635.1 uncultured Lachnospiraceae bacterium
CCTGTCCCCAATGGCGCGTTCCGGAGCCGTAACTCATGCCCCCTGGAGGAAGGGACATCCGCAAACGCCATATCAAGCGGTTTTCTCTGTTCGAATTGCTCATCGGAACCCGAAAGGGACATCCACAAACGCCATATCGAGTGGATTTCTCTGTTCGAATTGCCCATCGGAACCCGGAAAGGGACATCCACAAACGCCATATCAAGTGGATTTCTCTGTTCGAATTGCCCATCGGAACCCGGAAGGGACATCCACAAACACCATATCAAGCAGTTTTCTCTGTTCGAACGGGCCATTGGGGACAGGATCATGGCCCGCCTGGCTAAGTTGGCGTCACAGCAGAGACTGTCAGCTGTATTTGGTATCCCGCCTTACTCTCTCAGGCATGCGCGCCATCGGGGGCAGGGATTATTTATAGCGAAATTGTCAGGACAGGAATGCAGACGAGATATGCACCCTACGCAGTCTTAGGCTCCGACGTAAGAGCATTTCGTCTATGCGCGTCTGCGGAAAAATCCATACTCTTCTCAACCCTGCAGATCGCTCTCTTGCAGGATCTGATTCTTTTCCTGCTCTATCCGGCGGTATTTCAGGGGTGTGATCGCGTATTTTCTTTTGAACGCTTTGGAAAATACCAGCGGATCCTGATATCCGCATGAATATGCAATACTCTCGATGGAGTAACCGGTCAGCCGCAGCAGCTCGGCAGCCCGGGTAAGCCGGAAGGTCATCAGATATTCACTCGGACTCATCCCGGTCTCTTCCCGGAACAGTGTATACAGATAAGACCGGTTGATCCCTGTATACGCCGCGATATCCTCCACGGATATGGGATTGTAATAATTATTGCGAATGAACCGGACTGCTCCCTGTACATAATCATTTCTTCGAGGGGACGACCCTCTTTCCGTCACATTCATATTCTTAATGAGCAGGGCAAACAGTCTGTAAAGCTCACTTTCCAAAATCAGATCATTCTCTTCTGAAAGCTGCTGATATTTCATCAGTTTTTCAAAGATCTGCTCCAGTTCTTCTTTCGCTTCGCAAAAGAATGTCAGCCGTTCCTCCCCAAGGCCCATCTCCCGGATGAGGTCCGCTGCGAGATCTCCGTCAAATCCCACCCAGCAGTATGTCCAGGGAGTCTGCGCATCTGCCTGGTAAAAGGTCTGCGTTTCCGGCTCAATAAGAAAGCCCTCCCGTGCGTGAAGATCCCAGGTCTCATTTCCGCATTGGTAGATCCCTTTTCCTTCCAGAATGTAATGAATGATATAATTCGGACGCACTGCCGGTCCCCAGCTGTGGAGCGGACTGCAGGACTCCCTCCCTGCAAAGACCAGACGCAGGTCCCGGAAACGCTGTTCGCGAAAAGAAAATGTTCCGGAAATATCCATTCCATCACCTCTCTGCCATAATCATCCGTTATTCATCCAGCCTGCGCATCTCTTTCAGGATCTCTTTTTCTGTTTTGGCCTTAGGCACGGACATTTCTTCCGCCCCATTCTCCTCGTCAAGATCTTCATCCTTTGAGGGAAGGAACTCTTCAAAGTCACGGATCAGCAATTCCGAGATCATCATGGTGATCAGTCCAAACCCGCATACAGTCCAGAGAAATCCGTAAAGAGGACGCATATGTGTATCGATCACAGTAACTGCCGCCGGTATGGCGCAAAGAGCTGCAGCAAGAAGCATCTTCAGAGGGCGTCTTGAGGCAAAAAACAGGGCATTCCGCAGCAGATGGGGAATCGTATCTTCAAACGCCGCCATCACAGGCATCAGGTAGATTGCCAGGATCCCGAGAAAGATCAGCAATGCATAGCATGCATATTTGAAATAAGTAAGCACTCCGCCCTGGTAGATGCAGAAACGGATGTCCAGCACAAGCACAGCAGCGACAGCTCCGAATGCCAGAAAACAGATCAGTCCCTGCTTAAAATTCATTCTGAAGCCGTGCCAGAATTCCCTGAACGGATTAAGCACTCCGTCTCCCCTGAGTGTCTTAAGCATCACATAAAACAAGGCGGCAAGACCCGGCCCGATCGTCACCACCGGAAGGCAGCACAGTACGAACATCAGATTTGCCCCGATGATGATCCCGCATCGCGTCATGATTCTGCCAAATGTGCTGTCGTTATCCAGCAGCCCGCCTATCAGTCTTCCCATGTTTTTCTCCTGTTGTGTAAATTTTCAGAAACACCCCCGTGTTCCTGCCGCTTTTCGCCCGGTGCAAAGCGTCTTCCTCTGAGCGCGGTTGCGATCCGCCTCGCCTGCACGGATTCGTTATCCCTGCAGGACAAAGTCCAGAAACATCTCTGCGCTTTCCAGCCTGCCGGTGTATGCGCTGATCCCCAGCACACAGTCTGAAGGATACAAGTGATACTTTGAGATCAGCAGACTGTCGGAAAGATCGATTCCCACCGGCACCTGCTCTTCGGAATATTCTTCATCATAGGGCGTACAGTATACCAGACGGTCGGAATATTTTTCACGGATCGCGCTGCACTCCTCACTGCCCAGGTCCAGAAGCCTTCCGCTGCTTCCGACCGCCTGCAGCCCCGCTTTTCCAAGGACGACCACGTCCAGATCTCCGGATTCGACCAGCGCTACAAAGGCCTGGTAATAACTGTTGTTCGTCCCGCCGGGAACAGACGGATCAAAATAGGAAGAGGCATTCATCTCCACCTTCTTCTTGCCGGTGTCAAAACCGGCATAATCAACGAAGTCTTTCCAAAGCTGTGATCCGTTTCCTGCGTCCTCCATGGTATTGGCATACATCGAATAAAACCAGTAATCCTTCACGGTAAAACCGGCACGGTAAATCATGTATATGATCAGAAAAAGACCGACGCCGACCCCGAGGATCCAAAGCCAGTAATATCCGATGACATACCGGATCTTCTGGCGGACATCAAGCCCTTTCATTTTTTCTTTTTCAGCGCTCCAGTAAGCGTTCCATTTTGTTTTTCGATCATCCATTGTTTTGTTAAGAATGCAAAGGGACTGCCGCGAACGGCAGCCCCAAAATCTTCAAAGTCGTAAGGCTGTCATTACCGGTATGCTCCGGACATCACAGCTTTCCGCCTGATGTAGCAATACCTTCCACGAACTGCTTCTGGAAGATCACATAAATGATGACCATCGGCAGAACTGCCAGCGTAGCTGCTGCCATCATGGTAGGATATTCACTTCCGTACTGCCCCTGCATCTTTGCAAGACCTGCGGACAGTGTAGTCGTATTGGCATTGGTGCAGACGATCATCGGCCACATCAGATCCTTAAACGCAAACACTGCGGTGAAAATGCCAAGGGATACCATGGAGCTTCTGGTCAGCGGCATCATGATATGCAGGAACCGTCCCGGTACACTGCAGCCGTCAATGCTCGCCGCTTCCTCCAGTTCCTTGGGCAGTCCTTCATATCCGGTCTTCAGCAGGTATGTAACTACCAGAGAGAACAGAACTCTCTTTCCCGGGAATTTCAGACGTCCGAACGCATAACCGGCCATGGTCGCCGTAAGGCATGCACACAGAACACGGAAGAAGATCATCAGAATCGTGTTCTTATAAAGGACAATAAAGTTATAGCTTTTCCATACGGTTCCGAAATTCTCCCAGTGCCAGCCATTGTGCGGGAAAATATAGAACGGATTAACTGAGATGGACTCCTGGTTCGTCTTCAGAGCGGTCAGGACCATCCATGCAAAGGGAACCAGCATGATAAATGCCATAATGATCAGCACAATATGAGTAATAACGAGATTTCGTTTTGCTCTGGCTTCAGCGCCTTCCATTTTCAGTCCCCCTTTCCTCAGTTATGATATACGACCTTCTTCTCAACCTGCTGCAGGATCACGGTAATGATCATGATGAACACCAGGAGCAGGACAACAAGCGTCGCGCCGTATCCTTTGTTGCCGTTGGTGAACGCATACTGGTAGAAGAGGTAAACGATAGACTGCACTTTCTTCAGAGCCACATTGGTCTTATCCATAACCATGAACATCAGGTCGAAGATCGTAAGAGCGCCGATGATTCTGGTCTGTACGATAAAGAATGTGGTCGGAGAAAGCAGCGGCACAGTGATGGAGAAGAACTGGCGGAAGCCGCCTGCTCCGTCGATGGAAGCCGCTTCGTAGAAATCGCCCGGGATCTCCTGAAGACCGCCGATAAACAGCACCATGTTGTAACCGATGATGGACCATACACCGATCACACCGATCGAGATCCATGCAATTTTCGGATCAGAGATCCATGCAACATTGGTGTGGAAAATATTGTTCAGAAGACCGAACTGCGTATTGTAGAGCCATTTCCATACCATTGCAACCGCTGCCGGTGCGCAGACCATCGGTAGGAAGAAGATCGTTCGATAGATGGAACGGCCGGCGATCTTCTTGTTCAGCAGAACAGCCAGAACCAATGCGATTATAATACCGAACGGTACTTCTATGATCGCGTATTTCACAGTATTCCACAGAGACTGCCAGGTTTCGGATGACTGAAGCACTTTTGCATAGTTGGCAAGACCTACAAAAGTATTTCCCTTTCCGAAATCACCCGTTTTGCAGAAGGACTGATAGATCGTATTAAAGATCGGATAAAAGTTCAGGACGATCAGGCCGATAATGGTCGGAGCAACGAACAGCAATCCCCATTTTGCCTCAGTCTTCTGTGCAGGGGTCATTTTTTTAAACAAACCTGCTCCCTCCCTTCCGCCCTGTATTCAGGATACTCCCTCTGACAGGACAAACACAGAAACTTTCCGGTTAAATTGAAATATCGGCAGGCGCACCATGCTTATTCTATGTGCCGCTGGTTCATCTTACAGCCGCTCAAATCAAAAGCAATGATACGCGCTGCCGATCATTCAGGAACGCCCGGGGCATTCCCGCTGCCGGATATGATCATGATCCGGCGTTTTACAGAACGTGTACTGTTTCCGCCTGTGCGTCAGTACAGCGTCCGTAGAATCGATCACTCATTGGCAATTGCTTCTTCAATGATCATCTGAGCTGCGTCGCAGGCTGCTTCCATAACTGCGGGATCGCTCGGATTCTGCCATGCATCCAGGAATGCACCTGCCTGCTGGATCGCATCTTCCCAAACCGTGGTATTTCTGGTGTACGGACGGAAGTACAGGGAAGCCTCTTCCTCAGCCTTGGTGAAGGAAGATACATCCATGCCCGGGAATGCATTTGCGAATGCTTCGGAAACGCCCTTCATGCCAGCCATCGTAACGCCAAGCTCTGCCTGTTTGACCTGATTTTCTTCGTTGCAGAACCAGGAGATCAGGCTGTAAGCAGCATCGGGATCTGCTACCTGATAGGAAGCAGCCCAGCCAAGTCCGTTGTAGCAGCTCCAACGCTCGCCTTCATCGCATGCACCGTTGCCGTTCGCATCGCCGTAGGGGATCATAGCCCATGCATAGTCGCCGGAATTCTCAGCCTTATAGAAGCTGTTGATCATCCAGGAACCCTGTGTGATCATACCAACCAGTCCGGACTGGAACAGGGAGTCGGTACCGGTCTCGGCAACAGTGGTCTGCGGAGCTGCGACTTCAAGGATCTTACGCATCATTTCCATGCCGGCCTTACCTTCTGCGGATCCGATCGTGGTGCCCTTGTGATCTTCGGTGATGATCTGTGCGCCGTAATCATAGACCAGATTGTACCAGCCGTCCTGGTTGTTGGAGGTGTTGATGGCATATCCGTATACGCCGTCATCCTTGCCGGCTTCGGTGATCTTGGTGGCAGCTGCCAGCACATCATCCCATGACCAGTCGTCGGTCGGATAATCAACGCCGTATTTGTCGAAGATCGCCTTGTTGTAAAGAAGAGCGATGGTGTCATGATCCTTGGGCAGTGCATACTGTACGCCATTGCTCTTATACAGTTCTACGATGCCGTCATAATAATTAGCCAGATCGATCGCATCGTCCGCAGCGATATAGTCGTCCAGCGGAAGGATCAGATCATTTTCCATGTACATCTGGGCGGTGTTGGAATGCATCCAGAATACATCCGGCATCTGTCCGCCTGAAGCACCTGCCTCAAGCAGTGTCCAGTAGTTGTCCCAGTCAACAACGTTGATCGTAACCTTTACTCCGGATTCTTCCGTCCATGCATCCGCGATTTCCTGAAGGCCTGCCAGCTGGTTGTTATCCCAGATGTTCACCTGCAGTTCGCT
>CACZZH010000267.1 GCA_902785635.1 uncultured Lachnospiraceae bacterium
GTACTTATGCAGAAAAGCGGGCATTCAATACCGGACATTCATGAGACACAAGAAGGACGTGAGAAGTATGAGCCACGATGAACTGTGGAGGTTCACCGATATCTGTGAAAAGGAAGCAAGTCGGAGATGAGCGGGGAGAAACAGTTCCAGCGGGGGCCTAACAGGAAAGCCAAGGATCGGTATCTCGCCTGGGCCAAAAGGACCGGGCAGGGGCACTACAGTTCCGATCTGAGAGCGGGAAGGCCGATGCCGGAATATGTAATGAAGTACGGCAGGGACTACAAACCGTACGCGTCTCAATTAGGAGGGGGAGAAAAAGATGATAGCAAAGGTAGCAGGAGCGTCAGCGGTCATAGCAGTGATAGTGGGACTGATGATTCCGGACGAGGTGATGGGCAACAGCAGTGAGACGATCATAACCGTTCTGGCTATATGGTACATGTCCTGCATATTGCTGTGGTTCATTCTCGAAGAGAGAAAAAATATTCTGACGAAACGGAAAAGCCTGTCCTGTAAGGCGCACCGGCGTGATCCGGGGAACCGGAAAAACCTTCCGGTCAACATCCGGATTAAAAAGCGCTGGCCCGTCATCATCCCTGCCGAAAAGGTACGGGAAAAATGAGAAAGCCAGACGCAAGACAATCAGCAGGTATTTACGACTGTGGATGTGACCCAGGGCTCTACGCGGTGATAGGTACGGAGCCTGGGTGGATACACGCGGTAAATACTGCTACCGGCATTGTAACACATTTCGATCTGATACGAAAGATGCCGTGTTTTTCATGGGAGATCAACACTATGTACTACAAACAAGCGAAGCCTGGATACTGCTTCATCCTCACAGAAAAAGGAAAGAACTGCCTGTCAGACAGACAGAAGGCCGGAGCAGCTGTAGGCGAGTGCATCAAAGGCAGAGAGGTATCCGTACCGATGACCTGGTACCTGCAGAAATATGTCATTGAAATCAATTATGAAGAAGGGAGCCCTAATAATGATCAAAATTACGTTTAACAACTGGGAAGAAGTCATAGAGTTTGCGCAGGATCTTGTAAAGCGCATGAGCGCTTCAGCAGCACCGGACCAGACGCCGGCAGCGAAAGCACCGAAGGCATCGAAAGCACCAGAGCCCGCTCCCGCTCCCACTCCTGAACCAGCTCCTGCACCGGAACCGGCACCCGCACCAGCACCAGCACCCGAACCGAAGAAGATAACGAAGCAGGACGTACAGACCAAGGCGATCCAGCTGATGGACGCAGGAAGACAGGACCAGCTCCAGGCGCTCCTCGCAAAGTACAACGTACCGGCGCTTCCGTCGCTCAGCGATGATCAGCTGGCCGGCTTCATGGCAGATATGGAGGCACTGTAATGGCAGACCACACCAGCAGAGCGCACGCGTTCCTGACCGCATCCGGATCTGTCCGTTGGCTGGCCTGCACTCCGTCAGCAAAGCTGGAGGCGGAGTTCCCGGACACCAGATCCGAGGCGGCTGCGGAAGGAACGCTGTCACATGAGATATGCGAGATCAAGGCCAGACAGAGGTTCTTCAAAAAAGGAGAAGCCGGTTATATCGCGAAGAGCGTTGCTACAAGAGAACTGAACAAGCTCCGGAAGGATCCTCTTTATCAGGACGAGATGGAGGACCATACGGATACATATGTCGAAGAACTTGACCTGCAGGCCCTCGGCTTTCAGGAGAGACCTTACATCGCTCTGGAGACCCGGCTGGATCTGTCCGACTGGATCCCGGGGGGCTTCGGGACCGCGGACTGCATCATGGTCGGCGGAGACAAACTCCTGGTCGCTGATTTTAAGTACGGAAAAGGTGTCAGAGTTGACGCGGAGAACAACACGCAGATGCAGCTTTATGCGCTGGGAGCATGGAAGAAATTCTCCCTCGTTTATGACATTAAGCGGATCACGATGGTGATCATACAGCCAAGACTGTCAGTCAATCCGTCCATATGGGAGATAGCTATCGAAGACCTGATCAGCTTCGGATCCTACGCCGGGGAACGTGCTGCGATGGCGATCAACGGCGAAGGCGACTATAACCCGGGAGAAGACCAGTGCCGGTTCTGCCGGGCAAGGGAAAGATGCCGAGCACGGGCAGATTATAACATCCAGATGGCCTTCGGCGACATCGTAGGCAAGCTGCCTCCGCTGATCACGGACGAAGAAGTCGGTGAATACCTGACAAAAGGCGAGGACGTGGCCAAGTGGTTGAAGGATCTGCAGGATTACGCGCTCAGCGCGTGCCTGGCGGGAACAGATATCCCCGGATATAAAGCAGTAGAAGGTCGCGGATCGAGAGACTGGACTGATCAGGACGCCGCGTTCAAGGCGCTGCAGGCCGCCGGCATTCCGGAAACCATGATGTACGAGCGGAAGGCGCTGACACTGGCAGCTCTGGAAAAGGTAGTCGGGAAGAAAGCCTTCGGGGAGACCGTCGGTGAGTTCATCAAGATGAAACCGGGCAAGCCCGCCCTGGTCAAGGCATCGGACAAGCGGCCCGCGATCACGAATATACCTTCAGTCGAAGAAGCATTTGCGGGGGTGACGGAATGAGGAGATGCACGGTATGTGGTGACCGCTTCCTGGGCGAAGAGATCAGCGAATGGCGGGCAGATCACGAGCCATATTCACTGACCCCGTTTATCTGCCCGGACTGTTATGAGAGGAAACTGGGGCATAAAGACCTGGAGGATCAGTTTGCCGAGCTGATGGAGGAAACCAATGAAATTAAATAAAAATGCTTATTCTATCGCCAGGGCAAGAATCTGCCTTACAAATTCTGAAGTTGCAGAGGCTGCAAAGATCCGGTTAGTTACATTAAGCCGCGCGATAAATGGGGGTAACTGCTATCCGGAGACCGCCGGCAAAATAGCCAGAGCGTTGGGCGTTGACGTTCTGGACATCATCGAACAGGAGGAACACCAATGAGCGGATGGACACTTAACGGGGAGAGATTTGTAGGACCATTTATACAGGCAATAAACGATCCGAAAAGGGTTGAAGATGATTTGATCAGTTTTCAGGAGCGTTTTGGCGAAAAATTCTCCATAGAGATGCTGATTAAGATTTATGAGATACAGGCGCAGGCGGAGCTGGCTGCCGCTATCTATGATCTGCCGGAAATGGCGGTAGATCAGATATTTAAGGCATTCAATGACGGCCAGATAATCAAAATGGCTGTGGATATGAATGGGGATATTAACGGAACCATGAATGTGTATCAAGAGTGAAACATGGCAGAGCCGGAACTGCCTTACCAAAACACACACTGGGCACATAATTGGCGGCATACGGAAATAGCCTAAGAACCGCAAGGGGACCAGCGGATACCACGTCTGCCCCGGACGACCCAGGTATCCGCATTACAGGCCGTAGTTTAATGGGGAAAACAAGCAGTGGAGGAAAACGGAGTCATGTGC
>CACZZH010000268.1 GCA_902785635.1 uncultured Lachnospiraceae bacterium
CCCCTGATCCGCACAGCGCATCTGCTGTGCATTCAAAATATATTTCATTCTGCCTCCCACATCTTCCGGTCTATTCCTCAATGGCGGCTTTCTCCGCTTCCTTTACCATATGCGCCTCATTCAGCCGATAGGAAAGCTGCATCAGACTCTCTGACAGATGTACGTTTTCCACGATCACGTCGTCCGGAACGATCAGATCCGTATGTGCAAAATTCCAGATTCCGTGAATCCCGTTCTTCACAAGAAGGGGACACAATTCCTCGGCGCCGCTCCTTGGAAGCGTGAGAGCTGCAATATCCACTTCATTTTCCGAAAGGAACTCTTCAAGGTCGCTTGTCATCATGACGGGAATATCGCGGATCGTCTTCCCTTCCAGTTTCGGATCGCGGTCAAAGATACCGATGATCCTGAAACCTCTTTTTTCAAACTTCACATAATTTGCAAGAGCCTGCCCGAGATTGCCGGCCCCGATAATGATCATATGATAAGTCCGCTCCAGCCCGAGAAGCCTGCCGATCTCCTGATAAAGATATTTTACATTATATCCATAACCCTGCTGTCCGAAACCGCCGAAATTATTAAGATCCTGGCGGATCTGTGAGGCGGTCACTTTCATGATCCTGCTTAATTCACCGGAAGAGATACGCTCTACTTTATTCTCGATCAGGATTCCCAGATACCTGTAGTATCTTGGCAGTCTCGCGATCACTGCCTTGGATATATGACGATCTTCCATTCCCTCTTTCCTCCAAAATCTTTCCCTGTAATGAAAGGAAACCAATCCTAAATAAATTATAATAACAGGTCACAGCAAAGTCAATATGACCGTTTAGCGGTTGTTTTTCCGTGAAGAATCGGGTATGATGACTCAGAGGTCAAAAATCGATTAAGGACAGATAAAGATCTATGATACTTTCATGCCATAATATTACAAAATCCTTTGGTGCGGACCAGATTCTGCGCCAGGTCTCCTTCGGAATAGAGGAACATGAAAAAGCTGCCATCGTTGGTATCAACGGGGCGGGCAAATCCACACTGCTGAAGATCATCGTCGGTGAGATGGAAGCGGACGCCGGAGAGGTGACCTTCACCCGCGGAAAGACGATCGGCTACCTTGCACAGCAGCAGATGGTCGTCGGAAGCCGGACGATCTATGAAGAGCTTCGCGAGACAAAAAAGCATATCTTCGATCTGGAAGCACAGATCCGCAGCCTTGAGCAGACCATCAGCGCTTCCCCGGATCCGGATGAAGACCTCCTTGAACAGTACCACCGGCTCACTTCAGAATATGAACGCTCTGACGGCTATCAGACTGAGAGTGCCATCACCGGCGTTCTGAAAGGACTGGGATTCTCAGAGGAGGATTTCGGCAAAAAAACGGATACCCTTTCCGGCGGACAGCGGACCCGTGTGGCGCTGGGAAGACTCCTGCTCCAGTCTCCGGATGTGATCCTGCTGGATGAGCCCACCAATCATCTGGATCTGAACTCGATCCGCTGGCTCGAAACTTATCTGCAGAATTATAAAGGCGCGGTGATCATCGTTGCGCATGACCGGTATTTTCTCGACCGTATCGTTACAAAGATCGTGGAACTGGACATGGGACACGCGATGACCTTCCTCGGAAACTACTCTGATTATGCATACAAAAAAAAGCAGCTGCGCGATGCGCAGTTAAAAGCCTGGTTCAATCAGCAGCAGCAGATCCGCCACCAGGAAGAGGTGATCGCAAAGCTTCGCTCTTTCAACCGCGAAAAATCCATCAAACGTGCGGAAAGCCGCGAAAAAATGCTGCAGAAAATGGAAGTCCTTGAAAAACCCGTTCAGGAACGCACCCAGATGCGTCTGCAGCTTGAACCGGAGATCCAGAGCGGCAATGATGTACTGAATGTGGAGCATCTTTCCAAATCCTTCGACGATCTGCAGCTTTTTACGGATCTGAGTTTTCAGATACGGCGAGGTGAACGTGTTGCGCTGATCGGTGACAACGGTACCGGGAAAACGACCATTCTGAAGATCATTAATGGTCTGACGGATGCCGACAGCGGCTGCCTCACACTGGGAACAAAAGTCTGTATCGGCTACTACGATCAGGAACATCAGGTCCTGCACAGTGAAAAGACGCTGTTCGACGAGATCTCCGATGCATACCCCGATCTCACCAATACCAGGATCCGTGATGTCCTCGCAGCTTTCCTGTTCACCGGAGACGATGTTTATAAACGGATCTGCGATATCAGCGGCGGTGAGCGCGGCAGGGTCTCCCTCGCCAAACTTATGCTCTCCGATGCCAATTTTCTGATCCTGGACGAGCCCACCAACCATCTGGATATCATATCCAGGGAAATACTGGAAAATGCGCTCTGTGCTTACACAGGCACGGTCCTCTATGTGTCCCACGACCGCTATTTTATCAATCAGACTGCGACCCGGATTCTCGATCTTACCGGAAAAACGCTTGTCAATTATATCGGTAATTATGATTATTATCTGGAAAAGCACGACGAACTGACTGCCATTTACGCTCCCCTTTCGAACACACTGACGCAGGAGAGATCCTCCGGCCAGAACAGTGATTCAAAAGCGCAATGGATGGAAAACCGCACGCAGCAGGCGCAGCTTCGGAAGCGTAAAGCGCAGCTTGAAAAAACAGAGGAGAAGATCTCTTCCCTTGAACAGCGTGATAAGGCGATCGATGAAGAACTGGCAGATGAAAAGATCTTCACAGATGTGGCGAAATGCACGGCTCTTACAAACGAAAAAGCCGCCATTGCGAAAGAACTGGATGAGCTTTACGAGCTCTGGGAGGAACTGGCTCAGTAACATGAAAGGGTACCGGTACAGGGGGCAGTTTTTGTGTCCCACTGTTCCGGTACCCTTTATTTCCCGGGACAGAGGACCGTCCCCTGTCCAGGCTCTTAAATTTTCCGCCCGGGAATATCCACATCCAGCAGATAGCGCTCGTAGGCATTGACGACCGTCGTATCACCGAACCGGGTAAGCCTCGGGTAATTTCCGTAGTTCATATGCACATGCCCGTGTATCATATAGGAAGGATGATATTTCTCCATCAGTTTCCTGAACACATCAAACCCCTTGTGGCACAGGTCTTCCCCGTCATTGATCCCTGAAGCCGGTGCGTGGGTCAGCAGGATATCAAATCCCCGTTTCCAGCGGATCTTCCAGAACAGCCTTCGTACACGCCGGCACATCTGCTTCTCCGAATACTGGTGCTCCCCCGGACGGTAACGCATGGAACCGCCCAGTCCAAGGATCCGTACTCCCTCATATACATAGAGATCCCCGTCAATGCATGTACATCCTTCAGGGAGCTTCTTTTCATAGATCTCGTCATGATTTCCGTGTATATACAGCACCGGGCAATGGGCAAACGTAACGAGAAAGGAAAGATATGCGGAAGG
>CACZZH010000269.1 GCA_902785635.1 uncultured Lachnospiraceae bacterium
AATAAAGCGTCAAAAGAAGTGTTGGTTTTAACTAGATCGCGATACGCGTCATTATGCCATCTTTCTTTTGACTGTATACTTGCTCTCTTTCTATAATAGTACCATGACAATGGAAGAGTTATATAAGTCCCTTCCGGAACCCCGCCGCCGGCTCGTCACTCCTGTTGAACCTTCGGAAGATGAATATATACAGACCTGGTATGCCGTTGAGTATGAGCACAAAGAATTCTGCGAAGATACTCCGGAATATTACGCTGCAAATGGAGTGCGCATGCGGTCCAAGTCAGAACTGCTTATTGCTGACTGCCTGCTTCGCCTGAATGTCCCTTTTCGCTATGAATGCCCATTAACACTGGAAGGATGCGGAACAATTCATCCGGATTTCACGGTACTGAATGTATCACAACGAAAGACTCTCTACTGGGAGCATCTGGGAATGATGGATGTCCCGGAATACGCCGAAAGCGCTGTTTCCCGCATCGGCCACTACATCCGAAACAATATTATTACGGGTGATGAACTCATTCTCACTTACGAAACAAAAGCAATTCCTCTGCATACACTGCAGGCAGAAAAGCTCATCAAACATTATCTGTTCTAATACCCGGCGGCAATTCCATCCGCTCTGCGCGGAATAAAAAGAACCGGAGGTGTTTCCTCCGATTCTTTTTATTTTCCATCACTCTTTGCATCGTATGATGTCCGCGGCTTCACCTTCCCGGCAGATGAAATGCACAATTGCACACACCGGCAGCCTGAAGATCATCTTTACTGCTCCCTGCGGCTGTAGGTGATCCCCAGCCGGCATTTTGTCACATAGCTTCCGTCTCCGACGTTCTGTCGGCTCCACGTCTCATAATCCGTCTGTATACGTTCCTCATCATTATAGATCGTGTAATAGCTTTCGGTCCGGTCGGTATCCCGCTGATTAGCAGCCAGCTTATAGGCATTGCTCCAGTAAGGGTCATGATCCTTTCCGGAGGTCGGATAGTCTTCCAGATTCACCCAGCGGTCCAGATCATAATAATACTTTCTCTGATAGACGGGCTCATTCCGGTAGACTGCATGCTGCACCGGCTCCGTATAGGTCTCGGTCGTATATACCGGCGTCTGCACCTCATGCTCGCTGAAAGTGCCGTTTCCATTGTCTGTATAGGTATAGGAGATATCATAATGATCCAGGACCTGACGAGTGCGGGTCTCATATACAGTCTCGTAATGATCCAGGACCTGCTGATATCCGTAGAATTCCATTCGGGAATCGGTCTGTCTGGCTCCTGCCGGAACGGACCATCCGGACTCGGAGAAAGTACGCAGCTCTTCGACGGTAACATTGCGCTGCCATTCGAACCCGGTGATCGCCTGGGAGTAGGTGTGCGGCCAGAACAGGAATGCCGCCAGAAGGGCAATTGCAGCGATCAGTACCCAGCGGATCGGCGATCCTCCGCGTCCGGCACGTGCATTCTGCGCATCCCGGGCAGCTGCTTCCTCCTTCGTTTCGTAGGTCTGCTCCTTCGGCTTCTCCTGCGGGGCCTCCATAGTCACTTTCCCGTGTTTGTCCTTACGGTACTTGATCTCGGAGGTGTCGCCGCCGTAATCCTGCTCTTTTTCGGATTTGTCGGCTCCGCAGTGCACGCAGGTCTGGTCACGGTAGTTATTGAGTGCACCACAGTATGCACAGATCCATTCCCGGTGCTCACCGTCATTCTCATCCGCAGAGATCCCAGCCGCCTCCAGTTCCTCCGAAGACACGGCCTCCGTGTTCTTCATATAGTACCGGACATTCTTATCCTTTCCCGAGCCGCATCCGGGACAGATGTCTATAAGGCCGTCGATTCCTTTTGTTCCGCAATGAGGACAATCCCAATAGCCCTTGATCACTTTGCCGGACATTCTCACACCTCCTGTCCTTTCTCCCGTTTTCTTTCAACTTTCAAATGTTTTCTTCTGATCTCGAGGGTCTTTCTTCCGCTTTGCAACGTTTCTTTTCAGCTTTCCAGCGTTTCCTTCAGCTTCGCCTCATTCAGTTTCTGCCCGATCACAACCGCCAGTCCCCGCCGGATCGAAACCGGTTTTATTTGAAAGTCGTGGCGGGTGCAGTTCACTTCATACCAGTTTTTTCCGGGATCGCGCATGAAGCCCTTTATCCGCAGGATCTCGCCATGCTCCGGGTCTTCAAATACCTTGTGCAGCCTGCGTTCAAGGTCCTTCTCATCGTAAAAATTCCCGACGGTCATGAAGGTTGCATATGCCGCCCCGTGATCGAACAGCTTCCGGTTGTGACGGCCATGGTAGAAACCGCAGCTCTCAAAGCGACGATAATCCTCCGGCGTAAAATCATCCCAGTGCTTTGTGCATACAGGCGTATTCAATGTCTGTTCCGGATCAATGCTGTGCACCAGATCCTGCATCCATTGAAGCACACGCTCCCCTGTTCCGCTTCCTGCCAGCTGCGTCTTGCTCAGAATGATCTCCCCTGCGGCCAGCAGCTGTGCGTACATCAGATATCCGCTCTCCCCGGAAGGCATCTGCGGCAGGCAGGCGTCCACGATCGTAAGGATACTTCCGATCTCACAAACCTGAGCCACTTTCTCCAGACGCATCACGGAGAAAAATTCATCAACATCATAAATCCCTGATGGTTCCACCAGCACCCGGTCGTACCCGCCTGCCGCAGCTTCCAGCAGCATGGAGATGAAGCGGTCTTTTCCGGTGCAGCACATGCAGCATCCGGCCAGGTCGTCGATCTCCTGCGTCATGTCCTGAAGCAGCCGTGTGTCCACATTCACCGCACCGAATTCATTCTCAATGATGCGGATCCGCTCTCCTTTTTCCTGCAGCCAGGACAGATATTTCCGAATAAAAGTCGTTTTTCCGCTCCCGAGGAAACCGGTGATCAGATCTACACGCATCTCTTACTGTTCCTCCTTCAAACCTTCATATCCTTTATGTCAATCTATCAATGCCCGGAGAGTACCGGGCCTTTCTCAGTTGTTCTTTCTTTCTATTTTACCCTACCTGTGTATATTCCGAAAGATAAAAATTTGGAAAAAAGCGCCACAGGGACCTGCCCCATGGCGCCAATCACATTTACTCTATGATTCCATTTCCCGGCTGTACTCTTTTCGACTCTTATCCGATCTGCGCCAGGGCAGCCTTCACGGCATCACGCAGTGCCTGGCTGGTGACGGATGCACCGGATATGCTGTCCAGAGCATCGATCTCCTCTGCTGTGGAAAGACCCACAAATTTCTCGGGCATCTGCTCGATGGCAACGGTGCCGATACCAGGTGTTTCGCTGGCTTCCACCACTTCCACGCCGGTGATCACTCCGCCGTCGTCCACGGTCACCTTCACGGTCACGTTGCCGTCCATGCCCAGGCCGCTCCCGACATATTCAT
>CACZZH010000270.1 GCA_902785635.1 uncultured Lachnospiraceae bacterium
CACAAGGAGAACGGTGAGGAACGGCTGAACCTGCTCATGGTTGACCCGCACATCCCTGCCGGCGCGAAGCTGTACTAATCGAATAGCACCCCTTACACCTCGGAGAAATCCGAGGTGTTTTTATGTACTTTTCAGACATTTCTGTCTATCAGATTGCTTATTTGTTTCTCTTTCCGCTGTTTGCGGTTCCACGAACTTCTTCGTGATAGAAGTAATCTACGATGATGGGATGTCCCTGTGGAACTCTCTCATAGGGAGTTTCATTGTCCACGAACCTGCAGCCGTACTTCTTGGCAATCTCTTCGGCTTTCTTTTCAAGTGCTTCGAAATAGCTGCGGTTTTTCTTGTTATAGATTTCATCATACAGCGGCGTCAGATCCGGGTATTTCTCTGCAATATAATCCATGATGGTCTTCTTAAAACCGCCTCGCAGGTTCAGATTCTCCAGCCATACCAGATCACACTGATCCTTTGTCCGCTCTATGATTGCCTCGATATCCGTGATTCCGGGGAATACGGGAGAAATGAAGCAGACGGTACGGATGCCGGCATCATAGATTTGTTTCATCGCGGCAAGCCTGCGTTCGATGCTGACGGCAGTATCCATGTCGTCCTTGAAGCTTTCATCCAGTGTGTTGACCGACCAGGAGACTGTCAGTCTGTTATTCCTGTTGATTTCCTTCAACAGATCCAGGTCGCGGAGTACCAGATCAGACTTTGTGCAGATCAGGATATCCGCGCCGCTGTCCTTCAGCTCCTCCAGAATCTTTCTGGTCTTTCCAAAGGTTTCCTCCAAGGGATTATAACCATCGGTAACCGTACCGATAATTACCTTCTGCCCGGCATATTTCTTCGGATTTGTGATTTCAGGCCATTCCTTGACATCCATAAATGTGCCCCAGTCTTCCGTATGTCCTGTAAAACGCTTCATGAAAGAAGCGTAACAATATCTGCAGGCATGAGGGCATCCGACATAGGGATTTACGGAATAGCCTCCCAGTGGTGCGTTGGATTTTGTCATCACGCTCTTTGTTTCTACATAGCCTACCTTGACCGGCTGTTCCATTTCTTCTGTTCCTCCATGACTTTATTAAATGCAGCAGGAAGCTCCTGTATCATGTTTTCTTCTCCGAGAATCGAAACAAGGTCTTCCTTCATAAATACCGGAATCTTTAAAGCGTGAGCCTGCTTTGTCAGGCTGTATGCCCATGCCGGTTCCGTATGTACTTTCTTCTTCATTGCGCCGGTCATCGTACCGACCACGATCCAGTCGATCCCAGTGAGGTCAACCTCTCCCGGATCATCAAAAAGCGGTTCGAATGTCACGTGATAATGCTTTGCGCGGACATTCTCCTTCAGTGCCTGCAGCCGCCACAGTTCTGATTTTCTGGTGATCGTCACACCAAACCAGGCATTGGAAAGGTCGGTATTGATCTTCAATAGATCCGGCCGCTTAGATAAGAAGACGGCCTCATGCTGCGGATGCTCCCACAACTTCTGAAATGCAGCCTCAAGCCATTCGTCTTTCCATGCGCATAAATCACTCATGCCGGTCAGCAGCCAGTTGCCGGGTTTTTCCCGTTCCAGGATCTTAAGCTTCTGCTCGTAGTATTCCGGTTTGGAAAAATCATCTGTGATATGAAATCTCCGGCAGTTGTTCCGGGCATAGCAATAATCACATCCGACCGGGCAGCCAATCACAAGATTCAGGTTTTTGATCAGGTCTTTGATACACTTACTCATTCCGGCTGCCACCCTTCCAGATTCAAACGGATTCTTTCCAGATGCTCCTCAAAGTTCCGGATCTCCTCTTCCGTAAAACCCTGATAAAAAATGGTGCTCATCCTGTCAGAGACGGCGTCATAATCTTCCTTCAATGCTTTGGCTTTATCGGTAAGAAAGATGAGGGTCTTTCTCTTATCTCCGGAGTCCTGCTGACGGATGATCAGGCCGGATTTTTCCATACGTTCAAGCATCGTCGTCAAAGAAGTAATAGCCAGCCCGCACCTCTCTGCGATTGTTTTGATCGGCACTCCGTCTTCTTGCCAAAGCACATAGAGTATCCTGCCCTGAGCGCCATTAAACGCTTCGATTCCCTGGGCTGTCAGTATTTTCTCAAACACCCGGTCCCCTAATTGTTTGATCTTGGAAATCTGGAAGCCACCGTTGGTTCGCACAATAATTCTCCTATATAGTAATATATTGCTACTATATAGGAGAATCCTGCTTTTGTCAACAGTCATTTTTATGATCTGATGAAACCGCCTGGGCTTTCACCGGTCATCTACAGTACGCCCTCTATTCCCGGTTGAGATTCATCAAATAAGGTTTTATACAGCAGCAAAGAGAAATGTCCTTGGTTTTTTATGGGTATAAGAACATATACCAAGCGTGTACTGAACTTTCGCCGCCAAGCGATTGTCGAACAAAAAACAGCCGGGGGAATTCCCTCGGCTGTTCATTTGCCTGTTTTGCGATTATTCGATCGCGATCGTCTTTTTCTCGGGTAGGGCTTTCTTTTCCTCCTTCGGAATCAACAGCTTCAACACGCCGTGCTGGAACGATGCCTTGACATCCTCCTCCGTGATTTCTTCACCCACATAGAAGCTGCGCTGCATCGAACCGGAATAACGCTCCTGCCGAATCAGCTTGCCGTGCTTTTCCTTGTTCTGATCCAGGTTCTTCTCGGCATTAATCGTGAGGTAACCGTTGTTCAGCTCCAGCTTGATCTCTTCCTTCGCAAAGCCCGGCAGGTCGATATCGACCTCGTACTGATCCTCGTGCTCCCGCACATCCGTCTTCATCAGACGATCCGCATGACGTCCGTAAAGCTTACGCTCCGCACGATCCATGTCTCTCAGTTCAGGGAATCCGAACCACTCATCCCACAGGTTTTCATTCCAAATACTCGGCAACATACTAATCACTCCTTTACTCAAATCTGCCGTTTTGAGCAAGGGGAAGGAGGGATTGGAACCTAGGGCCTATTACCCTTTCGTTCCTCTCTGTTCCTCTGTTCGATTATGTTATAGCACGCTTTTTAGCACTCGTCAAGTGAGAGTGCTAATAAATCTCGTGAAGCTATTGTGACATTTTTTGCCATATTTTTTGCCTGTGATAAAGCCTACTGCTAGTCGAAAAGAAAAAAGCTCCGAGGTAAGAATGACGTGATTAACAAGTACTTTACGGTGAAAAAGAAACGTAACGTGATATACCGTCACGTGGGATGGTTTGATTTCTGAGAAGGACATAAAGGGCGATGATCGAAACGGACAAGTTGCTATTATTGCATCGAGCGTGTATACTGTATATGAAGTATCAGCGCAAGGACATCTAACCAATGGGGATCAAAGGACACAAATTCGTCAGGCATCGCTTGACCCACGTGCAGG
>CACZZH010000271.1 GCA_902785635.1 uncultured Lachnospiraceae bacterium
TCAAAGCCTGGCTGCAGCGCCATGAATAGGCGCGTAATCATCAGGATTACGCGGCGTATCATGGTGTTGCCCCTGTTTTCGAAGCTGACGAACCTTAGAACTATGTGGCCCCTGCAAGTTTTAGACAGACTGAGGGATCCTGCCCCGAGACCGCTTCAGCTAACTCATGATCTGTAGTGATGTGCGAATGCGGAAAAACATATAGTTTTCTGAAAAAATTCTTATTATCATGACTTAAATGAAGGGAACTGATATAATGCATTTTATCAGTAGATCTTCAGTAGATCTATAGAAACTGACCGCATATGCGGCTGATACATTTTCGTAAGTCTGAATGCAGAGAGAAGAGTATATGAGCAATCTTTTAAATAACGAACGTCAGCCCGGGGATGAAAGAGAGTATCCGGGCAGTGCTCTGGAAAAGAAAAGGAAACGAAAGGCGCAGATCCGCCTCCGCGTGGCGCTGATTCTGTCACTTTTGATACTGGCAGCCGCTGCTGCCGGCATCGCACTGTTTATGCCTTCCCGGAAGCATATTCTTCCGGAGGATTATTATGCACAGAAAATGCTGGAAAGTGCACAGGGGGAAGGCTGGTCAGAACAGGAGCAGAAAGAACTGGCTTCGGCACTGCAGGGCGAGGCTCTGGCCGTGGTGCTGGAGGATACGGTGGACCCGCGCAGGGCTTTGATGCGGGAGGACCAGCTGTACCTGAATTACGGGATGGTTTATGAGAATCTGAACCGCCGTTTTTTCTGGGATGAGGAGAGCCAGAGGATGCTCTTTACCACCCCCACTGATCTGTACGAGATCGCTCCGGACAGTCTTTCCTATACGATCGGAGAGGAGGAAAAAAGGACGATCGCTCCGTTGGTGATCCGTGCGGATGAGGAGCTGTACCTGAGGGCGGATTTTGTGCAGCAGTTTACGAACGTGGAATATATCATGGGGGAAGATTCCTGCCATGTCAGAATCGAATACAGGTGGGAAACGGTGACCGGGGCGAATACCCTGAAGGAGACAGCGCTCAGAGTAAGCCCGGATATCAAGGCGGATATAGCGGAGGATCTGCCCGGGGACGTCAGGGTAACGGTCCTGGAGGAGGACGGCAAATGGAAGAGGGTCGTCTCGCAGGACGGCTTCATCGGCTATGTACGCAGCAGCAAACTGGGCGAGGTCTCGGAAACGGAGAAGAGCCGGGCTTTTAAAGCACCGGAGTATACCTCCCTTCAGCTGGATGAGAAGGTGCGTCTGGTATGGCATGCGGTGGATAATCCGGATGTGAATGACTATCTGGATCAGGACGCAAAGAGCATGACCGGTATCAATGTGATCTCTCCCACATGGTTTGCGATGACGGATAATGAAGGACATTTTTCTTCCTATGCAAGCAAGAAATATGTGCGGAAGGCGCACCGCATGGGATTGCAGGTGTGGGCTCTTCTGAGCAATTTCAGCAGTGAGGTGAGCACGTATCAGGTGGTATCGAGAGCTTCTTCCCGCCGTACACTGGAAGAAGCGCTGGTGGCAGAGATCCTGGAATACGACATAGACGGGCTTAATATCGACCTGGAAGCGATCACACAGGACAGCGCTCCGGGATATGTGCAGCTGATTCGTGAGCTGTCGATATTGTGCAGAAAGAATGAGATCATCCTTTCGGTGGATGTGCCGGTGCCGATGTCTTTCAACGAGTATTATGACAGGGCGGAACTGGGAACTGTCACAGACTATGTCATCATGATGGGATATGATGAACATTATTACGGATCCGAAGCAGGGAGTGTGGCTTCACTTCCGTTCGAGGAGAACGGGATCCGGGAAAGCCTGGAGCTGATTCCGGCCGAAAAGCTGGTCAGCGGGATCCCGTTCTACACACGCATCTGGTACAGCTGGCAGGAGGGAGACGGCACAGAAGGACTGACGAGTGAAGTGATCTCCATGCACAAAGTGCGGGACTATCTGGAAAGCAGCGGCGTAGAGGTGACCTGGAGAGAAGAAGAAGGACAGAATTATGTCGAATGGACGGATGAAGGAGGGACTCTGTGCCGAATCTGGATCGAGGATGAACAGTCGATCACGCTGAAGGCGGATCTGATCAACACCTACAACATAGCAGGTTTCGGAGCCTGGGTGCTGGGTGATGAGAAGGATGAGATCTGGAAAGTGCTGGAAGAGACTGTGACCGGATAAATGGCAGAATCGCAATCGTTATGAAAGAGAGACAATATCTGTATGACCGGCTCCGGGAATACTGTGAAGAAGAGGATCATTATCCGTTTCACATGCCCGGTCATAAGCGCCGGATGGGAAGTATGACAGATCCGTTCCGGATCGACATTACGGAGATCGACGGATTCGATGATCTGCATCATCCTTCGGATCTGCTTAAGGATGCACAGGAACGGGCGGCTGCGCTATATGGGTCGGAGGAGACCTATTTCCTGATCAACGGCAGTACCGCCGGACTGCTTAGTGCAATCGGAGCATGTGCCCATGCAAGGAACCTGGCAGTTCCGGCCTTCGGGAGCAGAAAGATCGTAATGGCCCGGAACTGTCACAGATCCGTGTACCATGCAGTGTATCTGAACCGGCTGGAACCGGTATATCTGTATCCGGAACCGTACGGAGCCAGAGAGCAGGAAGAACAGCAAAGCCTGCAAAGGAGCGTAGCCTGGAAGACTGCGGATGGAAATGCAGCGGATGGAAATGCAGCGGATGGAAATGCAGCGGACCGGAACAATACGGCAGGAGAAGAATCCGTCCGTCATGGAGCGGAGATGATGCTCAACGGCCGGATCCGGCCCCGGGATGTGGAGGAAGCTCTGTCCCGGGCGGAAAATGTATGCGCGGTCGTGATCACCTCGCCCACTTACGACGGGGTGATCTCGGATGTCCGGAGAATCGCGTCCATTGCGCATCGGCATGGTATTCCGCTGATCGTGGATGAGGCTCACGGTGCACATTTCGGGTTTCACAGCGCATTTCCGGACAGCTCGGTGCATCTTGGAGCGGATCTGGTGATCCACAGCCTTCATAAAACACTCCCCTCCCTTACCCAGACAGCTCTGCTACATGTGAACGGGAACTATGCGGACCGGGAACTGGTGCGGCGGATGCTGGATATTTATCAGACCAGCAGCCCGAGCTATGTGTTGATGGCATCGATCGATGAATGCATCCGGCGGATGCAGCAAAGAGGGGAAAGAGATCTGGCGCAGCTTTCAGACATGCTGGACCGGTTCTATACACTTACGCAGGATCTGGAAATCCTTGCATTAGTGCGCACGGATGATCCCTCCCGGATCGTGATCGGGAGCGGAACGAGCCGATTGTCAGGACTGCAGATTTGTGATATCCTGAGAGAGCAATATCACCTTGAAC
>CACZZH010000272.1 GCA_902785635.1 uncultured Lachnospiraceae bacterium
AGCACTCTTCTGCCCTTCAGATCCGCCGCGATCTTCTACGGGGATTCGTTCCTGTGCCGGAATGCCTCGCGGAATTCTTCCATCACAGTCCCCGCAAACAGCGGTTTGGCTATGAAAGTATCCACTCCGGCTTCTCTGGCATCATCCGCGACCTCATCCCAGTTGAAGGAGGTAAGAATGATGATCGGCGTCTCCTGCCCTGTCAGGGACCGGATCCTTCTGGTGGTCTCCAGTCCGTCCATCTCCGGCATACGCCAGTCGATCAGGATCAGATCATAGTTTTCCCCCCGGCCGTGCCGGATCCGGATCTTGTCCAGTCCTTCCCAGCCGGATTCTGCGGTCTCACATTTCACACCGATCTGTCCCAGAACGATCTGTGCGTGCTCCAGCGCGATCCGGTCATCATCGATCACCAGCACGTTCAGCTCGCGGGGATCCATTTCTCCCGCTTCCGCCTGCACGTTCTTTCTGTCGGATTCTCCGAGAGTCACCGTTACCGTAAATACAGAGCCTTTTCCCTTCTCACTCTCCACTTCGATATGGCCGTTCATCAGCTCTACGATGCTCTTCGTGATCGGCATGCCAAGGCCAGTGCTGCCGTATCTGCTCGTGGAGGAGGAGTCCTCCTGGCTGAAGGCATCGAAGATGTGGGGAAGGAATTCCTCGCTCATTCCTATGCCGGTGTCGCGGATCACAAACCGGAGCGTCGCTTTCCGGTCAAGCCGCGGACCTTCCTCGATATCAAACCATATGTTCCCTCCGGAAGGCGTAAACTTGACCGCATTTCCGAGGATATTGATCAGCACCTGCTTCAGTTTCGTCACATCACCGACATAATAGTCATCGATCTGCCCTTTCAGCCTGCAGTCGTATGTCAGCCCTTTATCCCTGCACTGGCCGCTGATCATCGTATTGACCTGCTCCAGTGCCTTGGCAAAGGAAAACTCCTCCTGCCTGATCGTCATGCGTCCGGATTCGATCCGGCTCATGTCCAGAATTTCATTGATGATCCCCAGAAGATGCTGCGCGGAAGCACCGATCTTCTCCAGATACTCCTTTACAGCATCGGAACAGGTCGGCTCGTTCATCGCAATATTGTTTAATCCGATAATTGCGTTCATCGGAGTACGGATCTCATGACTCATATTCGAGAGAAATGCCGTTTTTGCCCGGTTGGCCTGCTCTGCCGATGCAAGCGCATCCTTCAGCGCTTCCCGGCTTTCTGCCAGTTCGATCATCTGAGCCTTCTCCCGGAGAATCGCCTCTTCCAGACTCCTGCGGTACTCCTCCTTTTCATCTTCCATAACAAAGCTGTGGAGAACGCAGGTCCCCAGCAGATATCCCATTGCGTAGAACGGAAGCAGCGGATAGAAGACCTGTATCGCGATAAAAAGGACCATGAATATGCCGAAAAGCCCAATGGTCAGATGCCGTTGTTTTACTGTTCCTTCCGTTTTCAGGGTGATGACCAGTGTATAATCAGATGTCAGCACGAAGAGAAGGATCTGGACAGCAAGCGTCACATACCGGGCAGTGCCCGCATAGTAGGCGCCGCTCTCATCAAACCAGAAAAGGACCGGGCGGAAAAAATTGATGATGACCGTCAGGATCTCAAAGCAAAGAAATGCCTGTCCTGCATAGAAGAGAAATTTTCCGAAGAAGCTGGTATCTCCCAGGTACGATACGACATAACGCGTCCACAGCATGACTGCCGCAGCCATGGCGATAAAATGCACTGCTGTATCCGCATAAAGAATCGTTGTCAGACGATACGATTCCAGAATGCCCCATGCCATATCTGTGATATAGTAACACATGATACCCAGCAGGAAATTCCGATAGTTAAGCTGTACTTTAGTCAGCTTTTTCCCGGCCCTCCGCCAAAAGACATCGCGATTGATGATCACCAATATCATGGCAGCCAGGATCCCGATGATTGAATACGTCATGTTTCGTTCCCCTTATCCGGCAGGAAAATGCTGCTTTTGCAGATCTCCTTTTATTTGCTGCAGATCTCCTGCAGCTGGTCATGTCCTTTTCTTATCGCTTCAACAAGCTCCGAATAATCTGTCTGGGTGCGGGAACGAAGCAGTTCTGTGATCTCCGTGACCGGTCCGTAGATCGGAGTCAGGGACAGATTTCCGCTCGAACCCTTCAGCGCATGTGCGGCTTCAAAAGCGGCATCCAGATTCCCCGCATCAATGGAATCATACAGTTTCTGGAAATTGGGATCGCCGGGAATCATTTTTACCATCCGCATATAAAAGCTTTCATTGTTCAGACATCTTTGCAGACCCTCTTTAATATTCGCACCATAAGCTTCCAGCATTTCGATCGTCATTTTTTATGAACTCCTTTCCTGTGAATCCGGTTCAAAGACCGCATAACCTCTCTGATTCATTTCCTTCATCTGCTTCAGCGCTGCATCTGCATCCGCAAAAACATTCTCATCCAGCATCTGCTCATCTGAAAAGGCCGCGCCGACACTCAGAGAAAACGGCAGCAGATCTTCTTTTTCTTCCTGCAGTGAGCGGTTCATCTCTTTGACCTTGTCAGCTACCAGCTCTTTTTCTGCACTTGTTATCCTGGTCATGATCACGGCAAACTCATCCTCCTGCAGCCGGCAGATATGGTCTACGGACCGGAAGTTCTTCCTGAGCACCTCCGCTGCACGCTGCACGACAAGGTCTGCACGTTTACGTCCCATTTTCCGCAGGATTCCGTCATACCCGTCGATCTCCGCGATCAGCACTGCGATATGTTCATGATCCGAATCGTGAAACAGGATATCAAATGCGCTGTAGTTGTACAGGCCGGTCAGTGAATCGTGCAGAGCATTGTAGGTAAAACGGTCCCGCTTTGTTCTTACTTCCTTCGACCACTCATCAAGAGGGACCGGCCTGTTCTCCAGAAGAAACTTTTCGAATTCCGGTGCCGGAAGAGGCCGTGAAAAATAATAGCCCTGTATGAAATCACAGCCCATTTCTTTCAGTGTAAAGACCTGCTCTGCTGTCTCTACCCCTTCCGCTACGGTAGGCACTTCCATGGATTCCGCCAGCTGTATCATCGCTTCCAGAAGGCGGGTATCCTTCCTCTTTTTAAAGGCATTCCGGATAAAATACATATCCAGCTTAAGCGCATCGATGGGAAGCGTTGAAAGCATGTTAAGGGAGGAATAACCTGACCCGAAATCATCCATCTCAATGCGAAAACCGAGCTCCCTCAGCTGCCGGACTTTTTCAATGATATGCTCCGAATCCTCTGTATAGGCTGACTCGGTGACTTCAAGGAGGAAATCCTGTCGATCGATCCGCGATACGTTTACGGAAACCGGCAGGCTGATGCCGAGCCGTTCTTTCCAGTCCTGAATCTGCGCGGCGGCTTCGGACCATACAAACTGATCCAGGTTTAAAAGCAGACCGTTACTCTCAAACAGCGGGATAAACACTCCGGGACTGATCATGCCCAGATCCGGATGCCTCCAGCGGACCAGGGCTTCCGCACTGCTCAGCACCGGTACCGCGGAGCGTATGGCAAACTTCGGCTGATAATGGACCTCGAACTGCTTCTCTCTCAGGGCACGGGGGAAATCCTCGATCAGCTGCTCCTCGAGAAGCTCCGTCTCATGCATGGAGGAATTGTAAATGCCGATCTTTTTTGTAAAACTCCCTTTTACGGTATCTGCCGCCATCTTCGCACGGTCAAAGCGGCGGTCGATATCAAGCGTTTTATCTACATTGGGATAGACACCCATCCGGATATGGACGCGGCTCTCATTGCTCTCACCTTCGTTCAGAACGACCGACACTTTCTCCAGTATCGATTCATAATCCGAATTCCCGGGACTGTAGATCAGGAACGTATCTGCCTCACTCCGGCAGGCGATACCGCCTCTTTCCTCTACAAGCGAGAATATCTTCTCCCCGATCTGCCGGAGTACCTCATCCCCGCGGTTCTTGCCATACCGTTCATTGATCGAATGAAAATGATTGATATTCAGCAGAATGGCGTCCGCGGGTGTGTCCTTATGGTGAAGATCAAGCGAAATGGCATAGCGGT
>CACZZH010000273.1 GCA_902785635.1 uncultured Lachnospiraceae bacterium
ATGTAACCATTTTTTGCCAGCTCCACGGCAGCTTCCGCCGCCTCATCCACAGATTCCGTGGAATCCACTCCCCGCGCCTTGTTCGCAAAAATGCTGCTTTCGATCTTCCAGAGATTCCGGAGGGCAATGATCTCCGAGGCGTTGCCGCGGATGATCTTCGGCTTGTACGGCTTGACCGCGATCAGGATCTCGGTCCGCAGAGACCCGATCCCGATGCCCACAGGATCCAGCACGCAGACCTTTCCGGCCTCAAACGCTGCCTTTGCAGTGCGGGGCAGCGTCTCCCTCGAAATGGGAAGCAGCGTCCCGGCATTGCAGTAGACCGCGTTCCCTGCGGACACCAGGAATTCTCCCTCGTCCGGAAGGAACACCATGGCGGCTGAGCCACCCACCGCAAGCTGGGCATTCGCCACAAAGTTCATCGTCACCGTATTCGTCACGGATCCGGCCATGGGATTCGTCTCTTTGACCGCCCGGACCGCCTCCATGATCTTTCCCCGCAGTTTCGTTTCCATTTTCTCTCCTGCCATTCTCAGCTGCCCTCCTGATGTGAATATAAAGGAAAAGCACGAAGACACATACCCAAGGTGGTATGCCCCTTCGTGCTTTGCACTCTGTATTCTTTCTAACACAGGTTTTTTTCTCTGTCAAGAAGTCCCGGGCCGCGCGACGGCGTAAAGCAGATTACAGTTGAAAGTGGAGAGACCTTCCCCAGAGAAATGTCATTCTGAAAAGACACAATGAATTGTGCCTTTATAGTATCTTCTTCACATTCGATAGTCAAACCCTTTTATCCGGCGTTGCCTCCTGGGTTATGTGTCATGCTGCCAGCAGGCCGTCAAGGGTTCGCTGCCGCCATTCTGCCCTTGACTGCCCGCTGGCGGCATGACAGGGGGTGATCAAGAGGCAACGCCTCACTCTTCGCTGTGTTTTTACCACAGCGACTTGTGCAAACGTATGGAGATCTGTTTCCTGGTCAGAGTGCTGCTGAGTTCCGCATAGAGCCTTTCTGCATAGGCTGCTGTCTCAAGCTGGGCTTTCGTGTACTTCGGCCGGACTGTCTCCCGGCTGATCACGATCCCATCTGTGCCGGTGGGCAGATGTTCCCTCTGCTTCCGTTCCCTCCGGGCTTTCACCAGGTCGATTACTTTTGACGCGCCACAGCTCTTGATAAAGCACCTGAGCCGGCACATCCGGTCGGCACCGGTCTCACTCCAGGCCATGGGCCTTGAACTCATCCGGTCGCTGTAGATGTGGCTCACATGACCCTCTGCACTGCAGCCCAGGACTTTTTTATCGGTGAACGCCCGGCGGATGGCTTCCCAGTTGTTCTCCAGAAAGCTTTCGCATGCAATGACCGGGTCCAGGACGGATGCGGATTTCTTCATGCGCCGGAACAGTTTCCGCAGCTTCCCGGGTTTGTTCTTGTAGATGTACTTGTAGATCTTCCCTTTGACTTCGTCGCCGTCATCCAGCATCTGCCGCGCTGCGGCGTTGATATACTTCATCAGGTGGAAGCGGTCCGTTACGAAGACACTTTTCGCGATGTGATCGGTCCCGGTCCTGATCCATGAGCCTCCGTCCCCGCTGATGTAGACACGCTTCAGCGCGGACTGGTCATAGTTCTTCAGGATATATTCCTGCACCCGTTCCCAGAGTCGGGCGTTTTCTTCCGGGCCGGCATAACGCCCGCCGAAAAAGAACGGGTTTACAAGCTCCTTCCGGCCTTCCCGGACGGACTCTTTGCCCTCGAATACATACACCAGTTTCCCCTGGATGCATGCGCCCCTGAGCTCTTTGCCGCCGTCCTGTCGATGGATATGGTCCTCGTCTGCTTCGATGTACAGGTGACTGCAGCAACGCTTTTCCGCCGGTTCTTCAAGCGGCAGCTCCTCCAGGATCTCATGGACTTTGTTCATGACTGTCACCTTGGAGACAGTCTGGTTCTCTGTACTGATCCGCTCTGCTGCCTTGCTGTAGCTGGCTTCTGCAGCATCCTGCAGGATCCTGGCCTCCGCACCTTCCGTGAAATGTTCATCAGGAGGCAGCTTCATCATCTCGTCCAGGAGAAAGTGATAGGTCCCGTCCGCCTTATTCAGTACCTGGGTGCGCTCATAGTAAACATCTCCTGCGCAGGATATCAGACATCGGGCGATTTTCCTCTGGATGTTGTACAGGTCCTTCCTGTGAGGGGCTTCCATGATAAATAGATCCGCATCTTCCAGGATCTTTCCGAGAGATTTAGCCACAAAGCTGGTCCCCGCCTTTGTGAGCCTGGTCTCCAGCGCATCCAGGCGGGTCAGGTCTTCGTGAAACTCCGCCGCGGCGTCAAAAATTTCAGTTATTAACTCAGTTAAATCTGATATAATGTCCATGAGAGAGTCCTTTCCGTTTTGCGTGTGATTTCTTTTTCGCGATTGACATTATACCAGACGGAGGACTCTCTCTTTATTTGTTTTCAACTGGTAACATCTTTACGCTATAGGGCCGCGCGGCATGATGAGATCATTATTCCGTCCAGAGACCGATCCGGTCCTCCGGCGCCAGGTACATCAGGTCGCCCTCCCGGACCCCGTAGGTCTCCAGGAACTTGTCAAACTGCTGCACCACCGTATTGATCCGGAGATAACGCAGGGGATGTTCATCGGTAACGTCATAGCGCTCCGTGCTGATGGTGCTCTGCATCCTCCACAGCTCCGCATAAGACCGGAAATACCGGTCGTAGTCAAAGTCCCGGTACTTCTCAGCGATCTTCAGGCCGATGGCCATCCCGCCGATGTCCGCGGCAGCCTCCCCCCAGACCCGCTCCCCTTCACAGGCTGCATAGGGGAAAGGTTTTATGGCACTGTAATATGCGGCGATCCGGTCCGCCCGCTCCATAAAAGCCTTGCAGTCTTCCTCGGGAAGCCAGCCGTACGGATTCCCGTCCGTCACCGCCTTGTTCCCGTCTTTATCGTACCGGATCCCCAGCGGATCAAAACCGTGGGTCAGTTCATGGCCGATGACCGCCCCCAGTTTACCCAGCTTTTCCTCCGCCGGCATATCCTTCCGGTATGTCGCCTCGTTCACGAACCCGGAAAGGATAAAGAACTGGTTAAAGCTCCCGTAATAGAAAGCATTTTCAGCAGTCGTCGCGATCTCGGGGCGGATATCATAACGCCAGTCCCCCGGGACTCTCTCCGTGCCTGCCAGCGCACAGCTGTGCCGGATACTGTTCACAAGGATCCGGGCATAGTTGTCCAGAAAGGACTTCTCTTTGTCCACGGCGAGATAGGAACTGTCTATCAGCTG
>CACZZH010000274.1 GCA_902785635.1 uncultured Lachnospiraceae bacterium
CTGCGGATAGTTGCTTCCGTACTGTCCCTGCGCCTTTGCAAGGCCGGCTGCAAGCGTCGTAGTCTGTACGCTGGAGCAGACGATCATGGGCCACATAAGGTCCTTGAATGCAAACAGAGCGGTGAAGATACCCAGCGATACCATGGATGATCTGGTAAGCGGCATCATGATCATCAGGAATTTCATTCCGATGTTGCAGCCGTCAATACCGGCCGCCTCTTCCAGATCCTTGGGCAGTCCCTGGTAGCCCGTCTTCAGAAGATACGTTCCGAAGGCTGTGACGATACCGGGGAACACAAGTCCTGCCGTTGTATTGAGCCATCCCAGCGACGATACCATCAGGTACTGCGGGATAATAAAGATCGTGGACGGAATCATCATCTGGATCAGAACGAGCGAGAAAAGGAATTTCTTTCCCGGGAACTCAAGTCTGCCGAAAGCGTAGCCTGCCATGGTGGCAGTCAGGCACGCGCAGACAACGCGGAAGAAGATCATGAGCAATGTGTTCTTATACAGAAGCACAAAGTTGTAGCTCTGCCAGACCTCCCCGAATGTCTCCCAATGCCAGCCGTTGCTCGGGAAAATATAGAAGGGATCGACTGAAATTGCTTCCTGGTTGGTCTTGAGCGCCGTGAGGATCATCCACGCGAAGGGAACCAGCATGATGAAAGCCATGATGATCAGGATGATATAAACAATGATCCTTCTGATCATATCTTTGCTACTTGCACTTTCCATGAATCATTCCCCCCTTTCTCAGTTATAGAATACGAAGCGCTTCTCAGCACGCTGCATGATTACCGTGACAAGCATGATGAATGCGACGAGGATCATAACGATCGCCGCGCCGTAGCCCTTATTTCCCTGATCAAATGTATATTTATAGAATACGTATACGGTCGACTGGACCTTGGGAAGAGCGGCATTCGTCTTGTCCATGACCATGAACATAAGGTCGAAGATGGTCAGGGCGCCGATGACACGGGTCTGTACGATAAAGAACGTAGTCGGGCTGAGCAGCGGGACTGTGATGTTGAAGAACTGGCTGATGCCGGTCGCACCGTCGATGGAAGCCGCTTCGTAGTAATCGCCGGGAATCTCCTTCAGTCCTGATATGAACAGGACCATGTTATAACCGATGATCGACCACACACCGATCACACCGATCGAGATCCATGCGATCTTCGGATTGGAGATCCACGCAATATTCGTATGGAGAATGTTATTGAACAGTCCGAACTGCTGGTTATAGAGCCATTTCCAGACCATTGCGACAGCTGCGGGAGCACAGACCATCGGGAGGAAGAAGATTGTACGGAACACGGAAACTCCCTTGATTTTTCCGTTCAGAAATACCGCAAGGAGCAGCGCGATTATAACGCCCAGCGGCACTTCGATGATGGCGTACTTTATCGTATTGATCAGAGACTGCCAGATTTCCGGATCTGAGAATGCCTTTGAATAATTGGCAAGTCCTACAAAGGTATTGCCTTTTCCGAAATCACCGGTCTTACAGAAAGACTGATATACTGTATTAATGGCCGGATAAAAGTTCAGGATGATCAATCCGATCAAGGTAGGCGCCACAAAAGCATATCCCCATAACGCCTCATTCCTTGCTCTGGGCGTCATCTTTGTCTTTGTTTTCATGCTTTGCCCCCTTTTCATGAAAAGACCTGTATACGGACTGCCGCCGTATGACGGCAGCCCGTAAAACTTCAGATATTGATACAGATAAGATCAGGTCACTGCTGCCTGCAGTGTCACAGATCTTTACTTCTCTGCAGCGATCGCGTCACGGATCATCTTTGCGACTCTGTCGCATGCATCGGACATAGCCTGCGGATTCTCAACATCCTGCCATGCATCGAGGAAGCCGCCAGCCTGCTTCATAGGAGTCTGCCATACGCCGGAATTACGTGTGCCGGGACGAGCGTACAGTGTGCCGTCTTCTTCAACTTTTGTAAATGCGGAAACATCCATGCCCTCAAAAGCGTTAGCGAAAGCTTCAGAAATTCCGGGGATACCGGCCATGGTAACGCCCAGCTCTGCCTGCTTGACCTGTGCATCCTTGGAGCAGAGATACTCGATCAGGCTTGCTGCCGCGTCGGGATTTTTGGTATTTGCTGCTGCCGCCCATCCGAGGCCGTTGTAGCAGCTCCATCTCTCGTCCTTCTGGCAGGTGCCGTCACCGTTCCTGTCGCAGTAAGGAATCTGCGCCCATGCATAATCTTTGCTGTTCTCAGCTGTGTAGAAAGAGTTGATCATCCAGGAGCCCTGTGTGATCATGCCGACCTTGCCGGACTGGAACAGAGAATCTGTACCGGACTCTGCAACGACTGCCTGCGGTGTTGCGACAGTGAGCATTTTGCGGACCATTTCCATAGCAGCCTTGGACTCTGCGGAGTCAATGCCCGTATCCGTCTTTTCTGTGTTGACTACATTTCCGCCGTACGAATAAATGTAGTTGTACCAGCCGTCCTGATCGTTGGATGTGTTGAGAGCGTAGCCATAGGTGTCATCCGGAGTTGCCTCTGTGATCTTCTTTGCAGCTTCATACATATCCTCATAGGTCCACTCATCCGTAGGATATTCCACGCCTGCCTGATCAAAGAGCGCCTTGTTGTAAAGAAGCGCGATGGTATCATGATCCTTCGGAAGAGCGAAGATCTTGCCGTCGTCACGTTTGTAGATCGCAGCGATGTCAGGATAATAAATGCTCATGTCTACGCCGTCTTTTTCAATGTAGCCTGTGAGATCCAGCAGGATGTCATTCTCCATATACATCTGAGCATAGTCAGAGTGCATCCAGAATACATCCGCAAGCTGTCCGCCGGAAGCGCCTGCTTCAAGCAGTGTCCAGTAGTTGTCCCAGTTGACAACTTCGACTTTGACCTTGGGATTGCCCAGAGCTGTCCAGTCATCACAGATTTCCTGAATGCCCTTCTGCTGATTTGCATCCCAGATATTGATGGTCAGGTCGCCGCCGGAAGATCCCGAGCCGGAACCTCCACCCTGGGTGGAACTGCCGGAGCTGCTGCCGGAGCCGCCGCAGGCTGCCAGAGACAGAACCATTGCCGAAGCCAATACGGTTGATAACACTTTTTTCATCTTCATAAACTTCCCTCCTATGTGTGAAAGTATCCTGCAGATTGCAGGCATCACTAAGTATAACCATTTTAACGAGAACGGATGTATTATAAAATGGACAAATGTAGCATATTTATAGAAATATGAATTGTCTTCCGGTTCTTTTTGTCCAATTATGATATTTTGATAGCGATTT
>CACZZH010000275.1 GCA_902785635.1 uncultured Lachnospiraceae bacterium
ATTGAATATATAACATATATTTCATCTTGAAAGATAATACCGATTGTACTCTGACTGATACAAATTATGTGATACTATTTAATATAAAAACAAGAGTTTTTTCATGCATTACTGCGTAATTGGGGAATTTCATGTAAATTTGCAAATGAAAGATACTTTTTCTTCCTATGAATCCTCTTCTTTCTGTACAAGACCTTACTATAGAGTTTCTGCGGGACGGAGCATATCAGCCCGTTGTTCGTAATGTTTCGTTCAACGTCTATCGTGGTCGCACTCTCGGAATTGTTGGCGAGAGCGGTTCTGGCAAGTCGGTAAGTTGCATGTCGATTATGGGGCTGCTGCCCATTCCCCCAGCCCGCATAGCATCAGGCAAAGCGCTGCTTTATAACAATACGAAAAAAACAATAGCCTCCGACGACGCTGACGTTGCCACTGGCGAGGAGAATGCCATCGACCTTCTTTCGCTTTCCGAGGATGGGCTGCGTCGGCATCGTGGTAACGACATTTCTATGATTTTCCAAGAGCCTATGACTTCGCTCAACCCGCTGAAGACGGTCGGCAAACAGATCGGGGAAGCGGTCCGTCTGCATCAGGGCCTGAAAGGCGCTGCCTTAAGGCAGGCTGTGATCAAGATCCTCGGCGATGTCGGTATTCCCGAGCCGGAGAAGCGGTATGCGCAGTATCCGCATGAGTTTTCCGGCGGGATGAGGCAGCGCGTTGTGATCGCTATCGCGATTGCCTGCCGTCCTAAGATCTTGATCTGCGATGAACCGACGACCGCCCTGGACGTGACCATCCAGGCCCAGATTTTAAATCTGCTGAAAAAACTGAAGAAGGATTACAATCTGACGGTCATCTTTATTACGCATGACCTTGGCGTCGTCGCGAATATCGCAGACCGCGTGGCAGTCATGTATGCTGGAGATATCATCGAGATCGGAACCTCGAAAGAGATCTTCTATGAATCCCGGCATCCCTATACCTGGGCACTGCTCTCTTCGCTGCCGCAGCTGGGCGTGAAAGGGGAGGAGCTGTATTCGATCAAGGGAACGCCGCCGAACTTATTTAAGGAAGTCCGGGGCGATGCCTTTGCACCGCGCAACCCTCAGGCTCTTGCCATAGATTTTGAAAAGATCCCTCCGTACTTCGACATTTCCCCAACACATAAAGCGAAGACCTGGCTGCTGGATCCGCGTGCTCCGAAGATCGAACCGCCTGCAGTGATCCAACAGATACGCGCAGCCAAGAAGGGAGGCGCAGAGTATGGAGAATAGAGAAGTCCTTCTTCAAGTAAAGAATATGGAAGTGACTTTTGGACACCGAAAGAACAAATTTGTTGCAGTCCATGGGGTTTCGTTTGATATCTATCAGGGCGAGACATTCGGTCTGGTCGGAGAATCCGGAAGCGGGAAAACAACGATAGGGCGCGCGATCATAAGGATCAACCCGGTCAGCGCCGGCGAGGTCCTCTATAAAGGGCAGCGGATCAGCGGAAAGATCTCGAAGGAGTTGGATGCGGAAGTGACGCAGAAGATACAGATGATCTTTCAGGATCCGATGGCATCCCTCAATGAGCGCGCGAAAGTGGACTATATCGTTTCCGAGGGTTTGACCAATGTCCGAAAAGGATTGTCGAACAGTGAGCGGACTTCCATGGTTTCCAACGCTCTTTCTGAAGTGGGGCTTCTGCCGGAGTTCGCCAGCCGATTTCCCCACGAGTTTTCAGGCGGGCAGCGTCAGCGGATCGGCATTGCTAGATCGTTGATCATGCAACCAGAATTCATCATTGCCGATGAGCCGATCTCTGCCCTGGATGTTTCCATACGGGCCCAGGTCCTGAATTTGATGAGCCGCTTGCAGAAGGAGAAAGGGCTAACCTATCTGTTTATCGCACACGATCTTTCTGTTATGCGTTTCATCTGCCACCGGATCGCCGTGATCCACAAAGGCGTGATCGTCGAACTTGCGGAGACGGAAGATCTGTTCCGTCATCCCTTGCATCCCTACACACGCGCGCTGCTGTCCGCAATCCCCATGCCGGATCCGGATTCGGAGCAGGAAAAGGTTCTTCTGGTCTATGACCCGTCCTGCCATCATTATGAGGATGATCCGCCGGTATGGACGGAGATCGAACCGGGTCATTATGTGATGGCGAACCAGGAAGAATTGAACGAATATAGACGGCAGTTGAGTCAGTAGAGCTTGTGAGGTAGATGTATGAAAAAAACTATCATCGACATGCATTGTGACACGATCCTCCGTTGTCTGCAGGGGAAATCGCTGCGCGATATGGAAGGGACCCACATCAATCTTCAGAAGATGAAGGATTTCAGATTCACACTTTCAAATAATATACAGTCAGCAAACTGTGTTCTGAGAAAGCTGGATCATCAGCAGGAACAGGGATTCTGTTCATCACTCCCAATAGGTAAAAACTTCATAAAGCAGAACAGATTTCTTACAACAAGTTCAACTGCAGTATTTGTTCCATTTACGACACAGGAATTATTTATGGAATCAAAAGAAAGCCTTTATATGGGACTTAATTCACTCAGTAATGGAATGATTATGGCTGATAGGAAGCTTCTTAAGAATCCGAATGGTCTTATCTTAGGTACTCCGGGTAGTGGTAAATCATTTGCTACAAAGAGAGAAATACTTAATACATTCCTTGTAACTATGGATGATATTCTTATCTGCGATCCCGAGGCCGAGTATTATCCTCTTGTCAACTATCTTGGTGGACAAATTATAAAGATAGGGCAGTCATCGAAGCAGTATATCAATCCATTGGATATAAATTTGAACTATTCTGATGACGATGATCCGGTATCACTGAAAGCAGACTTCATACTTTCATTTATGGAATTGGTTGTAGGTGGTAAGAGTGGTCTTAAGCCGGAGGAGAAGTCGGCAACCGACTTTGCGGTATCAAGGATTTACACAAAGTATTTTCAGAATCCTACACCGGAAAATATGCCAATACTTCAGGACCTTTATGATGAACTTCTTTCACATAAGGAAGATGCAGTATCCCAGCATATAGCACAGTGTATGTATCTGTATGTAGAAGGTTCTAATAATCTTTTCAATCACAGAACAAATGTGGATATGAGTAACCGTATCATATGCTTCGATATCAAGTCACTTGGAAAGACACTTAAGAAGCTTGGAATGCTTGTAGTTCAGGATGCTGTATGGAATCGAGTAACAGTAAACAGAGAGCAGCATAAGTACACAAGGTTCTATATTGACGAATT
>CACZZH010000276.1 GCA_902785635.1 uncultured Lachnospiraceae bacterium
GCATCCTTTGTTTCCGCCGCAGGTTTTGTCTCTGCCATGATATCCGGTTTCTTTTCAGGCACAGCACCCTCTTTATGATACAGTTTTTGTCCAAGCTTTTCTACTTCCTCTTTTTCTGCAGCCTCTTTGGCCAGTTCCCTTAAGATCTCCTCCCGGTTCTGATCCATCCAGGCATCGAGATCATCAGAGGTAACCGCCTGACTTTTTCCACTGCTTAGCGTGCTGATATCAAGATCAAGGAGCATGGAGACCGGGATCTTTATGATTACAGCCTTGCCAAGCTCTGACTGTTTCTGCCAGTATTTCATATCCTTTTCGTCGTAAAATTCCATGTTCTCACCACCTTACTTTGTTCTGCTCGGCGTTCTTTCGCGCCGGGGTTCATTAAAGATTTCATCGATCTCATCTTCGTTTTCAAACAGCATTACCTCTTTCCGTCCCACATATCCGATGAGGTCATGTTTTTTCAGCATGTTTTTGCCGGACTTTACATACTCGGAGATCTCTTTTGTAAAGAGCGGATGGACTATCTCCATGGAGTCTTCCAGGACATACCCGGGGAGCCTTGTCGTGATCCGGATCCCGTCATCTGTCTGTTCCGTATAATCCGTAAACACGCTTGACTCTTCGAAGATCCCATGGCATTCCTCGATCTGGTAATAGTAGGACTGATATTTATCCTCCGGAGAATCGATATACATGCTTCTCCTGGTCTCCTCCCGAAGCTCATCCATCTGGAAATGATGGGTGTAGGCCCCCATGGCATTTGCCCGGCGAAACTCATCCTTCTCATACGTCCGATATTTGTCATCCAGCACGGGATCATAGCCTTTGACGAAGATCAGGCACTTTTTGTTGTCCAGTTTTCTCACCTCGTCGGGAGACATCAGATCGCGCCCAAGCACATCGATGTTGCGGCTGGCGGACCCGTGGCTGCCCATGGTCTCGCCGCTGCTTTTCTTATCGATCGTGTACTTGCCCAGCATTTCCGAGACATACTTATGGGTGCTCTGTTCGTTGCCGCCAAGGTAGACGGTAATGTCGCAGTTGCCCGTGATAGTCTCCCAGCTGTCTTTAAAGAGGGTTTTAAGCTGCGCCAGGTTCTGAATGATGATGTTGCAGGAGATTTCCCTCGATCGCATGGTGGATAACAGTTCGCAAAAGCCGTCCGGCAGGGCGACATTGGCAAACTCGTCCATCCAGAACGCCACCGGGATGGGAAGCCTTCCGCCGTGTTTATGATCCGCGCAGTAATACAGTTCCTGGAATACCTGCGTATAGAGAAGGCCTACGATGAAGTTATATGACTTGTCCGAATCCGGGATAACCGCAAAGAGAGCCGTCTTCTTCTCCGGGTTTTCCAGCGCCCCTTCCCCGAGCCACGGGATATTGATATCGTCATGATCGAGGATCCGCAGCACCTTTTCATTCTGCATATAGGCCAGGCGGCTGTTGGCGGAAATAATAATGGAGCGCACCGTATCGGTAGCGCCCCGCCGCACTTTGTTATAGTTGATCAGCGCCGGATGATCCTCCGGCAGTTTATACATCAGCATGTCAAGTTCTGAGAGTTCCTTTTCGTTTTCCGGGATCTTGGCCTTATTCAGAAGATCCAGCACGCCCCGAAAGTTCGGTGTCTTACCCTGCTTGGGATACTCATACCAGACATAGTACATGATTGCCTGCAGGTACATGGACTCCGCTTATAGTGATAGGTAACCCTTTGATACGATCTCCGGGTTTTCCCCCACTTCACACCGGACATGCGACTTTCACCGCATCCGGCGTTCCATCGATTGTTTTCACAAGCATTTAATCAGTCACCAAAATTGCGTCTTAATCTATTGCCGCCAGACCAGCCTGCTCTCGCAGTCTGTTTACTTTTGACACCTGCTTTTTCGTCATGTTGAGCGTTTTGGTTAAGGCTTTGAGCTTTGCCGTGTCTGTTGTTTCCAACAGCGGCAGATACCTGTAGTGCAGGAGAGTCATGTTTTGATAGCGCTCCTGACCGCCCTCAGACTTTGGCTTTTTCAGCCAACAGGCGATTTCGGATGCACTTCCGAATTCCTCTCCGCTGACCGCACATTTTCCGCCTTGGGCAGAGAACAATGAAATCCTGCTGTCGGCGTATTCCGTGCTGTGTCCGCCCGATGCCATCGACCGTAATCCTTCAAGAACGAATGGGTTCAATCGGAGATTCGTGTGTATTGGCTTTCTGCCTTCTGCCGTGTAGCTACATACGGCAGACCGCTTCGAGTGTGGTATCTTGTTTTTCACGAATGCAAGCGGATAGATCGGCTGATCGATCCCGGCAACATATCGCACCATTTTCGATCTCCCGTATCGTTCCTTCTCCGTCTGGGTCATAGTTCCACCCTCGCGTTGAAGCCTGCACCCTTTCTCAGAATTCAGCCTGTTGGTAAGAACGGTCATTACCTGCCTGTGGATGATCCTGCAATCAAGGCTGATACAGGTGGCGATCTCGAAATAGTTCTGGATACCCATCACCATCGAGTTGTAAGTCCGGATTTCTCCTAACGGCGTTTTGCCTTCGGATGGTCTGGCAATTCTTTTCGCCTGTTCCACGAGTTTTTCCCGCTCTATTCCAAACTTCTTGTCACACATGTGGGATTGCACAGTGTATTTCTTCGCTTTCTGTCTGACCCGTATCTTGAATCCGAGGAATTCCGAATAGCGTTTTCTTACATTCACTGTCCGTGTTTTCTCCGGAGATACTTCAAGCCGCAGTCTTTCTTCAAGCCACTGCGTTACAGCTTCCATCGTCTTCTCAGCGTCATCCTTCGAGCGGCAGAAGATTCTGAAGTCATCCGCATATCTGACGATATACATTTCCTTCAGATTTGTGCTCTTCATGGCTCTGTACCCATGGCTCTTATCGAACACCTCGTTTTTACCGATCGTCCTGTATCTTCCATGGGATACGGCTACCGGATTGTTCTGCCATTGGCTTTCTACCCAGTGATCCAGTTCGTTCAGCACGATGTTTGCCAGTAGCGGCGAAATGATGCCGCCCTGTGGCGTGCCTTTGTTAGGAAGGATAGTAGTGCCGTCGGGCATCCTGATCGGTGCCGTCAGAATCCGCTTTATTACAAATATCAGCTGTTTGTCCCTGATTCCCATTGCCCATATCTGTTTGATCAGCTTGCTGTGATTCACGTTGTCGAAAAAGCCCTTTATGTCGAACTCAATGACATAGTGAAGATGCGTCACCTGCATCAGCGAAT
>CACZZH010000277.1 GCA_902785635.1 uncultured Lachnospiraceae bacterium
TCGGTCTCCCAGGTCTCTGCGACGGATGCATCATCGATATCCGGTTCCGTACCAAGCCAGTCTTCCTCATTTCCCTGATCCAGCTGGATCACTTCCATGGTAGCTTCGCCTTTTGCCTGGGCAATACAGTTTTTCGCAGCAGTCATAACACCCTGGCTGGTCATGGTCGCACCTGAAACGCCATCGATATCACCGCTCTGCGCCTCCAGAATCATTGCCTTCAGTTCCTCAGCTGCCGCCTGTCCGATGGACGGAGTCTCTGCACTGACATCCAGGACAACATCTGTGATCTTGTCCGTATCAAATGTCATCGTAACGGTAACTGCACCATTGATGCCCTGACCGGTAGCCGTATAAGTACCCGGAGTATAAATGCCCTTTTCTTCCGCCAGTGCGGAGACCCCGAGTGCGCTGCCTGCTGCAAGCGTGACGCCGCCTGCCAGAGCACCTTTGATGAAATCTCTTCTGGAAATGTTCTTCATAATTTTACCCTCCATAATAAATGTTTAATGCCATATCTTTTTGTTCGTGTCAAAACATTAAACGTTACATTAATAATATACCTGCCAATGCTGCTCACGGTCAAGAGCCAGGTTCAAAATACGGTCGCTTTCTCGAGCGTATCGCCGCGATAGCTCAGCTTCATGTGGATCTTCTTTCTTCCGTTCAGCATCTCGGTCAGAAAAAGCCGGTCACCCTCCCACAGAGGGAGCGAGAGCACCTCTTTTTTGTCGATCCATCGAAGCTCTCCCTCCGGACATTCCCGTTTCATCTCCCCTTCCCACTCATCTGCGCGGTAGAGAATCATATACTCATCCTCCCACTCATCTGAAATAAAGGAGATGATCCCGAGGAATTCATACTCCGTCACATGAAGACCGGTCTCCTCCTCCACTTCCCGCAGCATACACTCATCCGGAGCCTCACCTTCCTCCAGCTTTCCGCCCACACCGATCCACTTCCCGGCATTCGGATCCGCCTTCTTTTTATTCCGGTACAGCATAAGCCACTTCTCATCTTTTTCCAGATAACATAACGTTGTGATCTTCATTCTGACTTTCTCCCTGATCGTGGGACAGGGAACGGTTCTCTGTCCCACCCTGCTGCAGCGTTTCTGTTTCGACTCCCGTCACTTGACGAAACATATCCGGGAATCGTAGAATATGAACGAATTATATTATATCAGAATTTTTTCTTAACAGGCCAGGTATTACAGTCATGCATCAGATCGACTTTGAAAACGGCAGCATCACCTCAAATCTGTTTCAGACAGCGCTTCCCATGCTGGTCGCGCAGATTCTTACATTACTGTACAGCATTATCGACCGCGTCTATATCGGACGTCTTCCGGGTCCGGAAGGGCAGGCTGCCCTGGCCGGGATCGGTCTTTGCTTTCCGTTCATCATCATGGTCACAGCTTTCACCAATCTGTACGGCAGCGGCGGCTCGCCTCTGTGTGCAATGGCGCGCGGCAAGCATGACGATGAGATGGCCTCCCATATGATGAACACTGCCTACAGCATGCTGCTTGTAACCGCTCTGATCCTGACCATTGGCGGTCAGCTCTTTGCCCGCCCTCTTCTGATCCTGTTTGGAGCCACTCCGGATAATCTGTCTTTTGCCATATCCTATCTGCGCATCTATCTGGTGGGCACGCCTTTTGCCATGCTTGCCACCGGCCTGGTGCCTTATATCAACGCACAGGGATTCTCCGACATGGGCATGGCTGTCGTCACCGTAGGGGCGATTTTGAATATCCTTCTGGATCCACTGTTTATCTTCGGGTTTCACATGGGTGTCGGCGGCGCTGCGCTTGCAACGATCCTCTCCCAGACCGTATCGGCACTTCTCGCTCTGCGTTTTCTCTACAGCAAAAAAGCAGTGCTTACGCTCCGCCTCTATTCATTATCCAGACTGTTAAAGTCCCGTGCCCAGATCCGCGACATTGCATCGCTTGGCCTCGCATCCTTTATCATGCAGTTTACCAATGCGCTGGTGAACATCAGCTGCAATCATGTGCTCTCCGTATTCGGCGGGACCGTATATATCACCACCATGACGATCATCTCCTCCATCAGGCAGATCATCGACACACCGATCATGGCGATCACCGAAGGCGCATCACCGATTCTCAGCTACAATTACGGTGCCAGACGCCCGGCAAGGATCCGTCAGACCATCCGGATGTTTACCGTCACCGGGCTGACCTACACCATACTCATGTGGCTGCTCATCAACCACTTTCCGTCCTGGTTCATCCACATTTTCAGCAGCGACCCCGCCCTGCATGAAGTTGCCATTCCAGCCGTACGCACCTATTTCGCAGCATTCATCTTCCAGGCTCTGCAGTACAGCGGACAATCTGTTTTTAAATCCCTTGGAAAGAAGCGGCATGCCATTTTCTTTTCCCTGCTGCGTAAAGTCGTACTCGTTGTACCCCTGACCTTCTTCTTCCCGTACGTCATGCACATGGGCACTCACGGTGTGTTCCTTGCAGAGCCCGTATCCAATTTCATCGGAGGCCTCGCCTGCTTCACCACGATGCTGCTGACCATTCTGCCTGAACTGAAGCGAATGTGAAACAGCGGAATGTGTCGATCTACGTTACTTCACCGAAACATCCACATCCGATTATTATCTGACAGCAGACCAGGCAGTCTCTCTGATAAAGATGACTGCCTGGTCCTTTTTTCGAAATGAATTATTCTCAATCAGGTCGGCAGCTATGTCACCGCCAACGCCGAAGCCATCTTCGCTGCAAAGCGCATGCCGCTCTATCCCTACATGCTCACCTTCGGCGACCTGACCTGCAAAAGCCATCATCTGTACCTGCATATGTTTAAAAAAGTGCCCCGCATTGAACTTCTCAATGTCCTGAACCACGTTAAGCGTGTCTACCTGGTGCACACCGGCGAAGATCTTCCCTTCAGCACAGGCGCCACCTGCGAAGGCGACGGTTTCATCCGGGTATCTCTGCCGGAAGAATACCAGAAACGTGCCTATTACTGCATCGGATTCGAACTTGAAGAAGAAATGCCTGTTTTTCAGGATATCCAGGGTTGATTTTTCAAAAAACCTGTGGTAGAATAGCATCCGTTGAAGAGATCGGGGTATGGCGTAGCTTGGTAGCGCGCTCGGCTGGGGGCCGAGAGGTCGCAGGTTCAAATCCTGTTGCCCCGATTTTTTGCTGCAAATAAAAGGAAAACTGGGGACTTCTTTTTTTATGCGCTTCTTCTACATATCT
>CACZZH010000278.1 GCA_902785635.1 uncultured Lachnospiraceae bacterium
TGACCGCAAACACAAAAGGAGTATATTTCAGCTTATCTTCAAAACGCTTCTGGATCTGTTCCTGGCTGATATCCGCCATCGAACCCAGGCAGATGATCAGCCCGTCAAAATGGCAGCGGTGCTCCAGCTGATATGCCGAGTTATAGATCATATGGAAAGCATGGAAATGCTCATCCTGATCCTTCACGCCATCATAACGGCCGGCCACGACCACCAGACGGAGATCTTTTCTCTGCTGGATACCACTTAACACATTCCGGATGAATTCTCCTGCAAAATCCGTAAATACATTTTCCAGGATCAGTCCGATCGTCTTTTTCTTGTTGCTGCCTGATGCCATACTCAATCCTCACTCTTCGTTTCCTGATCCGGTTTCAGATCCGGAGAGGGACGTGAGAAGAGATATCCCTGCGAATAATCCACACCATAAGTAAGGAGTTTTTCCTGGATGGCTTCATTTTCCACATATTCGGCAACAATGCCGATATTGTGGGAAGCAAGGCTCTTGAACGTGGTGATCAAAGCGATGATGCTGGCCGAATCCTCATTCACACAGCAGTTGCGGATAATCGACCCGTCGATCTTCAGAAAATCCGTGTGGATACTCAGTAGATGCTGCAGATTGGAAAAACCGCTTCCGAAATCATCGATAGCGATCCGTCCTCCCAGTTCGTGGATACGGTCAACAAAAGCCACCATCTCGTTATAATCCTCGATATCTTCATTTTCCAGTATCTCAAAGATATAGTTTTCCGGATGGTTTACCTGAGAAAGCTTATCGAAGATCAGATCCATCACTTCTTTATTCTTGATGTCCCGGATCCCGATATTGATGCTGACACTGATCTTATCTTCTCCCTTGAACCGCTCAAAGACCTTCTTGATCATGGCCTTCGACATGGCATCGTAAAGAACACCGAAATTTCTGGCAATATCCAGAAAACTGTTCGGATAGTAGACCTTGCCGTTCTCGTCTTCCAGACGCATCAGCGACTCGTAGTGGCTGATCCTGTTTGCCCGGTTATCGTAGATCCCCTGAAAATACGGGATCACTTTATCGTTCATGATGGCGTAGTTGATCACATTGATCATGTGATAGCGCTCACGGATACTGTCCTCATCCAAATCGGCCTCATCGGAAGCATCCCGGACATAGAACTGGATATTCTTATTCATCATCTCCACACGGGCCGCATAATAGACCGACTTCAGATTATCTGCCGTACAGCCGTCCAGCACACAGAAGATCGGAACGATGGCAATGAAGTCCTCGGAATACTCGAAAAGCTCCAGCTGAAGCTTGCTCATATCATCGATAAACTTCGACAGCGAGACCCGGTACGAGGATTCCGCGATGGCGATCTGCCAGTCATCCAGAAGATAAATATGGTATTTCTTGGCCTTGGCAAAGCTTAAGCATTTGCCGATGTAATTCTTTCTTGTCAGGTCGATGATATGCTCGGAAAAAACACTTTCCATTTCGGCCTGTTCGGATACGTTGATGATACAGATCCTGTCATATTCTTTCAGACGGACATCCATGTTCAACGCCGCTTCATTGGGGATCTCATCACTTTCGGAGAAAAGGATCTTCTTTTCGCAGTCATGGATAAAGGCTTTCAGCCTGTTCACATCATCGGACGGCGCCGAGGTTTCTGCCAGTCCCTCGATCTCCATCAGGAAATTGATCATGCCCTCATTATCCCGGGTCAAGCCTTCAAAATGAGAGAAAGCATACGGATTATATTCCTGGGAGCCGGGCTTCTCACCTACCGCCGAGATCACAAAGGTGTAGTGACCGAAGATGTTCCGTCCGTTCACATGAATGATCTCTCCGTCCAGGATGCAGCCGCTGATATTGGAATTCTCATATACAGATAATTCCCATCGGGTGCAGTCGGAATAAACAGCATTTCTGTCTGCACAGGTATAGGCAAACAGCGATTCGCATTTGACGAAATTCTCGATCCGCTGAAACAATCCCCGGTTATCGGAAACGATCTTGCCGTCATAAATGAATCCTCTGCGGAGTTTCTGCCCGGCTTTTATGTTGAAATCGGCGCACAGGCATTCCGCCTTCATCGAAGGATCCAGATCCGTGCGGACCGCATACTCGTGGGCATTTTCCGGATCATTCTTCGGAAACAGGTCTTCCAGGCTTTTCGCATATTCATACCGGGTCAGCATCGGAACATCCTCCGCTTCCGCATAAGTCAGCGGAAACATATGGAGAAGCTCCGGTTTGTTCTTGAGATATCCGGAAAAACCCATCTGGAACACGTCAGTAGCTTTACGGTTTGAGATCGAAAGCATACATGTGCCAAACGCATCCGTCACTTCAATCTCCTGTCCGACCGGCTGCACACCGGTCGCATAGGAAGTATAGGCTTCCAGATCTTTGCCGGACAAAGCTGCTACCATTATGGCCCGGTCAGACCAGGATGACTCGTTAAACACAAATCCGCGGAAAATACCGTTTCTTTTCCCGATCTGCGGAAGACAGGCAGAGCCGCCGATCATCTGCATGCCCGGGAAATGGTCATTACATCGCTCTATAAACTGATGCATATCCCGGTTTTCACCGGAGGAAAAGCAAAGGAGAAGTTTCGTATTCTCTTTGATCAGCTCCTGCTTGACCTGTCCGCAAAGCATATCCACCGGAAGTGGTGTGCCCTGCGATTCATCTGTGATAGGAAGCAGCTCGACATGTGCCTTTCCGGTATCCAGGGTGGACACCGAGATCATGCACTGATTCTGGGCATAATGACCGCCTAAAATGACTGCGGAACAGCTCGTGCCCACGATCTGGGCCTTGGGAACGATCCGCTTAATGAACTGCGCCAGATCCACAGCCTCTTCCGGAAGATGAAGCGCAGTATGGATACGTATAAAGATATCCCCGCTGTACGTGTTCAGATTCAACTGATTCAGTGTCTCTGACAGTCTGGACTTGGAGATATATTGAAAATTCCAAGTAAACATCCTTCCTCCTTCTCCCTGCACACCAGACCTGTGGCAGGAAAAACCCCACAATGACATTATACATCCGTAAAAATCAGATTTCATCATTTTGCACAAAGATAATTGAGAACATTCTGTAAATGATTTTCACTTTCAACAAAACCGGAAAGAAAAAAACCCTCCCTGAAGTTACTTCGGGAGGGTCATGGAACATGTGGAGGGGGTAGGGTTTTAGGAGGGCAGTTTTTTCACTCCACATTTTTCAGTGCATCG
>CACZZH010000279.1 GCA_902785635.1 uncultured Lachnospiraceae bacterium
AATTGGCGTTCTTTGATCTGTATGAACACGTACACTGCGGACGATCCGGTGTTGAAATCACGATGTTAAATTCACTCGCTGTGCTGTGTAAAGCAGAATCATCCGCATACAATCGGAAACAGGCTGCCGACATTCCGGAAATGTCAAAGTCTAAATCAGAAATAATCGGCGTTTAATCGGAAATCTGTTGAATAGATTTCCGATATGTGATATTGTATTTCCGAACAGGAGGGATATAACATGCCTGATAAAACAAGATATATATCAGCCACAAACGCAGCAAATACTCTTCAGATTACTTCAAGAAGGGTGACTGGCCTTTGCCGGGAGGGAAAACTGGAGGGTGCCATACAGGACGGCCGGAACTGGAAGATCCCGGAGGCGGCTGTCCTTAAGTACGCGGAAGCTGCGGGAATACACAAAACTGTGGATCTGAGATCCGCCGAAGAGACCCGTCTGCCCTGTGCGGTAGGAAATACTTCCTTCGTTGAGATTGCGAGCGAATGTTATTACGTCGACAAAACACTTCTGATCCGTGATCTGGTGGATGATCATAACATGGTCACACTCTTCACCAGGCCGCGCAGGTTCGGAAAGACGCTTGCCATTAATATGCTCAAGACTTTCTTCGAAAAAACGGAAGAAGACACCTCACAGTACTTCGCAAACAGGAAGATCTGGCAGTGCGGCGAGAAATACAGGGCCATGCAGGGCAAATACCCGGTCATCATGCTGACCTTCAAAGATGTCAAATACGGAAGCTTTGAAGAGTCCATGGAGGCGATCCGGCTCGTCCTGAAGGATGAGTACAAGCGTCATGGGGAGCTGAGGGACAGCACGGCACTCGGACCGGATGATAAGGCATATCTGGACCGCATGGAAAAAGGAACGCTTTCCGACGTGGAGTACAGCCGTTCGCTTCTGAATCTGACCAGGATGCTTTCCACCCATTATGGCAGCAGGACCATTATCCTGATCGATGAGTACGACACGCCCATCCAGCAGGGCTATTCCAAAGGTTTTTATCAGGAGATCATTTCCTTTATGCGCAACTTCCTTTCCGGAGGCCTTAAGGATAATGAGAACCTGGCGTTCGGAGTCCTGACCGGAATCATGCGCGTGTCCAAGGAGAATCTCTTCAGCGGGCTGAACAATCCCACAGTGAATACCGTTCTGGATGAAAAATACAGCGATTATTTCGGATTTACGGAGGAAGAAGTCCGAGAGATGGCCGCCTACTATGACAGGGAAGACTGCATGGAGGAGATCCGCAGCTGGTATGACGGGTATCGCTTCGGTAAAACTGAAATCTATAACCCCTGGTCCGTGACCAATTATTTTGCAAATGGAGGCGCTCCGCGCGCATTCTGGGCCAATACCAGCGATAATGAGATCATCCGGGAAATCATGCAGGATCTGACGCCGGAAGTTGCTGAGGAACTTACCCGGGTACTGCAGGGAGAGGAAATCCATGCGTCATTGAACATGGAGGTCATCTATCCGAGACTGGCTGACGGTACGGACACGGTCTTCAGCTTCCTTCTGCTGGCGGGCTATCTGACCCCTGCATCCGATCCGGAAGAAACGGAGATCGGGACATTTGCTTCCTTAAGGATCCCGAACATGGAGATCCGCCGAGTCTATAATACGGAGATCCTGGCCTTTATGAAGGCAAAAACGGCCGGCAGCGTCATCACCGAAATCGAAAGAGCAATCTATCTTGGAGATGGAAAACGTCTGGCGAAATCTCTTGGAAATTACATGACAAGCTGTATTTCCTATTTCGATGGATCCGCTGAAGGCTTCTACCACGGGATGATGGTTGGCCTAGTTGCAAGCCTTTCGTCGCGGTACTATATCCGGTCCAACCGGGAATCGGGGGAAGGGCGTTTTGATCTTGCGCTTGAGCCGAAAGAAAAGGGCCTCCCGGGGATCATCATGGAATTCAAAGCCGTTTCCGGATCTGATAAAACCGGCCTGGAAGAGCTCGCAGACGCAGCGCTCCGACAGATCGAAGATCAGAACTATGTACAGGAAATGAAAGATCGCGGCATCCAAAGCATCATCAAATACGGCATTGCCTTTTCCGGAAAGAACGTTGGAATAAAGACAGCCTGGAACTGAAACTCTGATACTGCCCTTTCAGTATGATTCATTATTTGTCTGGCTGTAGGAGCATAGAACTGGAAAAATCACGCTGGAGGCGGGTAAAAGGAATAAGAAATGGCAAAGAAAAAGAAGCTTACTAAGGAACAGCGCCGGCAGATGGAAATGGATGAACTGTATGGCGAATCCTGTGATGACCGGTTTGCATTCATAGCCGGATACACCTCCGGAGGCGCTCCTTACGGAACCACATGGGAAGAGATGGGCATTGATCCGTTACTTCCGTTTTCTGAAAAAGTTTCACTTCTCGGAAGCGGCGAATTTGATTTGTCGGTGAAGAACATTCCGGAAGAAAACGAGGAGGAGAAAGAAGAATCCTTACAGTTGCAGGTGATTCCGGAGACATTCAGCATCTGTCAGGTGGAGAACTATCGGGGAATCGATATTGATCAGCCGTTTGTCTTTACGGGAAGAACAGATGAGGAAAAATCCCTTGTATGTCCGGTCAGCATGGTCCCTGAAAGCACTCTTGACAGGTCAGATGGTTGGAGAATGTTCCGGATCTGCGGACAGCTGGATTTCTCATTGATCGGCATACTGGCGGAGTTGTCTTCTGTTTTTGCCAAAGCAGAGATTGGCATCTTCGCGATTTCAACCTATAACACAGATTACGTGCTGGTCAAAGACAAGGATTACAGGAAAGCGATTAAAGCATTGGACCGTGCCGGATACCGGGTACTGGACGGCTGAAGTGAATTACTCATGACTAAAGTCACGAGCTTCCAATGCGCGGTATTGCATTGGCTTTCCTGCTTCCTATGCCTGATGCCAGGCTTCTGGCCTGGTCTTATTCATGCTCTTCCATGATGGGCAACGACCCACCGGATCGTGGTTTTCCCACGTGCAGGCTTATGCGGACTTTCACCGCGACTCCCATGATTCCACAAGGTATCGAATAATGGTTTACAGTTACGTGCTTTGTTGGCGGGCTACGTGTGAAATTTCGGTTTACAGTTGCAAACACTCAGGCCGCTTTTTGAAGCTCCTGTTCCGCGTAAAGTATCAGGTTATCTACGGCATTGTCATCCCGGTCAT
>CACZZH010000280.1 GCA_902785635.1 uncultured Lachnospiraceae bacterium
CCAGCATGTTCCTGTACAGGGAGAAAAAGAATTACTGGATCACTGCCGTACCGGCAACCTTCATGAGCGCAGTTTCGATGACATATTTCTTCTGCGCACCCGAGTGCCTGGGTAAGCTCGGACTTACGACCACGGTTGCTTATCCGGCAGGTATCATCCTGGCAGCATGCTTCCTTGGCATCTTTATCCGTGCCACGAGAAAGGCTGCTTAACGAATGAAGTCATAGGGAGCATGAACATTGATATTCCCGATAAAACTGGGGAGTGTGGAGCTTGATCCGCAGATCCTCAAAGATGACCGCCGGCACTGCAGGCGCTTCGGACCCTGCGGCGTCGGTAAAAAAGCGCTGTATCTGAACAGCTTTTATATTTCGCGGATGTATTATCTGCCGATCGCTTCTGTAAAAAGGATCTACAAACGGGTCGCAATGAGCAAAGGCGGATTTACCGGCAAGGGGCTGTTTGCTTCCATCCCCTACCTTGTGGTGGAATATGAAGACGGACAGGAAAAACAGTGCAATTTTAAAGTGGAGGAGATGGTCGATCAGCTGATCGCATATTTCCATAAACAGTGGCCGGATATTCCGGTTCACAGCGCGGCAGCCCAGAAGAAGCTGGAAGAAAAGCAGCGTGAGCTTGCAAAAAAGCAGGCTATGCTGGAGAGCAGCAAAGCAAGGGATACCATTTTTAAACTTGCAAAGGCAGCGGACTATCTGGAGCAGAACAGTGCGCTGTATGAGCAGATGAGCCAGGCAGCCAGGAAAAAACGGATCCAGGAAAGGACCAATCCTGCATACAGGTGGGTCGCACTCGTCATTGTCCTGATGGGCGGCGTTTCCTTCGGTTATGGAATTTATGCACTGGTGCATCATCTCGGCAGTGCCATGTATTTTCTTCTGTTCGGTCTGGCTGCAGTGTTTTTGTTCTCCGGAGCAAATGTGCTGCCGACACGAAGAAATAACGCGGCTTATGTTCAGCGTATGCTGGAGAATGCCTGGAAGGATATGGAACGGTATACGGAGAAATATCCTGACTTTCCGGTACCGGCCTGCTATGCGCACCCTGTCGTCCTTCGCTGGATGCAGGAGATTCTGGCACAGGAACGCGCGGGTGATACAAAAGAAGCACTTTCCGTACTGAAAAAAGATCTGCAGGCTCTCAATTCTTCAGTGACGGTGGAGCAGGAGACCTATGATGAGGTCATGATGATCAAGCCGCTCTTTCTTGTGAAAAACTATGAATAAAAGAAAAGGCGTGCGGGAAAATGGAAACGCATTTTCCCGCACGCCTTTATTGTCTCATGGGATATTCAGATCTCACCCTTCAGATACTTTTCTACGGATTTTCCGCATTCACGGCCCAGAACGATGGTAGTACCAAGGCTCACACCGGGAGTAGGAGTGAAATATTCTGTCCCGAAACGGCCGCTTGCGCAGTTGCCTGAGGCAAACAGTCCTTTGATCGGATGATAATATTCATCAAGGACCTGCTGCTCGCTGTTGATCACGAGACCGCCGCAGGTACACATCATCCAGCCGATCTCAGAGGGTTTGATGTCGCAGAAGAACGGACCATCCTTGACCGGGAACAGCAGTCCGCCTTCACGGCCGAAGTCCTCATCCCGTCCGTTTTCACACATTTGGTTGTAGCGCTCGATGGAAGCCTTGATGTTGGCTTTTACAGCCTCATCCTGGCATACCATATCCAGCAGTTCATCAAGGGTCTCGGCACCATAGCGGGTGTAAGTCGCGCTCAGATCGTGACCCTGTACACCTTCTGCACCTGCAGCAAGTGCTTTGTCCAGCTCGGCCTGCACATTCGCCAGGTTCTCCTCAGAGGCATAGGTGGAGCCGTGGGAGGGTACGGAGTACTGCATGTACTCGGTGAGCTTGGAATCATAGAAGCAGTAGAAACCGTCACGGTCCATCTGGAGTGCGGGACGTCCGCGGAATTCAATAGGTCCCCAGTACTCGTTGCAGTACCGATTTCCTTTGGAATCCAGCCATATGCCCTGCGGGAGACCGGGATGATAATGCTTGCCGTTCATGGTAGGAATACCGAGGGAATCCAGTTTTCCGCCTGCCCAGTAACCCATCTGGATGCCGCTTCCGTCAGAGTCCATCAGCACTGAGAGAGACTCTCCGGGAATCAATGTTCCGCCCAGGTCCGTGAGGAGGTCTTTCTGCATTTCGGCATTTGCACCGAAACCGCCGGTAGCAAGAACAACAGCCCTGGTATTAAATTTGATGAAATTGCCCTCAGAGTCCTCTGCGATCAGACCGGTAACAGCATCGCCGTCTTTGATCAGCTGACGGCCGATGGTGCCGAACATAAAGGTCGCACCGTCCGCGATGGCTTTTTCACGGTTCTTCTGATGGATATAGGTCTGGTTCGGGTTTCCATAGAAAGAACAGGTGCACGGCCAGAACTTGAAAGGACCGATCTGCGAAAGCTGATGCTCGGTGGGCGGATAGAATGCCGTAGTCATGTTGGAAAGCTCATCCTCGGTGAGAACGGAGAGGTAGGCATCCATATTTTCACCGGAATTCTGGCAGAATTTCATCATCAGTCCGGGGTTGGCCTGATAGCCGGAGTTAAGCATCCAGTTGTTGTAATACTCAACAGGATCGATCTCCGGAACGCCGCGCTCCTTCAATACGGTCGCATTGGGAGCTGCCCCTTCATTGCCCATAGCATTGTACTTATCTTCTGCCTGAGATTCGATCAGGGTCACAGACACGCCCTGCTCCGCCAGATAACGGCATGCATTCAGGCCGGCATAGCCGTGTCCGATGACGACAACGTCCACATCATATTCCTGGGAGATCTGCGCATCGTCGACCGGAGCCGGAGCATCTTTCCAGGAACTGCCATAGACAGCGGCTGTCTCACCGGAATGCTTCGGATCCATCATGGGCGGGCCGCCCGGTGCGCCGGGAGCGGGTTCCTCTCCTGCTTCCGGACCTTCTTCTCCCATGGCAAAACCGCCCAAAAGGCCTGCGGCGGCTACACTGACAGCACCTGCAGCTGCGCCTTTGAGGAAGTCACGTCTGGAGATCGTCTGAAGTTTCTTTCTCATTTTCTGCCTCCTTTTCATTTTTTCGCGTAATGCCTTTGACCGGCATAAAACGAAGTATTAAGATATATTTATAAGTAAAGTAATAACTGGATTTTATCACGATTT
>CACZZH010000281.1:0-2013 GCA_902785635.1 uncultured Lachnospiraceae bacterium
TAGCGATCTATTTTGAGGAACAGGGCCTGAACACGATGGATCGGAGCTCAGACCTGCTTGTAAACATCCTCGGAATCATTGCCGAAGAGGAGAGCCGGTCCATTGGAGAAAACGTCCGGTTGGGATTGCAGGTTAGGTGCGCTACAGGGCATCCTGTTGGCAGGGTAGCTTATGGGTACCGAAGGATCAATAAGGACGCCGATTGGGCGATCGAGGAAGAAGAGGCAAAGCGCATCCGGCTTATGTTCCGCATGGCGGCAGCCGGTGAGTGCTACCAGGACATCCGGAAAGCACTCGACCAGATGGAAGCGGAAGCCGGGACCGGCATCATCTGGAATAAGGAGCGGCTCCGCAGAACCCTCAACAATGTGGTTTACAAAGGAGACGTTCAGACGGGAAAAACCTACACCGTCTATGAGAAAAAGAAGATAGTGAAGAAAAACCGTGGTGAACGAGAAAGCTACATGTTAGAGGGACATCACGAACCAATCGTTACACCCGAGCTCTTCGACAGGGTCCAGTCTCTTATGGGGCTGGGCCTTTTGCATAGCTACAGAAGCAGGATGACAGCACAGGAGAGAGCGCTTCTGCGCGATGAAAGCTGGCGTGCCGAGCAGGATCGGCTGGAAAGAAAACAGACTGGGAAACCCATCGTAGTCAAGGGAGGATACAGGAATGGCGATGAGTAATGTTCAAAGAATTCAGTGCGGATCACCCGAGGTTCGTACCCGCACCCGACGTGTAGGAGCATACTGCCGCGTGTCGACTCTGCTGGAATCGCAGCAGTTATCGCTCGAAACGCAGATGGAGGGATTCAAGCAGAAGATCGCGAAGACGCCGGGCTGGAAGCTGGTGGATATCTACGCGGATGAGGGTATCACGGGTACATCCACGAAAAAGAGAAAAGAGTTCCGGCGGATGATCCAGGATGCGCAGGACGGGAAAATCGAGACCATCATCACGAAGAGCATCAGCCGGTTTGCCCGGAACACCCTGGACTGCCTTAAGTACGTGGATGACCTGAAGCAGATCGGCGTGAACGTTTTCTTCGAAAAAGAGCAGATCGATACGGCGACGGCTTCCGGCGAAATGCTTCTGACAATCCTCTCAGCATTTGCACAGGAAGAGAGCCGGAACATCTCCGAAAACCTGAAATGGGGGCTCCGGAAGCGCTACGAGATGGGCCAAGGCAGATGGTCTGCACTCTATGGATTCCGCCTGGATGAGAAAGGCGAGGCTGTGATTGAACCTGGCGAAGGTGAGATCGTCCGGTCGATCTTTGACCTTTACAGGGAAGGGACAACGCTGCCGGAGATTGTCACCAAGCTGAATGATCTGAAGATCACATCCCCGAGAGGAAAAAAGTGGACCGAGTCAACTGTGCTCGGCATTCTGAGGAACGAACGGTATGCCGGGGATATGATCCTGCAGAAATGGATCAGCACGGACTTCAAAACGCATAAGTGCATTCCGAATGACGGCAAGGAAGTGCCGACCTACCGGATTGAAAACAGTCATGTTCCGATCATCGATAAGCGGACCTTCAAACAGGTACAGCGCATCCTGGAACTGCGGGCACCGAGGGGTGAAATCACCAGGTACCCTTATGTGGACAGCAAGATCATCTGCCCGTACTGCGGTAAGTCTTTGATCCCCAGACAGATGCATGTGCAGCAGAAAAAGAAGGCGATGTGCTGCTTTGGAGAAGATGGCTGCCACGGGTTTTCGGTAAAAACCTGGATGCTGGATGAGGTTCTGCGGGCGGCCTTCGAGGAAGTGGATCCAGAAGACGTGAAAGGAAGCGGGGACGCTGCCAAACGCATGAGGGAAGCACAGCGGGTCGGAACACCGGCGACCATTGAATACTGGTTTCTGGATGACCTTGTGAAGGAAGTTACCTTCTCCTGCACAAACGGAACCAGATTGCAGAAGCACAAAAAGGGTCCGGCAACAACAGAAAAGACCTACAACTGGGAAGTGACAGTTCACTGGCAGTGCGGACTTTCGACAACA
>CACZZH010000281.1:2027-5905 GCA_902785635.1 uncultured Lachnospiraceae bacterium
AAGAACCAGACGGAGGAACCCACCCATGTGGCAGAACTCTATGAGACTTATCTGAATCGGGTTGATAGCGGGGAGTACATTCCTGCCCGGCCGAAGAGCATTTTTGAAAAGCAGCTTGTCGCACAGAAGCGTGTAACGAAGATCGGAGGAAAAGATGATCATAAGAAAGATTGAGGCAAAGCCGAAACGGACAACTTTCCGTGTGGCAGCCTATGCCAGAGTCAGCACGAATAAGGAACAGCAGGAGGAGAGCTTCGAAACCCAAAAGACAGCGTACCAGAAGTTGATCGAGGAAACGGAAGGCTGGGAGTTTGCCGGGATCTATGCGGATAAAGCCAGAACCGGCACGAAGGTCAAGAACCGTCCAGGCTTCCAGCAGATGATCTCGGATGCGGAACAGGGAAAGCTCGACATCATCCTCGTAAAGAACATCGCCCGGTTTTCCCGCAATGTTGGAAACTGCCAGGAATACGTTGACCGCCTGAAGGCAAACAATGTGACGGTCATCTTTGAGAAAGAGAACATCCGCACGGATGACCCGACCAGCAATTTCCAGCTTGCGCTGCTGGGAGCAATCTCCCAGGACGAGAGCAACTCCATCGGCCTGAACCGGCGCTGGGCTTATCAGCAGAGGTTTGCAAACGGAGACTACAACATCGGCAGCAACCGGATTCTCGGTTATGACGGTGTGGACGGGAAGCTGGTACCGAACCAGGATGCCTGGATCATCCGGGAGATCTTTGAACGGTATGTTGCCGGGGAGAGTTATTCCGGTATCTGCAGAGCATTGGCTGAGAAAGGAGCGAAGACCCTACGTGGTGGGAAGTTCACTGTTGAGGCGGTTCGCTACATTCTGAGCAATGAGACCTACGTCGGCGATAAACACCTCATGAAGCAGCCACCGACAGATTACCTGACACACCAGCCGATGAAGCGCAGCGACTACAAGGATTACTACCTGACCGATGATCATGAGGGAATTGTCAGCCGGGAGCTGTGGGATCAGGCGCAGGCAATCAAGAAAGGTTTTAAGGATAATCTGAAAAACGGAGTCTTGGGAGCAGGAGAGCACCACTTTCTTTACGGAAAAGTATTCTGTGGAGAATGTGGTGCTCCTTTTGTACGCAGGACCTTGAAGACGAAGGGTGGCGTCTACTACAAAGCCTGGAACTGCCGGGAACGGCAGAAGGGTCAGAAAGGGAATGGCTGCCGCTGCAGGTTGATCAGCGAGGAGAGCCTGATTGATGAAATTGTGAAAGCTCTCGGATGGGAGACCATGGATGAAGGCCGGTTCAACCGGGAGGTGAGCCGGGTGCTGGTAAGCGATGATGATGTACAGGTCGAGTGTTAATGCAAATGCCCGCTGAGGTTACTTCTTTTCAGTAATCCAGCGGGCTAAAATTTTTTGTGCGGGAATAACCTATTATTTTTCGAGAAGATCTTCGATGGTACAGCCGAGGACTTTAGAGATACGGTAGAGTGCCTCGACACTTGCTTTGTTGATGTCTTTGTTCCGCTGCTCGTACATCTGGATGGAACGAAGGGATACTCCGGATCGTTCCGAAAGCTCAGCCTGTGTACAGCCGTAGATTGTGCGGATGCGCTTCAGGTTTGTCTCTTTGAAGTGGTCCCGCATTTTATCATCAACGATATCTGCAAATTTAGTAATATCCGCTTCATGAAGTGTATAGTACATGTTCTGCAGATCTTCAAAGGAGAGAACCTTGAAGATGTCACTGAAGCTTCTTGCGGAGTACCATTGGTAATAGCAGACTGCCCAGCCGATCCAGTATTCGCGGGAACGTCCCATATGTTCCTGTGGTTCACGGTCGAGATGCTTTCCGGTTGCATCAAGAACAACATCGACTGCAATCTCAATTCCGCTTTTTCCTGCAAGAAAGGCAGGCTCGCCATTTTCCATTCGCTTGCTGACTGAACTTGCGGTGAAGAACTTGATAAAATCCTCGCCGGGGATTTCACAAGTGTTGATGGCGTAATCGAAAGCATCACCAAGTGAAGCTTGGGCTTTAGACAGATACGTTTCTTGGTATGCGTGGATCGTCATTGGAAATGCCTCCCCTTATAATATCCTGGACATATAAGCCATCGCTCTCTTCCTCTTGAATATCCAGGTAGGTTTGATTGGCTTCATCATCTCTGGCTTTGCGAAGAACATAGAACTCGTCCTTCCGGGCAACTTCAAATCCTTCGTACTTAATCTTTGAAAATGCAAATTGTGATTTGATGACGATCTGTTCTCCCAACTTACCGAGACGCATAGCACGGGAAAGCTGCTCGACAGTGATCGCGTTATTCAAAAAAGCCTCTGCGAAGTCGAAATAGGAATCATCGGCTCTGTAGCCGGTAATCAGGTCAAATGCGTTTACATTGACCCCGCAATGCTCGATCAGGTACTGCTTTGCTCTTCTCGCGATTGGGGTCTTAATGCTGAACAGACGATGCTCAACGAGCACAGCGATCCAATTGAGGATCGTGTAATTCGGGCTGTTAAGATTTAGTGTGTTCAGGTATTCTGTATCCAATGTATAGCGGTTTGAAAAACCGTCGTTCAACGAGGAGACCGCCCATTCCTTCGCAAGATCATTGCTCTCTGTGCAGTAAAAACCCAGGCCGAAATCGTTATTCTTTCTGCCAAGGCCAAAAGTCGGTACTTCCACAATCTGCTTTGAGCCGTGGTAAATGGTGATAAGTTTGTCCATTGCTCAGCCCTCCATTCGCCTCTGATTATATCACTGTAGTGATATAGAGTCAAGCGGTAGACGAGAATATTGTCACCAAAGTGATAGAAAGTTTACAATTAACAAAGGCTGTGAGATTCTTTTTCGACTTATGGCTTGCAATGTGCAGAATCTTCATTTATTCTCTGGTCCTGAAAACAGGAAGGGAGTTCGGGCACATATGACGAACAAGTACGATTTCAACGCCTACGATACGGCGATCGCATTGATCCTCACCAGATACCTGAGCAGCACGGGAGAAGTGAAGAAGGAGTTGAGCAGAGTAGTCGGTCCCGGCACAATTGACGGAGCTGCGCTTGCCGATCTCCTTGACAGAGCAGCTGCCTGGGCCGAGGACGGGCTTAATCGCAGTGACGATCCCAAGACAGAGAAGCTGATGGATGCGGTGAAAATGGTGCTGGACGGCTTCTCAGGGAAACGTTATGAACGATTTCTACAACGATCGGATCGCACAATAAAACCGAAAACAAATAAACTGCCTGTGTGAGACAGACAGCACCCAGCTGTGAAACGGGTGCCGCTGCCGACTTACACGGGCAGTTTTTTTTATTTGCTAAATTCCGAGACCGTACAGTATTTTCTTCAATTCTGCTACGGTCTTTGTCAAAATCTGCTCCTCGATCTTATTGCAGTCAAGGAGAAGACGATGAATCTCCGAATCCGCTGTGGAGATCGGATGTTCAAGGCTGTCCACAAGTAGATCATCAACTGAAATGCCGAGGGCATTAGCGATGTCCACCACAGTGTCGAGACTGGGCTTATTGGTTCCTGTCTCAATCTTATTAATGTGTTCTCGCGATAGATTTACTTTTTCTCCCAGCAGCTCCTGTGTATGGTTTCTTTCAGTCCGGAAATGCTTTATGCGATCACCGAGCTGATCGTAGTTTACGGGCATATGTAACCTCCTTCTGATGCCCGCATAAGCCATACGTGTATTACCTCTGATCTATGCACATAGCAACTTGATTTTTTGAAAAATAATCAGGTCAAGACCACCACATTACACACTCCCTACTATAGTGTGGTCTTAAGCGATTTTGTGAAGTGCTGGTTCACTTTTTTGCTTATGTGTGAAGAGGTGGTTCACAGTAATACCACAATGAAAAAGCTATAATATTC
>CACZZH010000282.1 GCA_902785635.1 uncultured Lachnospiraceae bacterium
CACTGCGTTTCCTGCGGACATACACGGCCGCAGATTGCCGGAAGGGCACTGGACTTTGAGATGACCTGATAAGCCTTCTCGAAATCGCCTTCCTTCACATATCCGATGAATTCCGGAATGTCGATGTTAACGGGGCATCCCTGGATGCATTTTGCGTTCTTGCAGTGCAGGCAGCGCTGAGCTTCCTCTACAGCTTCCTCTCTGTTATATCCAAGACAAACTTCCTCAAAATTCGTTGCACGAACCTGGGGATCCTGTTCTCTTACAGGTACTTTCTTTAATACATCACCCATTATTTGTCACCTCCGCACTGTCCGCATCCGCCGTGATGTGTCTCACCTTCCTGATAAGCCAGAAGGGCTCTTCCCTCTTCCGTCTTGTAAAGGGTCGCTCTCTTCATTGCGGCATCAAAATCTACCAGATGTCCGTCGAACTCCGGTCCGTCGACACAGGCAAACTTCACCTGATCCCCGACGATCAGACGACATGCGCCGCACATTCCGGTACCGTCCACCATGATCGGGTTCATGCTGACGATGGTATGAATGCCAAGCTTCTTTGTAGTAAGGCAGCAGAATTTCATCATAATCATCGGACCGATCGCTACGCAGTGATCATACACATGCCCTTCGGCGACCAGGTCTTCGATGCACTTTGTCACCATTCCGCTGCGGCCGTAGGAACCGTCATCGGTCGTGACATACGTGTTGGCCACTTTCTTCATCTCTTCTTCCAGAATCACAAGATCCTTGGTCTTCGCACCGATGATCACATCGCACTCGATGCCATGCTCATGAAGCCACTTGGCCTGCGGATAAACGGGTGCCGTTCCGACACCGCCTGCGACAAACAGAATCTTTTTTTTGCGGACTTCTTCCAGCGGCTCTGTACACAGATCAGAAGGCTGCCCAAGCGGACCGACAAAATCCATGAAAGAATCGCCGGCTTTCAGCGGCACATATTTTGAAGTACTTGCTCCCACCGGCTGGAAAACGATAGTGATCGTTCCCTTTTCACGATCATAATCACAGATCGTAAGCGGAATACGCTCTGCTTCTTCATTCAGCTTGACAATGACAAACTGACCGGGAAGAGCGCGTTTAGCGACGCGGGGAGCTTCCACGACCATTTCGTAGATATTGCCCGCAAGGTTTCTTGCTTCCAGTATCCTGTACATTTACGATACACCTCCAAATTATGTTAAAAAACGACAGGTTCTAATCCATGTTTCCTTACTACCAGAACACAGTATAAAACATCCCGAAAAAAAGTACAATGTTTTCTGTTATCCGTTTTCCTCCAGATAGTTTTCAAACTGTTCCATGGACATCTCTACACGTCTGGGCTTGGTCCCTTCCTCCGGTCCCACCACTCCGGCTTCGGAAAGCTGATCCATAATGCGCGCAGCGCGGTTAAAACCGATCTTGAACCATCGCTGCAGCATCCCGATCGAAGCCTTGTCCTTCTCGATGATAAATTTCCCTGCCTGGGCAAAGAGTTCATCCTGATCGGAATTTCCTCCGGAAGAGCCGGCTGTGGCAATAGATTTTTCCATGGCCTCCATCTGTGCAGCCAGATCTTTTTCCATTGCCTCCCCGCCATTGTTGTCCTTCAGGAATTTCACAACGGCAGCAACTTCATCATCATCCACGAAAGCGCCCTGTACACGCACAGGCTGTTTGTATGCCTGCGGGAAGAACAGCATATCGCCGTTGCCCAGAAGTTTTTCAGCACCGACCTGATCCAGAATCGTTCTTGAATCCGTTCCGGAAGACACGGAAAAGGCAATACGGGAAGGCATGTTCGCTTTGATCAGGCCGGTGATAACATCCACGGACGGCCGCTGCGTCGCGATCACCAGGTGGATCCCCGCTGCCCTCGCAAGCTGCGTCAGACGGCAGATCGCATCTTCCACATCATTTCCTGCCACCATCATCAGATCTGCCAGCTCATCGACGATGATCACGATCATCGGCAGCTTTGCGGGACGTTCATCTGCCGGTATATCATCACCCAGAGCATCGATATGCTGATTGTATCCGCGGATCTCCCTGACGCCGACTGTGGAAAACAGTTTGTAACGGCGGTCCATCTCCGCCACTGCCCAGTTCAGGGCTCCGGCAGCCTTTTTGGGATCCGTTACGACCGGTATGAGCAGATGAGGAATTCCGTTATAAACGCTCAGTTCAACGACCTTCGGATCTACCATGATCAGTTTCACATCCTCAGGCGAAGCCTTATAAAGAATACTCAGGATCAGCGTATTGATAAAAACGGATTTTCCGGAACCGGTCGCACCGGCCACAAGGAGATGCGGCATCTTGTGAATATCAGATACAATGATCTTTCCTGCGATATCCCGTCCGACGCCGTACGGAATCCTTGCACTGCTCTTCCGGAATGTATCAGACTCCAGAATCTCACGCAGCAGTACACTGTTCTTTTCCCGGTTGGGGATCTCTATCCCGATCGCCGCTTTGCCGGGGATCGGCGCTTCGATCCGGATGGACTCGGCAGCAAGATTGAGCTGAATATCATTCTGCAGCGACAGGATCTTATTTACCTTTACGCCGCTCTGCGGAATCATTTCAAACCTTGTGACAGAGGGACCGCAGGTCACATCCGACACCTTCACGTTCACGCCGAAGCTGCTAAATGCCTCCTCCAGCTTCACTGCGGTATTCATCAGTTCCTCACGGGTATTCCCGCCTTTTCCCTTAACCGGCCTGCGCAGCAGTTCAATGTCCGGGAAGGTATATACTTTAGCAGGCTTCTCCTCTGCCTGCCGGATCTGCTGTTCCACATTCTGGATGCCCTCACTGATCTCCTCGCTTGAAGGCTTTCCTCTGCGCGCGCTTCCTCCTTCGGAGGAAACGGATTCTTTTCCTGCATCCGGAGAATTGCTCTGCGTCTGCCGCCGGTTTTCAGAGGAAAGTCCCTGTCCGGGTTCTTCCTGCGGATCCGGCTTTTCATCTTTGATCATTCCGGAAAACCTGGCCTGAATGACTTCTTCACCGAAAGTATCAGACGGATTCGTCTCCTCCGGCTTCTTTCCGAAACGTTCTTCTCCCGATTTCTTCGCTTTTCTGCCTGATCCGCTTCCGGTTTCTCCGCCTTTCAGGCTGCGGCGGATCTCACGCATTGCCTGCGGTTCCTCCTCCGCTCGCACCT
>CACZZH010000283.1 GCA_902785635.1 uncultured Lachnospiraceae bacterium
AGAAAAAGACCACACTGATCCGAAGAAGCAGAATCTGACGTTTCCTTTTACGTACACGTTTCTCACGGCGCTGTTCCCTGGTCAGACCGTCGTCATAATCATAATAGTCATCATATCTTTTTCCCATAAAAGGATTCCTCCATATCTGCTTTTCTTTTGATCGCGCTGGATTCTTCATAGTCAAGAACGCCATCCGGCGTTCTTGCTGCCGGGCTGCGCGCCAGCTTGGCTGGCACCTTCCTTTGCGCAGACCTGGCATCCCGCCGGAGGCTTTTATTCTTCATCGCGAGCTTGAACTACACGATGAAGACAAGTTTGCTGCTACGCGCGTATCCCATAACTGAAGTCACGGGTATTGCGTGATGAAGAATAAATGCGATGTGGTCTTATGATACCATTCGTAAAAACGTTCTTCAAGCACAGAAAAAATGAATGAAAATTATTAAAATCTTATTTTTTATATTGATAATTTTGAATAAATATCTTATCATTAACGGCAAACGCAAATAATATATTGAACAGTCAGACACAACTAACCGACCGGATGAAAACACCGGCCGTATTTTGCGTTTGATCAGAAAAATGTGGATCTTATGTGTATGAGAATAAGCAGAAGAGTATGATTAATGTGCAGGAGGTAATGGAATTTATGGGAAAAATTCAAGAAGCAGCGGAAATGAAGATCCGGGAGATCTGCGGCCGTTATAAGAATGAGAATACACCTTTGATGATGATTCTCAGTGATATTCAAAATGAATATGGCTACATTCCGCTGGAGGTACAGGAGATCGTTTCAGAAGAGACGGGGATCTCCGTCGCAGAGATCTACGGTGTTGTCACGTTCTACTCCTTCTTCTCGCTGCTGCCAAAGGGAAAATATGTGATCGGATGCTGCCTGGGAACGGCCTGTTATGTAAAGGGCGGACAGCAGGTGATCGATAAGTTCAGTGAACTGCTGCATATCGCTCCGGGAGAGACCACAGAGGACGGATTGTTTACTCTGGATGCCCTGAGATGCATCGGAGCCTGCGGAATCGCGCCTGCTGTAACCATCAATGGAAAAGTGTATCCGAAGATGACGGCATCAAATGTCAATGAAGTGATCGCCAGTTATCTGATCAAAGAGGAGAAAGAAAAGGAGGTGGCCGGACAATGATCAAAACCAGAGAACAGCTGAACGAGAATATTGCTGTATGTTCAAAGTGCCTGGAGGACAAGATCAGCGGCGCTGACGGGAAAAGGCACATTGTTCTGTGCGGCGGAACCGGATGCCTTTCCAACCATTCGCATGAGATCAAAGAGCGTTTCGATGAGATCCTGGCAGAAAAAGGGCTGACTGACCATGTGACTGTCAATCATGTCGGATGTTTCGGTTTCTGTTCGCAGGGTCCGTTTGTAAAGATCTATCCGGAGGATACTCTCTATCGTCTGGTCACGATCGAGGATGTGGAAAAGATCGTGGATCAGGATATCATCGGCGGAGCTGTTGTGGAGGAACTCCTCTATGAAGATCCGGCTACCGGTGAAAAGGTATCCAAACAGGACGACATTAACTTTTATAAAAAGCAGCGCAGAGTTGCGCTTCACGGATGCGGTGTCATCGATCCGGAGAATATTCATGAAGCACTTGGCATGGGCGGCTTTCAGGGACTTCGCAGAGCGCTTAGCATGAGCAGGCAGGAAGTGATCGATGAAGTACTTGCTGCGGGAATCCGCGGGCGCGGCGGTGCCGGCTTCCCAACCGGAAGAAAGTGGCAGTTCGCCTATAATTCCCAGGGAGATGAAAAGTACGTGGTATGCAACGGTGATGAAGGAGATCCCGGTGCATTCATGGACCGAAGCATTCTGGAAGGAAATCCGCTTGCAGTAATTGAAGGAATGGTTATTGCGGGATATGCGATCGGCGCATCTAATGGATATTTTTATGTGCGTGCAGAGTATCCGATCGCAGTGAAACGTCTGCGGATCGCCATTGCGCAGGCCAAGGAGATCGGCCTCCTCGGAGAAAATATCCTGGGTACGGATTTTTGCTTTGACTGTCATCTTCGTCTTGGCGCAGGAGCGTTCGTGTGCGGTGAGGAGACAGCACTGCTTAATTCGATCGAGGGTAAACGCGGCATGCCCAGACCCAGACCGCCTTTCCCGGCTGTAAAAGGACTCTGGGGAAAACCGACTATCATCAACAACGTGGAGACTCTTGCCTGTATTCCGTTCATTCTGAGGGAAGGAGCGGAGGAATTTGCCAAGGTCGGCACGGAAAGATCCAAGGGGACCAAGGTATTCGCACTTGGCGGCAAAGTGAACAATGTCGGTCTTGTGGAAGTGCCGATGGGAACGACCCTTCGGGAACTGATCTATGATATCGGAGGCGGGATCCCGAACGGCAAGAAGTTCAAGGCGATTCAGACAGGCGGTCCTTCAGGCGGATGTCTGACAGAGGATTTCCTTGATGAGCCGATCGATTTCGATAATCTGGTGGCGAAAGGTTCCATGATGGGTTCCGGCGGAGCGATCGTGATGGACGAAGACAACTGTATGGTCGATGTGGCAAAATTCTACATGGGCTTCATCTGTGATGAATCCTGCGGAAAATGCTCACCCTGCCGGATCGGTACCAAACGTATGCTGGAGATTCTGACCCGGATCACAGAAGGAAAAGGGACGATGCAGGATCTGGAAGACCTTGAAGAACTCAGCCAGACTGTGAAAACCAACGCTCTGTGCGCTCTTGGCCAGACTGCAGCAAATCCGGTCAATTCCACGCTGGCACATTTCAAAGATGAATATCTGGCACATATCGTGGACAAGAAGTGCCCGGCTCATGTATGTAAAGCTCTGATGGAATATTATATTGATCCGGATAAGTGTATCGGCTGCGGCCTTTGTGCAAAGGGATGTCCTGTGGACTGCATCAAGAAAACGGATTATATTGCACCCGGACATAAGCTGGTATCTCTGCATATTGATGTAGCGGCCTGCGCGAAGTGCGGCTCCTGTATTACTGTATGCCGCATGGATGCGATCAGCAAGAGATAGTAAGGAGGGAAGAATATATGTCAATCATAAACATTAAAATAGAGGGAATCCCCTATCAGGTTGAAGACGGATTGACGATCCTCGAGGCTGCAAAAGCCTGCGGATATGAGATTCCTTCCCTGTGTGCCTTCAAT
>CACZZH010000284.1 GCA_902785635.1 uncultured Lachnospiraceae bacterium
GATATTACAGGAAAAAAGGCAATTGTGACAGGCGGAACCCGCGGCCTTGGATTTGGAATGGCAGAGGGGCTGGCGGAAGCAGGCTGTGAGGTGTGCATCGTCGGGACTTCCCCCGCAAGCGTAGAAGCGGCACTGGAAAAACTGAGCGCAAATGGGCTCTCTTGCACCGGTGTATCCGGCGACCTGTCCCGCAGAGAAGAAGTATACTGCGTCTTTAATGAGGCGCTCGCATCCCTCGGAGGCGACCTGGATATCATGGTCGTATCTCACGGAATACAGCGGCGGCGGAGTGCGGAGGAGTTCTCTCTTACGGATTGGGATGATGTGATCAATGTCAATCTGAACTCGGTCTTTATTCTGGATCAGGAGGCGGCAAAAGTGATGCTGCCCAAAGGGTACGGGAAGATCATCAATATCGCTTCCATGTGTTCCTTTTTCGGAGGGCAGACGATTCCGGCCTATTCAGCTGCCAAGGGCGGCGTTGCGCAGCTTACAAAAGAGCTGAGTAATGACTGGCTGAGAAGAGGCATCAATGTGAATGCCATTGCGCCGGGATACATGGATACGGATATGAATACCATGCTGATGGAAGCACACAATCCGGAGCGGTACAGACAGATCACTGACCGGATCCCGGCAGGGCGCTGGGGAACGGGCGAGGACATGAAGGGAACATGCATTTTCCTCGCTTCCCGGGCCAGCGACTATCTGGGAGGTGCGATCATTCCGGTCGATGGAGGATACCTTGTAAAGTAACGTAAGGAAGAGGCGTGCGGTGAAGAACCATGGAACCTGTCCCCATGGTTCCGGAAAAAATGCAATTGTGACAGGCGGAACCCGCGGCCTCGGATCTGGAATGGCCGAGGGGCTGGCGGAAGCAGGCTGTGAGATGTGCGGTTCTTCGGAGGAGAAAAGATGATCATACTGAAAAATGCAACGCTGATCGATGAAAATGCCAATGTTCGGACCCGGCAGGATATCATTGTGGAGGGCGGCATCATCCGCCGCATCGTATCTTCAGACAGCCCGCAGGAAGACATTGCGGGAGGAAACAGCCCGGAAAGAAGCGCTTACTTAAATAACATCCGGGATGACGACGAAGTGATCGACTGCACAGATTATGTGGTCACACCCGGGCTGGTCAATCTCCACGCGCACACCGCGATGAATATTTTCAAGGGAATCGCGGAGGATGTGGAAGCCGACGTGTGGTTCAACGAGATGATCTGGCCTTATGAAAGCCGTATGACAGCCGAAGACATTTACACCGGAACGGTGCTGGGTATCGCAGAGATGATCGGCAACGGTGTGACGGCTGTGGCGGACCATTATTTCGGGGAGGAGCAGGTCCTGAAGGCAGCGCTGGACACCGGGATCCGCATGGATATCGCCCCGACGGTCTTCGGCACGGCGCCGGATTTTAAGGACCGCCTCTCCCAGGTAAAGGAGTTTATCAAAGCGCACAGCAATGATTCGGACCGTGTTGCGCTTCGCTTCGGGCCTCACTCCAACTATACCTGCCCGGGCAGCACACTGGAAGAGATCGTGGACACGGCAAGATCCATGAACCTTCCGATTCATCTGCATCTTTCGGAGGAGGAGCCGCAGGTGATCACTTCCCGGGAAAAGACCGGCAGGACGCCGTTCGAAGTTCTCCATGATGCCGGCGGTTTTCAGACAGGGGTCCTGGTGGCCCACGGCCTGTGGGTGGAAGAGAGCGATGTTCCGCTGCTGGGGGAGGACACCTGGTTTGCTTTCTGTCCGAAGACCTACATGAAGCTGGGATACGGAAGAGGCGGATTCTTCTCCAATTATGACAGGCTGCATTTCGGTTTCGGCACGGACGGAGCGGCAAGCTCCAACACCGTCAACATTATCGAGCAGGCAAGACTGTTCGCCCTTCTGGAAAAATTTGAGCGGAGGGATGCCCTTGTCATGGACGCTGCTGCCGTATGGAAGCACCTTATGGAAGGTCACACGGCTTTGCCCTTCGGCTCCGGCCGGATGCAGGAAGGCGCTCCTGCGGATCTGGTGATCTGGGATCTGTGGACTCCCGATACCTGCGCCTTCTACAATCCGCTCTCCGCAATTTTGTACAGCGCGGGAAGCGCAAATGTGCGTTACACCATGGTAGGCGGGGAATTCCTGAAGGCTGACGGCCGCCTGAAGCTGAATGTGAAGGAGCTGATGCAGGACCTTCGCCTCCGGCAGAAGGAGCTGCTTGGACGAGGCAAAGGAAAGGCACAGGTTTATTACGGATGAGAGGAAATACGGCTGCTCTTCTGCAGAATATGATCGATCAGATTTCGGAAGCCCAGATCAAGCTTGGCTATGCCCGGGAGACGATACGGCTCTATTTTCCCGCTGCGTCCCTGCGCTCTCTGCTGGAGATGCCGTCCGAAGGCGGAAATACCGGTTTTCTCCCGGAAGGGCCAGCGGAAGATACTACTTTACAGGAACCGCTGCGGGAAGATATTTCTTTGCAGGAACTGTCGCGGGAAGATATTTCATTGCGGGAACTCCCGCGGAAAGATACGGATGCCGACGATCTGCTGGACTATCTTCAGAAAGAACCTTCGCTTTGCAGCGGGGTTCTCGGCGATCTGCAGTTCCGGCGCAGGGGAAGCCGTTTTGAAGTCAGTGTTCCCCCGGAGGGAAGTGAATATGTATTCCGGAATGTCCGTCCTTCTGATTTTCTGACGGATCTGATCGGACTGTTCCGGGAGCACCATTCCTGCACCACCGAGCAGATCCGTTCTGTCTTTGAAAAATACAGTACGGATGTGTGCTGTGAGCAGATGCCGGAGGGAAGTGACTTCGACTATGTGCTGTATTTCCGGGACGGGAGAATCGATCCCTACTATTACTGCATTCATCAGGAGATGGGGCACACGATCTATCATCGTTTCCTGAAAGAAGACTGGAAGCAGCTGATGACAACGGCTTAAGCTTTCGGCGGACTGCAGATGTCACGTCCGGCAAACCATTGCGGAAGCAGGGCTGCGGATACGAAAAATTGCGGAAAGATACGCCAAAACGGAAAAAGTTTCAGGCTGCGCATCCTTTTTGCTTGCGCAATCCGAAAAATCTCTGCATAATGGTAGGTATCAAATTCCTATATGGAGACACAGG
>CACZZH010000285.1 GCA_902785635.1 uncultured Lachnospiraceae bacterium
TTTTAACAAAATATTATCCGCTTTATATTGTTCAGGAACATCAGAAAATAGTTCCGGATGCTTTTCCATTTCGTAAACGTCAAATCGCTCGCCTTCAAAAATGCTAGTTTTTTTGACATACTCTAAAAAACTCAAAAAACTAGTTTTCTAAGGAGGTCCGCGATGGATAAAATCACACATGAGGTTCGCCTTTCGCAGTGGAAAGCCATTATCGAGCAGTGCCAGGCGCGCCCGAAAGGTGTCAGTGCAAGGAAATGGATGGAGGACAACGGCATTAAAAGCAAGCAGTATTATTACTGGCTCAGGCGTGTAAGGAAAGATGCCTACGATAAGGCCTTGTCCTCCGGTCTTCTTCCTGCAGCTGTTAAGTCTCCTGCCAAGGAAGCGCAAGAAGAGATCACATTTACAGAGATCCACACGTTCCCCACTGCAAATGATGCGGCTGGATCAGACACATTCCGTCCGGACGTCATAATCAGTACAAAAGCAGGCTCGATCGCCGTTTCCAATACAGTATCGCCGGAGCTCATCTCTGTGATCATCAGGGAGGTGACCCATGCTGGCTGATGTCCTTGAGATCAGGCGTGTCGTGATCGCATGCGGCTACGTCGACCTTCGCAAGGGTGTGGACGGACTCGCACAAATCATCGGAAGCCGCTACGGAGAGAACCCTTTCGAAAAAGGGACCCTGTTCCTTTTCTGCGGACGCCGGGCAGACCGCTGTAAGGCCCTGCTCTGGCGCGGCAACGGGTTCCTCATGCTTTACCGCCGGTTCGAAGACGGCTCTATGAGCTGGCCAAGGACCCCGGAAGAAGCTGCGGAGATCACGGAAGAACAGTTCCGTATGCTCATGATGGGGCTCAACCCGCTCCGTCCGAAGATCCGGAATGTATCGCCGAACAGAGTCTATTAAACTTCTATTGTGCAAAACAGAGAATTTTTTATCCCCTGTTTTCGTGATAAATAAGGCATTTTCAGCATTTACAGGATGCCTCCATGCAGCTGTCATGCAGCTGTCCCGGGCCTGTTACAGCAGGCCCTGCACTTTGAAAACCCTATATTTCCTTCGCTCATCGGTCATGTCCCGGCTCCTCATCCATAGGCAGAATGACGGACTGTGTCATGCGGCTGAGTGGCGCTATACCGAGGCTTCCTTTATAATGGAGCTTATAGAGGAAGGTACCGCATGACTAAATATTCTGCCGAAGAACTGAATAGTTTCAGCAAGGAACAGCTCATCTCCATGTTCATCTCCAATCAGGAACTGATGGAAAAGATGAATGATAACCTGGAGAGACTGATCGAGCAGATCCGTATCGCTGACCAGAACCGGTTCGGGCGCCGTACGGAACGTCTCGATGAGATAGCCGGACAAATGTCACTGTTCAATGAAGCAGAGGCTTATGCCGATGACAGTGCAGCTGAACCGGACGGCGATGAAGTCATCATGTCTGTCCAGGCTGTCCAGAAGAAGAAAAAAAGCGGTAAGCGTGCGGAAGACTTCAAGGACCTGCCGCATGAACCGCATCTGCATAAGCTCACCGACGAGCAGCTGGATGCATTCTTCGGCAAAGGATGCTGGCGCAGGCTCAAGCCTGAAGAGTTTACCCGCGTACGCTGCCAGCCGGCTGCATATACAGTAGAGGACCATTGTGTGGACGTCGCGGTCGGTATTTCCGGGGACCACCAGGATGAATTCCTGCGCGGAGACCGGCCCAATGATCTCCTGCGCGGAAGTGTGGCGACACCTTCCCTGGTCGCGGCGATCCTGAATGCCAAGTACATGAATGCACAGCCGCTGTACAGGATCGAGAACCAGTTCAGGATCAACGGGGTCAATCTCTCCCGCCAGACCATGGCGAACTGGGTGATACGTGTCTCAGAAAAATATCTCTCCCCGCTCTGGGAAAGATTCTGTGAGGAGCTTCTGAAAGAAGATGTCACCCAGGCGGATGAGACCACGGTACAGGTCATACATGACAATGACCCCTCGGACCCCGGCGACCGCAAAAGCCCCGCAGGGCATAAGAACTACATGTGGGTGCACCGGTCCGGAGAGTTCTGCGGTGACCATCCGATCGTCGTCTTCGAGTACCAGAGGACCAGGCATCATATATATCCGCTCCGGTTCTACAACGGATATAAAGGTGTCCTTGTTACGGATGGGCTGCAGCAGTACTCCATCCTGGAAAAGAAGATCGACTCCCTGACCAACGCCAGCTGTTGGGCACATGCGCGCAGGGATTACGCTGATGCAGTCAAAGCCATAGGTAAAGGAAATGCTGAAGCGATCAAAAGCTCTTATGCGGCGCAGGCACTGGCAAGGATCGGCGCGATCTACAAGGTCGAGGAAGGCCTTAAGCATATGGCTCCCGAAGAGCGTCTGGCCGAGCGGCAGAAATCAGTCAAGCCGCTGGTCGACGAATACTTTGCGTGGATAAAAGCCAGGCTTGCTGATGTCAGTGCGCTGCCTAAGGGAAAGACCGCCGAAGGCATGAGGTACAGCATCAATCATGAGGATTCCCTCAGAGTGTTCCTTGGAAATGGGAATGTTCCGATAGACAATTCGGCTTGCGAACGGTCTATACGGCCTTTCACAACGGGCCGCAAGAACTGGGTCCTTATCAATTCTATCAAAGGAGCACAGGCAAGTGCAGTAGCATACACCATCGTGGAAACAGCGAAGCTCAATGGCCTGAACCCTTACTACTATCTGGAACACCTGCTTACCGAGCTGCCCAGGCTTGCCGATAAAGATGGAAATATAGACACTGCTGCGCTGGATCCGCTTCTGCCGTGGGCAGAGGAACTACCGGAAAAGTGTCACAAACCTCGCCGCTGATCAATCAGCGGCGTTGCTTTTGGCCCCGGCGCATGTTTTGACGTTTACTATTTTGCTAGCGTTCTCTAGTTCTGAAAATGCGAAAACAGGGGATACAATCCCCTGTTTTCATCAAGTACGTTAAATGTATTCTTAAATTCCAGTTGAGTAACTTTAAATTCTATACCATAGAAATTACATAAATATGCATCTTTTAGAATAATATCTATCACGCTTTAAAATGATTACCAGCATTTTCCACAACGAG
>CACZZH010000286.1 GCA_902785635.1 uncultured Lachnospiraceae bacterium
CTCTATTTGCGTCTCTTCCGGATACGATCCCCGTGGCCCGCTACCATTCCCTTGCCGCAGATCCGGCGACGATCCCGCCCTTCCTGCGCGTCACTGCCATCACGAAGGAGCGGGAGATCATGGCTGTGCAGCACACCGATCATCCCGTATTCGGCGTCCAGTTCCATCCCGAATCCATCCTCACTCCGGACGGTAATACCATCCTCCGGAATTTCCTGCAGATCGGAACAGGATCCTGACTCCCAGGCCCTGCAGGGTCCGAGCCGCCCTATACGCTCCGTCTTACTCTTCCCCGCATGTCGGGAACAGCTCACCGGGACGAAAGGGATAAAACAATAGTGAAACACTTTTAAATCATTTTTTCACAGGAGGAAAGCATCATGCTTCAGCAGATTTCTATTTATGCAGAAAACAAAAAAGGCGCAATCCGCAAACTTACCGGACTCCTTTCCGACGCCGGGATCAACATCCATTCTTTTGTCACGAATGACAGTGCGGAATTCGGTATCGTCAGAATGGTTGTATCCGATACAGACAAGGCTCTCACTATTTTTCAGGAAAACGGCTATCTCACAAAACTCACCACAATCCTCATGGCGGCGGTCGCGGACGAGCCCGGCTGCCTGAACAGGCTTCTCTATTGTATCGAAGAGGCTAATGTCAATATTGACTATCTCTATACCACCTTTGACCGCGAGAGCAACGGAGCGCTCATCATTATCCATGCCGAAGATCTGGCCGAGGTGGAAAACCTCCTGAAGTCGGAAGGATTCCGCTGCATTTAAGACCCTTTCGATGGTTACAGCAAAAGCAAAGCGCTGCAAACTACAACTATGAGTTTCGCCGCCCCGGTTGATCCAGACCGGAGCGGCGATTATTCATTTTCATCTCGCAAGACCGGCAGACAAGTCCTGCATTCACTGACAGTATCGGTTTCTCAATCAATCTTCTTCTGCAAACTCAAGATAGTCGCTCTCACTGGAAAAGAGGACGTATCTGCCGTCAACATAACCCATGTATCCACTCTCTGTGACATAGCCTTTCATCATGTACCTCCTGTCCGATTTCACTGGCTTTCCAACCCGCGCAGGCTTAAGGCTTCGGTTCCGGCTTGAAAAGATTTGCTGCGTCAACTATTTCGATTCAGGCCGTTCAGGCCTGGTTAATCTTTGGATCTTATACCTATATAATGCCAAGAGAGGTGTCCCTTTATACGGACAGCAAGCTAATGAATATGTCTGAAAATTTTATATTATTAAACCTGAATTATTCATAGCGGTAAGTCATAAGCAATGATTTTCCGCGTAGTTACAATGTTTCCAACTGAATATTGCTTTCACTGATCTGGTGAATTAAAAAAGAGCCCGATCCATGGTAAAATTTAGGTGTCTAAGCTAAAAACATACCATAAGAAAGGGGCTCCTTATGGATATTTTAAACACCATATCTCTTGAAAGCAATAGCTGTTTTAAATTGAACTTTAACGGAGGCAGCCTTACTTCGGATGCCGGTCTGCTCATGATCTATGATTTTATGAGGACCATGGGATTTGAGAGCATTATTTCGAAGATATTTGCCACCCCCCGGAAAGATTCATTCCGTAAACATTCCGACAGTTCCATGCTGCTCCAGTTCCTGTATCAGGTCTTTGCAGCTTACTTTACGGATGACTGCGCCGACCATCTCAGGAAGGATCCGCTCTTTACAAAACTTGTAGATAAAGAATCTCTTGCATCCCAGCCAACGCTTTCCCGTTTCTGGAATCGTATGGACGATTCCACCCTGGGACAGTTTCTCTCAATCCTCAAAAAGATGAGGAAGGCTGTTTATTCTGTCTCCATGCCGAAGGAAGTGATCCTTGATCTGGATTCTACACTGCTGGCTGCTTATGGTCAGCAGGAGGGCAGGAGGTTCAATTTCCATTACCATGACAGCGGCTATCATCCGCTCCTGTGTTATGACGGACATACTCATGACCTGATCCAGGTCCAGCTCAGGACAGGGAATGTCTATTCCTCTGATGGAACTGTCGATTTTCTCCAGCCCGTCCTGAATGAATACCGCACAGAATATAAGGACATCCGGCTCAAACTCAGAGGTGACAGCGGTTTTGCCATCCCCGCCATTTATGACCAGGCTGAGGATAACGATATCTCCTATGCTATCCGCCTGAAGCAGAACGCAACTTTGGTCCGCCTTGCAGCTGAGGCTGATGAACAGCTTTACGAGATGACCAGAGAAGACCAGATCAGTTATGCAGTCATCTATGGTGAATTCGAATATAAGGCAGCCACATGGAGACAGCCACGCCGGGTTTGTTTCAAGATAGAGAAGCCTGCAGGCCAGATGACCCATCTGTACACTTTTATAGTGACAAATATGATCAGTATCCCACGCTGTGTCATACAGTTCTACTGCGACAGGGGCCGCATGGAGAACTTCATAAAGGAAAGTAAAAATGATTTTGACTTTTCAGCCGTCAGCAGTTCATCATTTACTGTGAATGAGAACCGCCTGCTCGCACACGCATTGGCCTATAACATCTTTAACTGGTTCCGCCGGCTTGTCCTGCCTGCGAAGATGAAACATCTTGAAGCTGATACACTTCGGCTGATGATCATTAAGATTGCGGCCAGGGTCAAATATCAAGCTCGTTATTTTATATTCGAGTGCGCAGCCAGCTGTGCCTGGAAACGGGAGATCGATCAGATTTTCTGGAGTATAAGGCACTTGAATCCGCAACTGGAATAACAGTAGCTGTATCCTCAGCCCCAGGCTGCATAATATTACATTGACAGGAACAAATACTGCATTTCAGCCGTTTGAAGGGATACTTTACCCTTTTTCAGGTACAGAAGTACTGCGATTTTTGTTTTTGTCGATATAATTGCAACATCATTCATGTGGCTTCCGGTTTTTTTATTTTTCGAAGCCTATGAATAATTCAGGATAAGATATACACCTATTGGAAAGCACTGTGGTATTTGTGATATATTATTTCATCATACATGTTTGCGGGCACTCGCACATGTCCACAAGTACGCATA
>CACZZH010000287.1 GCA_902785635.1 uncultured Lachnospiraceae bacterium
TCATCCACTGCAAGCGGCGTCACGATAATGCCGGGAGCGATGTCATTCAGTCTCGCGCCGCGCTCGCCCCAGCGGATGCACTCGTACATGACACGCTTTTCGTTGCAGCGTTTGGCAAGCTGGTAGGCATGGAGGGTATCCCGGATATTCTCCGGCTGCAGGAGAGGCAGGCCCAGCAGTTCCTCTGTAGGGGTCATGGCAAGCTGCCGGTCCTCCTCCGGAGTGAGCTGCGGCATCCGCCATCCGGACTGGCTGGAAATGGTCACACCGGCACCGCCTTCGGCAATCACCTTTCCCACCTCTTCCAGCAGGACTGCTGTGCCATAGAGGTCTACCTTCAGGATTGCCTCGACAGGAGCCTGGGACGGTGACACTCCAGCAGCATTGATGAGGTATTTGATCTCACCATATTCCTGTGCTTTCGCAATGACAGCCAGGATATCTTCTCTGGAGGAGAGATCCATCTCGAAGGGAACCACGTCATAGCCGGCGCTATTCATGATCTCAGCGATTGCCTCCGCATTCTTCATGCACTTGTCGCCGAGGATGATCTTCTTTCCGAATCCGGTCCTGCGGGCCAGGGCCATGCCGATCTGCCCCGCGCCGGTTACGATCATAACGTTTTTCTTCATTGTCTGCCCTCGTTTCTTCAATATGTACTTGCGACGCTCCGGATGATCTTCCAGACGCCGTCTGTTTTCTTCAGGCTGCATTTCTGCTGCAGGTGCCAGTTGGATCTGCCCCCGCCGAACACGGCCGCAGCCACATAGGACTGCCCGGTCAGGACCGCCGTGTCCCCGCTGATTTCCACAGGCATGTTTTCATGCTCCGCAGAGAAGTAATTCAGCGTCCCGTTCAGGACTGCTTTGATGAAAGCCTGTTTCGGCTGCCACATACCTGTCATGTGTACCAGGACAAAGCTGTCGTCCAGGACTTCATTCAGAACCTTTTCATCCTTGGAAATCATGCCTTCATACATACGTATGTACGCCTGCCTGATTTCTTCTGTACCTGCATTTGCCGGCATATCAGTTTCTCCCTGTTTTCTGGCCGTAAACCGGCATCTGTAACCGGTCAAGGAGTTCATCAATCCTGCGGATCTGCTCAGATCAGTCCATTTGCGGAAAACCAGCGCTGAACATTTCCCTTTGAATTCGCGGCCTGGCTTCCGGTGATGGAAAGACCTTTCTTCAGAACTGCGCCCTTCGCGTACTTTTTGATATCGCGCTCGCTGGATCCCAGACCGCTTCCTTCGTTGGTGCAAAGAGGCAGGATCGTCTTTCCGGTGAAATCAAACGCCTCCAGGAAGGTAAACACTGCCATGGGCATCGTGCCCCAGTAGTTGGGGTATGCAAGGACAATGGTGTCATATTCATCGATGCTCTCCGGCATGCTGACAAGCTCCGGACGAGCACCTGCTGCCTTGTCCTTCTTAGCCTGGTCGATACAGGTCATGTAGACCGGTGAGTAAGGATCCTTCATCTCGATCTTGAAGCTGTCTGCCTCGATCAGCTCCTTCATGAGCCCCACAACGATCTCAGTATTGCCGACCTTCACATAGCGCATTGCGCCGCCAAAATAGTTCTCATCCGCTCTGGAAAAAAATGCGATCAGTGTCTTTGCCATGTCTGTATCCTCCTTAATAAGCATGTCCTTCAGGACCTGGCTGGTTATCTTTCTTATGGATTTTATTCTCGCACAATTACATTGCATTATCCAATCGAAAATAATTATACTTGATTTGATTTTTGAATAGCGAGGTTTGCCATGAATACCAAACAGATCGACTACTGCATCGAACTTGCCCATACCTTAAACTTCAGCCGCGCTGCCGAGAACCTGTTCGTCAGCCAGCCGTCCTTTTCCTATCAGATCCGTCTTCTGGAAGAGGAAGTCGGCTTTGATATCTTTGAGAGAAGCGGCAAAGGGGCATTGTTGATATTGTTTATATTAGCCAGGGTTGAAAATAAAACAGCGTCTCGCTCGCGCCGGGCGTGGCCGCGTCCGCGACATGTTTTCTTTCGCGCGAGCGCTGCATCCAATACACCTTCGATGTGCCGGAGGTGTATTGTCTCATAGGAAATCACAATTTCCTGTGAGATAAAAAAGGATTCCCGGGAATGGAGAGTTCCATTGCCGGGAATCTTTTTTTCATTCTAAAGTGTCTCTCACTCTGAAGTGTCAGGCACCCTAAACAAGGCTATGTATGAGAAAACCTTTCCCCTCACCTAAAAGACCACCTGGACCAGGAGCATGTAAAGAATCGTGCCGCCCAGGATACTGACCAGAGTATTCCGTCTCCGAGCCTGTAAGGCAATAACACAGGCAGCTGAAATCAGTTCCGGAATACCATGAGGTGGCACTATGGGATTCACGTCCTTCAGACAGTAGATCACCAGCATTCCGATAATCGCCGGCGGGAGTACTCTGCCCAAATAAGCGATATAGGGCGGGGTCTCTTTTCTTAACACCAGGAAGGGAAGAAAACGCAGGAGGATGGTCACAACTGACATAACCGCAACCAGAACTGCTTCTCTCATACCGCCTCCTTTCTCCCGCGCAGCAGCGTTAGGATCAGTGTGATCAGCAGCATGGCAGGGATCAGAAAACGGCCCGGCCCAAAGATCACCAGACACACAAGGGTACTCAAAAGTCCTGTCAATGCAGGAATATGATCGTCTGAAGTCAGCCACTGTTCGGTGAAAGAAGCAACGAACAGCGCCGTCATGGAAAATTCGATCCCTGCCGTAGAAAAAGGCAGCACTGTGCCCAGCAGACTCCCCAGCACACTCCCGGTCACCCAATAGCACTGATTAAAGGCAGTCACCAGAAAACGGTAAAAATTCGGATCCGAGCCCTCCGGCGTGACCCCGTCACAAAGAAGCGAATACGTCTCATCGGTCAGGCCGAAAATCATGTAGGGCTTATATTTTTCTGCATCCTTATAGCGGTCGAAAAGCCAAATATCAATATCACCGCACGGTCTATGTTCCGGCCTGGGCCAGTTCATCGCGCACGCATAGCCTTTCAGCACCATCATC
>CACZZH010000288.1 GCA_902785635.1 uncultured Lachnospiraceae bacterium
TACATGGATAATCCAATAAAGAAAACTGAAAAATCAAAAACTGCAGCCGGCTGCCCGGCTGCAGTATGCTCATGGTTCCTGTGCCTGTTCCTTCAGATAATCCGCAGGACTTTTTCCGGTGAAGGAACGGAAGATCCTGCTGAAATAGAACTGGTCCCGGTATCCCACCATCTGCGCGATATCCTTGATAAACAGGCTGCTGCCCTCCCGCATCAGCTGTTTTGCCTTTTCCATGCGCAGCTCTGTGAGGTACTGGGCGTAAGAACGGTCCGCATATTTGCGGAAAAGCTTGCTCATATAAGTCTGCGATATGGCAAACTCATCACACAGACTCTGCAGGGACAGCGCCTGTGCAACATGATCCTCCAGATACTTCTGGATGATCCCGAAGAATTCCGGCGAATCGACTCTCGGTTTCTCCTTTTGTTCCTCCTGAAAACGGTAAAAAATATTCAGCAGATTCTCACAGAGCATCCGGACGCTTGTCGCATAACAGAAAGCATCCTCGAGGTGATATTCGCTCTCCGGCAGGCTTTCCTCATCCTGGCTTTCCATGCGGATCAGTGCCAGGATCCGGCGGGCTGCATGCTCCATCCACAGCTGCGGCCTCCCCTCTGCTCCCCAGCGTTCAAAGCTCTTTTCCAGTTTCTGCCGCATCTGGTCATAATGCCTGGTCTTGGCATATCCTTCCAGTTCAGCGATCACCGCATCAAGTTCCCGGAAATCATTGCCGGCAGATCTTTCTACCGGCTGGGAAAGCCCGTCCAGATCCACCTGCTGTGTCAGTCCCACCGTGCTCAGCGCATTGAGGCCGTGGTAAAGTCCACGGATCTTTCCGGGCAGCTCCTCCGGCGGGAAAGATCTCCCGTAATACAGGAGCGTCGTATAAGAATCCTCACTCTTCTGACGGCGGCTGACCTTTTCCATATACTGCTCGATCGACTGATCCGACAGGAAATAGGCCGGAATAAGAAACAGTTCCTCCATGCTGTCGCGGCCATACACACTGTAGGATTCTTCGATGCTTCCGAACAGTTCCGGCTCTCCCCCTCTGAAAAACCGCCTTGGCAGGCCATTCTCCCGCAGCAGTGCCGCATAATACCGTCTGTACGGAAAACGCTTCAGAATCTCTTCCTGACATACCTCTTTTCCCTGACACACAGCGCGAAGGCAGGCATTCCTCCTCTGATAAGTCTGCAGCCGGAGCTTCTCATTCACCCGCCGCATCATAGCACTGATCTGCGAAGGGACGATCGGCTTGACCAGATAATCCAGAACACCGCTCTGGATGGCGCTGCGCATATATTCAAAGTCCTGATAACCGCTGATGATGACAAAACACATATCCGGTGTTTCGGCTTTCACCGTTCTTGCCAGTTCCAGTCCGTTCATCACCGGCATCGTTATGTCTGTGATCACCAGATCCGGCTGCACCCTCCGAATCAGTTCCAATGCCTCCTGTCCGTTGGAAGCAGTACCGGCCACTTCATATCCCGGACAGTTCTTCTCGATCACCCGCCCGATCCTGCCCTCTGAACTGTGAATGCCATCGATCACATACACCGCATGAGACATGGAGTGCCTGTGATATTTCTTGACAAATCCTTTTGTATATATCATTTTCAGTACTAAAACCCCTGATTTCCGATCTTCAGCAGCAGGCATCCCTGCTTTCCGGCCTGCCATCTTCTTCGATAGCCTGCAGGAAGCCAGATCATGGTATTCTCTTTTAAGGAGAACAGATCTGATTCCAACTCTCCGCGAATGACAAAAAGCCCTGTGTTAACGACAGCCTCTTTTTCCTGACAGTAACCGGGGTGCAGACGCAGGAATGACAGGGACGCTCCTGTCTGCGGATCCGTAAAGGCCTTTTTGATCTCCGAGCCGTCATCCCTCTGTTCCCACCCTTCCGGACTGAAGGCATTCACACTTTTGATCTCCAGTCCTTTCGCGTTTTCCTGCTCCTCATCCAGATACTCAATGTCCCCTGCTTTATTCGTGATCCAGATAAATTTGCAGTCACTTTCCGGCGGCGCTCCATGCGCACAGGCATATCCCTCCGGATCCAGCACAAGAGAACCGCTTCCAAAGGTCCTGCCCTCTGAACTGTGAATGCCATCGATCACATACACCGCATGAGACATGGAGTGCCTGTGATATTTCTTGACAAATCCTTTTGTATAACGATCATCCCATGGAGCGGATCCGTGACCACAGGTTTATCATCAAAATAACTGCCGTCTTCCTCTGTGATCTGGACCCATCCCCCGGGGGCATAGTAGTCTGAAATAACTGGTTTATATACTGCCATACCGAGCCTTCCTCCTTTTAGCATGATCTGAACCGCCATAACTCTATCCAAAGTTTAGCACAGATCCGTTGTCTGATGTACCATTTTTTCAGGACACATGAATGTCCACGAACCACTCACAGCTGTATTTCCTTTGCCAATTCGCACAGTACATACTCTTTTTCGATATGATAGACCAGATGGTTCTTTGAAAGAATCCCTTCATTCAGAAAACTGTTCAGCACGGTTTCCAGATGACGATAAGAGACGCCAAGCGTCTCCGCTGCCTGCTTTTTCCGGATGCGATACTCATCCCCCTCACGCTGTTCCAGAATAAAGGCAGCAAGCCGCTTATTCAGGGAGCAGCCACTGGCGGCAAAAAAACGCTTCACACTCTGAAATTCTTTGTCTGCCAGCAAAATGCAGATTTTTTGCAGAAACGATACATTATTAAGCAAAACACTGCGGGAAACGGACATCGGAAATGTGAGAAGTTCGCAATACTCCAGTGTTTTTACGGAGAGGGCTGACCGCTTTGGATCGATCAGTTCCATCTCCCCGATCAGACACGGATGGGAGATACTGCTTAAAATTATATTTTTTCCGTTCGGGAGAACACAATTGACACTGCACCGTCCCCTCAGCAGATAAAACAGATTTTCCGGTTCGCTGCCCTGACGGATCAGCATTTCACCCGGGGATGATCTTTGCAGAATAGCATAGTGATCCATTGCACGTGGAAAAAGCTCTGTGTAGGAACTTGTTGATAAGGCCTGCCGGATCCTGTTCTTGTCTTTTATCGTCTCCATGAAAGATCCTCTCCGTTATGCGAGATATCTCGTATTTTATTTCCTTTTTATCTACTATATTCAAAACAAAAGAAAAAGGAAAGCATTACTTTAAATTGTGATCATACGGAAGGAGACAAAAATGGATCGGATTAAAATGATACTGGACTGTGACACCGGGCACGATGACGCCATTGCTTTGCTGCTGGCAGCAGCACACCCGAAGATCGATCTGCTTGGTATAACAGTAGTTGCCGGCAACCAGGTGCTGGATCGTACATTGGAAAATACACTGAATGTCTGCCAGCATATGGAGATCGATGTTCCGGTATACGCAGGATGTGGCTGTCCTCTGGTCCGGGATCAGGTCGCGGCGGAAGACATCCACGGAAAAAGCGGTCTGGACGGGCCGGTATTCCCGGAGCGGGTACGTGAAGCGGAAAAGGAACATGCAGTGCATTACCTGATCCGGACTCTGCTTGCATCGGACGGAGATATCACTCTGGTACCGACAGCCCCTTTGACAAACATTGCCATGGCAATGCGTCTGGAGCCCGCCATCGTTCCGAAAATCAGACAGATCTCTCTTATGGGCGGGGCTGTCGGACTTGGTAATATTACTCCGGCTGCAGAATTTAATATTTTTGCCGATCCGGAAGCAGCCCATATCGTTTTCACATCCGGTGTTCCGATCGTGATGATGGGACTGGATCTGACCAACCAGGTGTTGGCTGACATGGAAGTCATTGAGCGCATGGAAGCCATTGGCAATCGGGCAGGAAAACTTTTTGGGGATATCATGCGCTTCACATTCAATACCCAGAAACTGAACGGCCTGTCTGCCGGACCGGTCCATGATGTAACAGCAGTGGCTTATCTGGTGGCTCCGGAACTGTTCACTACGAGATCCATGCATGTTGAGATCGATCTGACACACGGCCCCTGCTACGGCCGCACAGTCTGTGATGCCAACTGCAGGACCGGCAGGAAAGCCAATGTAATGGCAGGATCAGGGGTCGACCTTTCGGGTTTCTGGAATCTCGTGGAAGAAACTCTGCGGCGATACCGCTGAGATCAGAGTTCTGTTATTCGGCGAAAATTTCAATTGTTATTTTCGTAAATTTCCTGTACTATAAAAATGGAATGTGATTCTTATCCAACGTTTCCATTTGTTTGAAGGAGGGACACCATGAATAACAGACGAAGCAAGATTCTAAAACTATGTGGCCTGCTGATGACCCTGATAACCGTGCTTGCCATGACCGCCATGGTCACCTACGCTGCCCCGAAGATCTCTAAAAAGAAGGTCACACTCCTGACCGGACAGAAAATCACTCTGAAAATTACCGGAACCAAAAAGAAAGTCAGCTGGTCATCCAGCAAAAGATCTGTTGCCACCGTTACCAAAAAAGGGAAGGTTACCGCCAGAAAAAAAGGAAAAGCTACCATCACGGCAAAGGTCGGCACCAAAAAACTCAAATGTGTTGTCACCGTAGAAGCGCCGAAACTGAGCAAGTCAAAAGCAACGGTCAAAATCGGAAAAAGACTGGTCCTGAAACTAAACGGCACGACACAGACCGTCACCTGGAAGACATCGGATAAGACCGTGGCAATTGTCACTAAAAAGGGCGTAGTAAGGGGCATCGGTGCCGGTACGGCCACCATCTCTGCAACCGTCCTGAAGAAGAAGTTCACCTGTACGATCACCGTGCCTGAGGCTGAGACCGCGAAACCGGACGAGACCGAGAAGCCGGGCGATAGCAATTCCGGAGAAAATGATTCGAGGTCATCAACACCTGCTGCTACAGACGGTTCCGCAAAGCAAGTTATGCCGACAATTGTCCTGTCTAAGAAAACCGTAACTGGTTACTTTGATAAAGACGGTAATCCCTCTGCTGCTGTAGATGCAGAACCCAAAGAAATTGAGAGAACTGCAGCTTCCATCCGCTTTACCACGCTTCCGACTACACTAAATGAACTGAAGCAGTATGAATCCTTACTGAAGGATAAAACAAAAGGAAAATTTATCCT
>CACZZH010000289.1 GCA_902785635.1 uncultured Lachnospiraceae bacterium
CTGCCATGGCATTTGAGATCCGAGAGATACTGGTCATCTTCACAGAGATCTCGCGGTCGATCAGCGCGTTGGCGATGCAGGCGGCCAGATAAGTTTTGCCGGTGCCGATTCCGCCCCAGAAGATAAGTCCGGTGCCGGAGCCTTCCAGCTGTTCAAAATTGTCTGCGTAACCCTTCGCTATCAGGATCTCCGGAATTACTCCCGGATCGCTGTCAAAGGTGTAATTGCGGTAAAGTTCGTCCGGAATACCATTGCTGCGAAGGATCTCAATGCGTGTGCATCGTTCCTGTTCCTGCTGCATCTGCGTCTGCCGCTTCTGCATCTCCTGTTCGCAGGAACAGGAGATGCGGACGGTTTTTGATATCCTGCATGAGTTTTCGAGGATCATCTGTTTTGCGTCACCGCACTTGCTGCAATGGATAAGTCCATCTTCCGGATCAATATATTCTTCGGAACCCAGGGAGACCTCCGCGGAAGGCAGCAATATCGATTCTTCTTTCATAGCGTTTTACCTCCACATTCGTAATTAAGATAGTCTGTTTTCCTCTTTCTGATTTCTTTATTCTGATTAGTGGCCGGAATCCTGACTGTTTGCAAGCCGGAATCCTGTCCATTGACAGGCCGGATTTCCGGCCCCTGACGGGCCGATATTCCGTCCGGTCTCTTCTCAAGCAGGGCTTCCTCCGGGATCTTCACATAGATTCTGGTCGGCTTCGGCGCACTCTGCCGCACCCGGCGAATCAGGTCGTGATTCTCCAGCGTTCTCAGGGAGTCCTTGATGGTCGTCGGGCTTTTGTGAAGATCGTTCGCCAGCTTTTGGATCGAATAGTGGACGAAAACGTGACCTTCCTCATCGACCCATCCGTTTTTCCGGGATAGTCCGGACCGATCCAACAGGAGCATATAGAGGATCTGACATGTTTCGTTCAGGTCCGAAGAGAGCAGAAAACCGGGAAACCTCATGAAATGGAAATGGGCGTTATCATCAGTCAGATATTTTGTCATGTGATCATGTCCTTTCCCGGTTTATGCGTCCTGCAGGAAGTCCCAGGCGATGTCTTCTTCGCTGACCTGCGGCTTTGGCGGATCAGGATCCGCTGCTGCGATCTGCAAAGGCTGGACAGGCCCGGCTCCTGCGAAGTATCCGGCCAGAAAGGCCGGGAGCGAGGCTTCGATCCTCTGCTCCACAGCTTTTGCAACGGTCCGGGCAAGAAGTTCGTCGGATTTCTGTTTTTCTGCATCCGCGTCTGCATAATATCTGTCGAAGTAATCAACCACAGCCAGGATCACGGCGCTGGTGATGGAGGGGAATGTTTTCTCATCCATTGTATGCAGGTAGTCCCAGGCCTTCCGGTGGATTTCCCTGTCCAGATTGAACCGGATGTTGGTGCTCTTTGTGTTCGCCATCAGACACCCCTCCTTGTCAGGAGCATCTGCGCCAGCTGCTCGTAGCCTTTGGCTGTGGCACAGATGTCGTCGATGATCTCCACTCTGCCGGGATCGAAACTGCCGAAGTGTTTCACGAGGGAAGCACCGCCGCCGGTGATATAGAGCCTCATGAGATCCGGACTGTATTCGTACTTGCGGAGGATGGAGAAAAGATCGGATACATATTCCTCCGTCACACGGCTGATGCAGTCCAGATATTCCTTCCCGATATCTGCGGTTCCGTAGCGGAAAATCTGTTCAATGGTGGATTCATCGACCCGGACTCCGAACTGATCCAGAAGAGCGTTCTTCGCCCGAATCATGCACTGGTTGACCCCGGCTTTCTCCGTCCAGCAGCGTTCCTCGATCGGCTTCTTGTTGTTGATATACATGATGTTCATGGTTCCGTTGCCGATGTCGGCCAGCATATTGACGCCGCGGAATTCTTCAAGATCTGAAATGATGGCGGGATAGCCCTGGGGGAAGATGCTGCAGTCAGTGATGCGGATGCTGTAGGGAACATCGTTGTAGGTGAACTTCACTTTCTCGCTGCGCATCAGATACTGACGGAAGGTCTCCCTCTGCGTTCTGACCCAGCTGAGAGGAAGTCCGCAGGCGAGATGGACATTTGCCTCTGTGATGCGTTCTCTCTGAAGCTCCCGTGCAATCGCGTACAGGGTGAGCAGATAGTAGTCTTCGTCGGCAGCTTTGTCCGGAATGAATTCCTTGTGCCGCTCGCCGATCCGGTACCATGCACCTTCGTATTCCAGGATGCTTCCGGTGAAGACGGGTCTGGAATCATATTTCGTGATTCCGGTATGTGTCACGGCGTTTGCTGTTTTGATGTTGCCGTAGCCGTGATCTACGGCGATGATTCTGATGTCTTTGTAAGATAACATGGGTTCCTCCTTTTCTTATTCGGTTTTCAAAGTGTATCGGAGCTGTCCTGCTTTTGCATATTTCGGCAGATTGCTCCATTTTTCTGTGGAATTCGGAGGAGCCGTATGATATACTTTAGTTGCGTTGAAGGTATATCACGGCTCACACCGGGTATTCCGATTACATTGGCGGTCTTTGCGAAGGCCGCCTTTAACTTTCCTGCTGCCCAACCGGCCGGATCGCGCCGCGGTCCCGCAAGTCGGTGTTCTGATTCAGCAGCAGGAACTCATTCAGCACATCTGTGCGGATCAGCTGCCTCCTTCCGACATGGAGCGCCGGGATGCTGTTCCACCGGATCAGCTGACGCAGAGTGTTTCGCCCGATCCCCGTGTAGACCGCCGCTTCTTCGATTGTCAGTGCGATTTTCTCTGTCATGCAATCACCTCCTTTCTTGATTGTTGCGTTATGCAACTTTTCTTCCACGTTGAATATACTACATCATTCAAACGTTGTCAAGCGTTATGCAACAATAAAATTTAATAATAAATTGCGTATTGCATTTTTCTGCGAGGAGTGGTATGATTACTTTGGGGAAAGGGGAACGAACGAAACGAGGTAATACAAATGGACGAGAAGAAACTCAGACAGACCATTGGATCCAGGACCCGGGCGAGAAGAAAAGAACTGAAGC
>CACZZH010000290.1 GCA_902785635.1 uncultured Lachnospiraceae bacterium
AGCATTTGGTGGATGAGCGTTTGATGAGCGATGATCCCGGCACGGGCGAGAAGAATGCTCAGAAGAGCACCGAGTGCAGCGACCAAGGGAAAGAGAAAATCACTGCTGACGGCAGCAATGGACATGAATATGTCGACCTGGGGCTTTCTGTAAAATGGGCAGCAATGAATGTCGGTGCGACCAAGGTGAACGACCATGGCGGTTATTTTGCCTGGGGAGAGACAGGCAATAAAGATGATTATTCATGGAACACCTATAAACACGGCACTTCTGCAGACGACCTGTCAAAATACAGTTATACAGATAACGGGTTCGCTCTACAGATGCGTGATGACGCCGCGCATATGAATTGGGGCGGAGAATGGCGAATGCCCACCGGGACTGAGTGGGAAGAACTGTGCGACAGATGCAATTGCACATGGGAGTGGACAAGCGTAGATGGAACGCCGGGATATAAAGTCACAAGTAAAAAGGCGGGCTATACAGATAAGAGTATCTTTCTTCCGGCTGGCGGATACTACCGCGGCTGTTCGATCGAAGGAGCAGACTCTTCCGGCTATTACTGGTCATCAACGCGCAACAAACCATTCGCGGATCGCGCGCTGTGCCTCTACTTCATACCGAACTTCATAGGAATAGGCAACAATGGATTCCGAAACGGCGGGTTTACGATCCGCCCTGTCATGAAATGACAGAGGCAGGTAGTTGGTACCTTTACGATGTAACGGTGGCAGGTAACTAAGGAGAAATTATGAAAGGTATTTTTCATCCGGACAGGCGCTTCTGGGAGGAGGAGCCATGGCCTTCTGTGCAGGAGATCAGGAATCTGGATCTCAAAGAGGACAGGTGCTATCTCGAATATATGGTTCAATACGCGCGCGGCTCACACCTGAATCGGCTGATGAAAAAGCTCGGGATCAGCGAACTTCCTGAAAAGACGAGGAATCTTGATGATCCGTCAGACAGGGAGTATGAGGTATATTTTGTCCTGGAAGAGCAAGTGGCCAGGGAGCCCGATGCGGAAATCCTCAAAGAAGCGGCTTATGAAGCGTCGACGCAAATGGCGAAGTTCGCTTTCTGCCGATTGACAAAATATAGTTACCCCTCACCTTGGAACGATGCCTACAGCTATCGGACCTACGAGTGCGGCTGGAAGGAAGGGATGACGACGGAGGATGTCATTGAATTCTGCCGGGAGATGATCACAGTTCAGGGGCCGTTTGCCAGGGAGGCGGAGGAAATTCTTGCAGATCCGCCGGGGGATCACAACGATTATAACGGAAATCGGATGGCGTCACATGAGCGGGCGAAGAGCGAACCGCCTTATGTCCGCAAAGAGCGGCTGGCCCCGTTTCGGGAATCGGCGGAATACGAGCAGAGCAGGGCGGAAGTCCTGCAATTGGAAGCACAGGCTCACGAGGCGATCGCGGCCGGCGACTCGGAAAAAGCAGTCATGCTTTTGGCACAAATGAGCAGTAAGTCGGAGCAGCTGGGAAAATATACGCAGAGATGGGATGCGATCGATGACTATGTGCGGTGCTGCATCGCCTGGTCAGAGGTTAGCAATTATGCCGATGGCGCGGAGGAAGCAGCGGGAATCCTCAGAAGACTGATCAAGGAGGGCCCGGAAGAAAAATTATACAGGGAGCAGCTGCAGAAAGCGGAGGCAGTTTTCCGGAAAGCCGTGAAAGAGACTGCCCTGCAGACCGGTTTTACGGATGCAGAGTCTCCAATCGTGATTTATCACTCGCTCGAGCCGAAGTACGCAGAGGTGTTCTGCCGGCTTCTTGAGGAGCGATTCCGTGAGAGAGGTGGAACACGGGAAATTGCGTTCAGGTGGCAGGAATCGGCGCCTCACGCATGGGAGGCTTATGCGGAAGCGCAGCGCAGGCCTCAAATCAGGTGGCAGGAGTCGGGCTGCCCCACGTGTGAGGTTGAAGACGACACGAAGCACCAAATAGGAGACATCTGCTGCTGCGATCTGCCGACAATGATCAAACTGTACTATACTACGGGAAATCTCACTGAGGTCTCGCCGTTCATTGATACGGACAATATCTTTCCCGATCTTTTGGAACAATGCAGGATTAAATGGGATGTGTGCGGGATACCGGTGTTGATGTTTGCAGGAAACGCCGCGGAAGACACGGTGGATTCCGGAGCAGCAGGGCAGGCGGCAGGATCTCGAACTTTCTTTGCTTTCATGAATCACTCATATGGATTCAAAAGACTCGACTGCCTCGACCTGATGATGCTGATGACAGATAGTGATTTCCTTTTTGATGTCTGTAAGGCGTGTAATGAAGGGGATATTGCGCCGCATGTCTTTCCGGCGAATAGGAAGGCTTACGCCAGGATTGTCGACGAAGGTGCCTGACACCATTACGCGTGGTTGCCTGGTTTCATAGTTACTCGGCGGCCCGATTGCCCGGTTTCGGCACAGAAGCCTTTTTTTCTTATACTCTCGTCCCTGCTGAGCGGTTCTGATTGATTGAAGCTTGTTCGGTGGAACTCTTTTTTCATGTTTTTCGGCACAGAAGCACCGAAAGCAAAAAAATGCGTCCATGGATATTCAAGAATCTTGGGTTTTGTATAACAAACTAAGCCTGATCTTGCTTCTTGAGGGACAAGAATTTGTTCAAATTTGTTTTTTGAGGGACGAGAGTGTGCTGAAATTAAGCTTTTGTACCGAATTCCAAGCTGCCCAGGCTGCATCACGAACAAAACAAGCTGTCTTGCTCCGCTTCCTGGGGACGATATTCTTCTGGAAATGACGTTCTGTACCGAAAACCTTTCCTGATTCTGGAAAGGCTCCTCCCAAGTAACAAATATAAGAGGACGCCGCCCCTGCTGATTAATCAGCAAGATGCGACGCCCCCATACTTCTTTGTAACAAATCATTTGAGCAAACCATTCTTTTTTAGAATTTCTTTCATGTGCGCAGTGTAGGCCTGCAGCATTTCTTCAGCCGGGCCTTT
>CACZZH010000291.1 GCA_902785635.1 uncultured Lachnospiraceae bacterium
CTGTACTCTTTGATTTTTTCGTAAAGAATCGGCTCCAGCTCCATTTTACCCCCCCCCCCCACAAAATCATGCAGTCTGCAGCTGACATGCATGGATTTCCTTATTACAGCCGGCAGTCTGTGTGCCATATCTTCCAATCCACAGCTGTCAGTGATCGGGAACCAGGGAAATCAACCCATTCCTAAAGCGATCAATCCCGGCAAACTTCCATCTGACACAGATGTTCTCTCTGGAATCCGATACCTGTGCACTGCATTAATTATATCATATCTCCCAGGACCGATATGGAGCTTTCAGTATTCCGCTATAAAGAAAAGACTGTCCCATACTGTTCAGAAGATACCCCGTAAAAAATTCTTCAGACAGAAGCTCAATAAGCTTGTCGGAGAAAACCATGCGATTCGGATACATGCTTATCAATAAACCGGATGTACTCTTTTATCCGGTCCATCGTCCACAATTATCCATTGTCTGCGGAAAGACCGTGCTGTAAAATACATTGCCGAAAGATAAACAGCCGAAAAACAGTCTCTGTTTTCCAAAGCGTTCCCTAACAGAAAGGAGCTTCTATGAACAGTGAAATGAAACGCAGGCTGGCCATGACCGTGGCCGGAGTTCTGATCGCAGGCTTCAGTGTTGGCATGTTCCAGTATTCGGCCATGGGCCTGGATCCCTTTCAGGTCTTTGCCCACGGCGTCTGGAAAAGGATTAACGGTCCCAGCTTCGGCTTTGTATATATGGTGCTGAACATGATTCTTCTGGCTGTCGACTTCTTTTTCCTGGACAGAAAAAAGATCGGCATCGCCACCTTTATCAACCTTTTCCTTTTGGGCTATGTGGTGGACTTCTCAGCCTGGCTCTGGAAGAGTCTGCTGCCAGATCCTTCTTTCCTGATCCGCCTTTTCTTTCTGATCATGGCAGTAGTCATTATGTGCCTGGCCTCCGCGCTCTACTTTACGGGAGATCTCGGCGTCTCCACCTACGATGCCATTGCCCTGACGTTGTCAGAGAAAAAGGGCTGGGATTTCCGCATCGTCCGTGTGGTCTCGGATCTTATCTGTACCCTGACCGGAACCCTTCTGGGCGTCATGCCCGGGATCGGGACCATCATCACGGCATTTTTCATGGGGCCTCTCATTGCTTTTTTCAGGAAAACGGTGGCGGATCCTCTTCGCTTTGGAAAGAGCGGGACGTCTCAATAAAGCAGGAATGACCTTTGCACATCACCAATTATTAAAAAAATCCTCGCTGCCAGAATTCACTGACTGCGAGGATTTTTTTGGAGCCTTCCCGGAGCTTCCGTATTGTATCATTTCTTCATTACTCCCTGCCTGATTAAAGCAGTAATCCCGTAAACAACGGCTATCCCTATGGTGTATGCGAGCAGATCGCTCCAGAGAAATCCCTGCCCCAGCAGCATGTGTCCCAGAAAGGTCGACCGGATCTTCACCAGCCAATCCGGTTTCAGCATCTGCGAAAATTCAACTGCGAAAGACGCGATCAAAGCGGCCGCCGCGGAAATGACCATCGGCTTCCTTATAAGTACAATACGAAAGCAGCAGTACACCATCATCGCCCACAGTGCGTCTCCGCAGGCAGCCGGGACGAACTTTACCCTGCGCGATAAAAGCCCGAGGGCAATCAGCACTGCAATCCCTGCCAAATAACATATTCTGAGTTTTCTTTCCTTTTCTCTGCTCATATCATTCATAATTGTTTTTTACGAATAACCGTATTTACCCTGAACGGTCTGAACCCTGCACTGACGGCCGTTCTCCCTGAGCCGATATTGTTTTTCGCATGTGCCCATACCGGCTTTTTGCCCTGCTTTATTATTTCCCCGCACATCTTATAAGCCAGAAAGGATGCAAGCCCGTTATGCCTGTAAGGCTCCGCGGTCTCAACACCGATATCCACCTCTTCCTGGCTGACCCCGCTCGAAAATGCCACCGCGGCAAAACAGCCGTCTTCCCTGCTTCTGGCAAGAAATCCAAACCCGTTCTCAAAAAATGAATCCCTGCTTTTCCATGAGAAGGATGGGATGATCCTTCCATGAATGTCTGCATAGTTTCCCACAGTGATCCGTTCCAGGTCAAAGCCGGCAGCAAGTTTCGGAGCTTTCTCAGGCATTCCACTGTGAATATATTCGATCCTTTGATCAAGCCGGATCAGCTCCCGGTCTGAATAAAAATCTGAAACAAGATCCGAATCCGTGATCAGCAAAAATCTTCTGTCCGTTTCCGGCACAAAAAACTTCTGATATATTTCTTCAAGGACATCCGGACTCACTGTTCCCGAAATATACGCGAAGCCGCAGTAATGCCGGAACAGCAGGCATCCTCTGTCATCTGTATATATTTCTCCGTCCTGAATACCGGCAGCGATTGACATCGGATATACCCGGTCAGCAGCACATTTTTTGGCAAGATCCATGCATTCTCTGTATTTACTTCGATCGATCTTTCTCATGATCAAGTACCTCTTTCTGTCATTTCCATGTCCTGAGAATCTTTTTAAATATGTTCATGGTATACATGGAAAAGCCCCCCGACTGCATCTATAATAAAGAGAGGACGCCTGATTATATTTTAAGGGAGACTGTGCGATGAATGTTTTAATTAGTATTTTAACACTGATTCTCATGCTGGCAATCTATATCGGAATTCCCACGCTGATCATAGTTCTTATCATCCGGAGAAAGAAAAATCCGAGGCCGAGAAAGCCCAGAACTTACAGGATCCTCTCGCCTCTTCCGATCATCATTAACATTCCCGCGACATTTGTTCTTACATACGCAGAGCAGAGTGATAATCCTCTGAAAAATGAAGACATCTGGTACGCAGTGATGTCGATCGCACTTGTCGTAACGATTGTCTGGGCCCTCATCGAATGCAAACTGGCCGGCCTGTGGGTCGGTCCTCTCCGCTGGTTCATCGGGGCGGCGGGGGGTGTTCTCGCAGCGGCGGCGGTTATTAT
>CACZZH010000292.1 GCA_902785635.1 uncultured Lachnospiraceae bacterium
TCCGGATCGGAACCACTTTCGCCAAATCCAGCTCGTTGGGATAATCCCAAACCCTTAAGATCGCACAAGTGCGGCTACGCGTCTGACGGCGCTTTTTATCTATTCCTTTTTCCCATAATCTGCGGTTTCTTCGGCGACCTTCAGCACCGGAGCGGAGCTGATATCATATTCCACCGCAGACTTTTCTGTTATTGCATCACCGGCAGTTGTTTCAGAAGAGTGAAATGCGTAATCACTGTTCTCCTCAAAATTCTCAACTTGCTCCATGACCTTCCGGAAAACTTCTGGACTGTACTGCGGCGGGTATCCGTTCTTGATTAAGCAAACTTTTATATCAAACTTCAACTGATCCCGAACGATTTGGTTATTGAGCCAATCGGCAAATGAGGATTTTGTATCTATGATTTCTTTTATCTTTTTTGCCAACGACTTGCACTTGTCATTGACGGTTACGCCACTAACAACTTTATCTTCACCATATTCAAAGTTGTACTGATCCCGCAGTGTCATCAAAATATCATAGAACGCCTTTTCTTCAAAAGTCAGCCCAACCTTGCGGAAGCTCTCCCTGTCAGCATTCATTTCTTTGAGAATTTTCAGAGCCTGCTCTGTAGCATTTCGGATGATTTCTTCCGAAGTCTGCTCCTGTGCAGCTCCAGCCTCCTCCGCAGTAAGGTGTTTCCGCCGTTCATGATACTGCTTGATGGTCTCTTCCAGCATTTCCTGGAATTTCTTCGCCGCCATCTGATTTGTTTTGCCGTATTCCATAATTTGCTTCCGCAACATTTTGACCAACAATTCCAGTTTGGATGCAGGCATCTTCACGTCAGACAGTTTTTCAAAATACTCCGGACTAAAAATATCCTCCTGCTCTCCATCTTCCAGAACGCTTTCGACCTTATTGTACTTTAATGCTTCTTCTACCATTTTTGCCACGCGGCGATTCATGGTATCTGTATCCACTTCGCTGGTTCCGCTCATTTTTCTTACAAAACCTGCGATTGCCATAAAACACTGAGCAAGTGCTGATTCATCTTCTCCCAGTTCGCCGGAGGGCTGACATATATCGTAGGCTGCCCGCATTCTCTTGACGGTTTTCAGAAAATATGTCTTAAAAGAGACCTTCTGAACACTCTTGCCACTGCCACTCTCTGATTGAAGTTCCTGGGTAGAAATAAACACGTATTCTGCGGCTTTTGCCAATAACAAATATCGTTCCGCAGGGTCTCTATTTGGATCGAGGAACGGCATAAGATCATACCCAGCAAACAGATCTTTCAGAATAGACAATTCCTCTCGGAACACACCGGTAGCCTGTTCAACATCATCGGCAGTTGGTGCGACTGAATTATCGCCGCCGTAAATTTTCATAGCCTCGCGCATATTATCGCGAATACCGATATAATCGACAATCAGACCGTAATCTTTCCCTGCATACAATCTGTTCACGCGACTGATTGTCTGAATAAGCATATGTTTCTTCAGCGGTTTATCATTGTACATGTATGTAAGCGTATCAACACTAAACCCCGTGATCCACATATCTACAACAATCACGATTCGGAAATTGGAATGTACCTGTTTGAAGGCAGCATCCAACTCTTCCGACCGCTGGTCATTCTTAACGCCTCCTAGATAATTGTACATATCTGCCGCATCATTACTTCCCACGCTGGCTACCATGGCAATAGTGGGCATATTGCTGAGCGTCTTCAGTTCTTCCGGTGAAAAAAGCTCTGTTTCACCCCTTCTCACGCCGCAGGCCCTCCCCTGTGGGTCAGGATGGATCTCCCTCGGAGATCTCGTTCAGGTCATACGGAGTCGTTTGATAAACGTTGTAATTCAGCCAGTTTGCATAAAGCAGATTGGCATGCCCCCGCCAGGTGACCATCGGCTCACGCGTATCGTCATCCTCCGGATAATAGTTCACCGGGACATCGATTGGCAATCCGGCGTTTTTATCCCGCAGGTACTCCTTCTCCAGTGTACGCGGATCGTATTCGCTGTGTCCCATAATGAAAATCTGCCGGCCATTGTCCGTAGCTGCCGCGTATATGCCGGCTTCATCGGAGGAAGCAAGGATCTTCAGCTTTCCGCAGGCTTCCAGGTCTTCCCTGCGCACCGTTGTATGCCGGCTGTGCGGAGCCATGAACACATCGTCAAAACCGCGCAGGAGGATATAGTTTTTGCGTTCAGCGTGATGCGGGAAAACCCCGAAAAGCTTTTTTTCCAGCGGATATTTCCGGATGCCGAAATGATAGTACAGGGCAGCCTGCGCACCCCAGCAGATATGAAAGGTGGAATGGACGTGTTCTTTGCTCCACTCCATGATCTCACACAGCTCGTCCCAGTATTCAACCTCTTCAAATTCCAGCTGTTCCACCGGCGCTCCGGTGATGATCATCCCGTCAAAGTTTCTGTCACGGATTTCCGGGAACGTTTTATAAAAGGCTGTCAGGTGTTCTGCAGAGGTGTTCTTGGATACATGGGATTGCATTTTGATCAGCTCGGTTTCCACCTGCAGCGACGTGTTCCCGAGCAGGCGTAGCAGCTGTGTCTCGGTATCGATCTTGGTGGGCATCAGGTTTACGATGGCGATCTGGAGCGGACGGATATCCTGCGTCATAGCCCGCGTTTCCGTCATCACGAATATATTCTCATCAGTCAGCGTCTTATACGCCGGAAGCTCGTTCGGAATCTTGATAGGCATTCCTGTTCATCCCTTTCCGCCCCGGATCCTGTCCCGGGGGTCTGAACCCGGCATGGCTGCCGGACACAGTACGTCTGTGTGTTTCAATGCATCAGTTTATCACAACTCCTTTCAAACCTCAATAAAACGCCGTTCCGCGATCCGTTTCGATGCATGAAAAAAACAGTGCCCGTTTTCACGAACACTGTCGATTGGGACTGGATTAATACATTCCGCCCATTCCGCCGCCGGCAGGAGCCGCGGGTTCGGGTTCGGGGATATCA
>CACZZH010000293.1 GCA_902785635.1 uncultured Lachnospiraceae bacterium
AAACATCTCCAAAAGCAAAAGAAATAACTTCATATCAACTGCTGCTCCTGCCCCTGTGAAATCCTTGATTTTTCAGGGTTTTTCTTTTTCTCCAGATGTTTGCACAACACATAACAGGTCATAATATAACGACTGGTTAAGGTGCTGTCGATGATATACTTAGATCATCAAAGAGAGGAACACAAAAAACACTAAACAAAGAAAGGAAAGAAAAATGGAAGCATACACGAACATCACAATCACAATGGAAACTAAAGAACAAGCAGTCAAGGCAGTGGAGATTATTAAAGACATAGCCGCCAATAGAACCCCTGAATTTGAAACTGAATTGACCACATTCATCGAAGACATAGAGATTAAAGAGAATGTAGTTGAAGTAGATAGTAGCTGCTCCTTGATGAGCAACACATTCTGCGAAATGATGCCTCAGATCATGCGTTCATTCGGATGGCATGATCTTGGGAAAGTCACGATGAATGCCTATTACTTCTCCTGTAACTGCGGATATGAGGCTAATTGCACAGGCAAGCGCTTCAAGAATGGAAAAGTCAGAGTAACACTTGAAGAGAGAGAATAACCAGTACCATTATAACGACATATAACAACAAGACACCTGTGAGGATAAGATCTTCCTGGAAAAGCTGCTGAATGATCTGTATCAGACCACCACGGACATGTACTGTGAGAATATGATGAAGCCCATGCAGGAATGGTGCCATTCGCACAACATGGCGCTCCGGTCCGAGATCTCCTACGGCCTTCCCTTCGAGATCTCCCAGCCGGGCAAATACGTGGACGGCATTGAGACGGAATCTCTCGAGTTTGCCTCTCAGATCGATTCCTATCGCGGACTGGCCGGAGCGGCCCATGTGTATGGCCGGACGTACTCCAGCGAGACCGGTGCGACGCTCAAGAACTACATGATGGGTCTGGATTTCTATACACAGATCATCTTCACGCAGTTTGCTGCGGGTGTGACGAAGACCGTGCTGCACGGATATGCTTCCGTGCGTGGTTCGCTCGAATCCACCTACTGGCCGGGTCATGAAGGGATGTGGCCGGTGTTCTCGGAGCGGTTCGGCTCCCGTCAGCCGGCATTTGCACATTACGGAGACTGGACAAAGGCGATCGCCCGGTATCAGATGCTTCTGAGACAGGGTAAGCCGCGTATGGATCTGGCGATGCTGCGTCTGGATTATAACTTCAACAATCTGGTGTTTATGGGAGGAGACGAGGAAGAAGTCTATGAAAACAGGTTCATGCGTGCCAATGAAGGACTTTACTGGCAGGACATGACCCTTCAGAATGCGGGATATACCTGGGATTATTTTGCTCCGCAGCTTCTGGAGGAGGACTTTGCGGACTTTTCACAGGGCTGCCTGTTTCCTGACGGACCTGGGTACAAGGCGCTGATTCTGTATCAGAATGTCCTTCCGGCCGACACAGCCCGAAAGATCCTGGCAATGGCAAAGAAAGGCCTGCCGGTCCTTCTGGTCAACGGCTGCACCGAAATGACCCGTCCGGGTGTATTCGTAACATATAAGAAAGCAGCGGAAATGACGCCCTTCAATGACGGAAGGGACGAGGAACTGGCCGCGATCCGTTCGGAACTCACCGCACTTCCCAATGTGTGGGAGCTGGACCGACAGGCGGATACTTGTGAAACGCTTATGAAAGCCGGCATTAAACCAACGGCGTTCTATGGAAAGCCAAACCGGAATATCCTTACGCACACACAGGAGGATGGAGACAGAAAATATGTATTTGTCTACAACATGATGTACACCGAAAAAGATCCGGTGTCCTTCCGACTGAATATTGAGGGAACCGGGAGGCTGTACAGAGTGGACTGCTGGAATGCGCAGATCGAGGAGGCCGGCTGCTTTGAGCAGAAGGACGGATACACCGGAACCGATGTAACGATGGCTCCGGGCGCCGGTGTGATCTATATGCTGGATACGGCGGCAGAAGCCGGGCTGCATGCGCTGCATGCAGACTGCAAAGTGGCGGTCGAAGAGGGTATGCTGGCGGCATATCCGGAGGAGAGCGGGACATATGCCTTCGAGCTGTGTGACGGTACCCGCAAAGAGATCTGTGTGGAAGTCACGCCATCTGTTCCTGTTCCGAAATGGCATCTGGCTGTGGAGGACTGGAATGAGGGTGAACGCCGGGAGATCATCGAGGACCGGGGTCTTGGAATCGTGACTCACGAATATTACTATGAGACGAAGAAGACAATGATCGATGCCGGCGAGACAGAGCTTGTATCCTGGAAAGATATCCCTGCTGTTGGCAAAGAGGTGTCCGGAGTCGGGTATTACACGGCAATGGTGACCCTTCCGGATGACTGGAGCCGGGAAGACGGGGCATATCTGAAGATCGGTCATGCCAACAAGTGCAGCGCAGCTGTCTATGTGAACGGGCAGAAAGCTCCTGCTGTGGATATCGATGAACTGACTGTGGATGTCACGAAGCTTCTTGTTCCCGGGGAAAATGAGATCAAAGTGGAAGTTTCTTCCACCCTGAACAACCGTCTGATCGCGAGAGGCTATTACGAGATGGGAGAGAAGATCTCCATGCAGGTGGCGGAAAATGCCAATAATGCGATGGAAGCAGGAGACGGAGATGTTCCGGCTCCCGGTCCGGAAGGACTGTTTAACATTTCCTACCATGTCAGGGACTATGGTATGACGGGTGAGACCAGTCTGATCACTTATAAAAGGATCATTCTGTGAAGCTGCAGTGGGACAGAGAACTGTCCCCTGTCCCATGAAAAATGCTCCCCTCTCCGGCATCAGGACCGGAGGCGGGGAGCATATTCTTGCTGCCGGGAAAAGATTCAGATCTTCTTCCCAGTGAGCAGTTCATAGGCCTGCTCGTATTTTGCGATCGTTTTGTCCACGATGTCCTGCGGAAGGGTCCAGTCATTGCCCGGATTGGCCTTGAGCCAGTCGCGTGCAAACTGTCATCGCCCAGTACGACCTCTCCGTTCTCATCCAGACCGAATTCAAATTTGGTGTCTGCGATGATGATGCCGCGGGAGAGTGCGTAATCTGCACACTTTTTGTAGAGTGCAAGCGTCAGGTCGCGAAGTTTTGCAGCATATTCTGCACCCTTTCCGGGGAAGCGCTTCTCAAGATAATCCACACTCTGCTCGAAAGAGATGTTTTCGTCGTGATCACCGATCTCTGCCTTTGTGGAAGGGGTGTAGATCGGCTCCGGGAGCTTTTCGGATTCGGAAAGACCTTCGGGAAGGCGGATGCCGCAAACGGTGCCGTCCTTCTGGTAGCTGGCCCAGCCGCTGCCGGTGATGTAGCCGCGGACGATGCATTCCACCGGGAGCATCTCCAGTTTCCGGCAGAGCATGCTCTTGCCTTCAAAGGCTTCCTGACGGAAGTATTCAGGCATATCTGCGGTATCGACCGAGATCATGTGGTTGGGGACCAGATCCTTTGTGAGGTCGAACCAGAACTTTGACATCTGGGTGAGGACCTTTCCCTTGTTGGTCACAGTGTTGTGCAGGATCACGTCAAAGCAGCTGATCCGGTCGGTGGCGACCATCACCAGGGTATCGCCGTTGTCATAGATCTCTCTAACTTTTCCTTCTTTAACGGGTTTCAAAATCTCCATGTCTTATATTCCTTTCCGGTAACTGCAAAAAACCGCATTGTGCGTGTGGAGCAGTTTCCCTTTCTCATTGATATTTGTAAGCGAACGGGACGCATGGGCGGATCCGGATCATTCCGTCTGGCTGTCGGGTCCGTCTCCGGTGCCGGTCACAGTGTAGCTGTCCTCTTCAAGGGGAGGGATCTGTGTGAGATCGTAAGGGGTCTCCTGGTATACAAAGTTGAGCCAGTTGGTATAAATGCAGTTGGAACTGGACCGCCAGGAGAGGATCGGGGGTTTGTCCGGATCATCGTCCGGATAGTAGTTGACCGGGATGTCGGGGTTCAGACCTCGTGCGACATCACGGCGGTATTCAGCATCCAGCTCCATCCTCTCATATTCCGTGTGCCCTGTGACAAAGATCTGGCGGGAGGAATAGGCGAGGATCACGCAGCTGCCGGTCTCCTCCCCGGCGGCTACCACATAGAGCTCCGGATTTGCCCTGACTGCTGCCTCGTCCAGTCCGGTGTAACGGGACTGCGGGGCGAAGAAATAGTCGTCCATACCGCGCATCAGCATCTTGCGGCGGTGCAGCACTTTGTGCGGATAAACGCCGCTGAGCTTTTTGGGAAGCATGACCTTCGCGATGCCGTGATGATAATACAGACCTGCCTGGGAAGCCCAGCAGATATGCAGGGTCGAGAATACGTGGGTGCGCGACCAGGCCATGATCCGGGTGAGTTCCTCCCAGTATTCCACTTCTTCGAACGGCATCTGTTCAACCGGGGCGCCCGTGATGATCATGCCGTCATAGTATTCCTCACAGATCTCAGGGAATACAGTATAGAATTTGTTCAGATGCGAAGTGTGGGTAT
>CACZZH010000294.1 GCA_902785635.1 uncultured Lachnospiraceae bacterium
CAGAAGCCTGGAGCGAGGAAATGCGGCAGGATATCCAGAAGACCCTCGGCATCAAGGCTTATGACATTTATGGCCTGACCGAGCTTTCCGGCCCCGGTGTGGCATTCGAATGCTCTGCTCAGTCCGGCATGCATATCAATGAGGATCATTTTATCGCCGAGATCATCGATCCCGATACCGGAGAAGTTCTTCCCGAAGGCAGCGAAGGTGAACTCGTATTTACCTCCCTTGATAAGGAAGCCTTCCCGCTTCTTCGTTACCGCACGAGGGATATCTGCTCCCTTACCAGGGAAAAATGTTCCTGCGGACGTACCCATGTACGTATGGCGAAGCCGAAAGGACGTACGGACGACATGCTCATCATCCGCGGCGTAAATGTATTCCCGAGCCAGATCGAGACGGTTCTGATCAACCACGGTTATGCCGCAAACTATCAGATCATCGTCGGCCGTGTCAACAATACGGATACACTTGACATACAGGTCGAAATGACTCCTGAAATGTTCACGGACAATGTAGGTGAGATCGCAGAACGTCAGAAGGCTCTTGTTGACGGCCTGAAATCCATGCTTGGCATCAAGGCTAAAGTTTCTCTTGTTGCGCCTAAGACCATCGCCCGCAGCGAAGGCAAGGCGGTACGCGTCATTGATAACCGGAAGATCTGATCCGTCTTCTCGGGTCAGCCGTTCGGAAAACATTTTTGTCGTTTGCTGTAATGGAAATAGAATAAGGAGGGTTCGAAATGAGTATTAAACAGATCTCCGTATTTCTGGAAAACAAACCGGGGAAACTTAAAAATATGACCGGTGTTCTCGCTCAGGCGGGCATTGACATGCGTGCGCTCTCTCTTGCAGAGACCAAGGATTTCGGTATCGCCCGTATTATCGTAGATGATGTGTTTGAAGCGGTGAATGTGCTGAAGGATGCAGATTTCGTTGCAAGCCTTACATCTGTTCTGGCTGTCGCTGTTCCTGATGAACCCGGCGGACTGGACAAGCTGCTGCAGATCTTTTCAGATGCGCAGGTCAATATCGAATATATGTACGCTTTCCTCGGAAGCAAGGATACAAAACATGCGTACATGATCTTCCGTGTCGCAGATACAAAATCCGCTGAGAGCAAGCTTACCGGAAAAGGGCTCAAGATCCTGACCCAGGAAGACATCTGCCAGATCTGAGCAAAGGCCCAAAAAGGCAGATCAACGAATAAGCCTGTAACAGCCAAAATGCAGGACAGAAGCATACCATCGCTTCTGTCCTGCTTATTTTTTTGAAGAAGGATCCGTACCCTTTGCACGCCATTCCTGCTGCAATCATATCTGAGATCTTTAAATCCCTATATAAGTATGACCGTTATCATAGTGTACACGGATCTCCGTCTGAAAGACCTCCCTCAGCAGTTCTCCCCGGAAGATCTCTTCCGTCTTTCCCCGACGGATCACTCTTCCCCGGTCAAACAGATAGATCTCATCGCAGTACTGCGCTGCAAGGCCCAGGTCATGCAGCGTCATGATCACCAGTCCCGGAAAGCGGCTCAGTGTCTTCATCAGTTCCACTTTATATCGTACGTCCAGATGATTGGTCGGCTCATCCAGAAGGATCACATCCGGTTCCTGGGCAAAACATCTGGAGATCATCACTCTCTGCAGTTCTCCTCCGCTCAGCGTAGAAAGACTGCGGCTTTGCATCGAGGAAAGGGCATTCTCTTCCAGAATTCTCCGGACCAGCTCTTCATCCTTCTTTCCATAATCGGAAAACAGACTCTTGTACGGGTATCTTCCGGTCATGACCACGTCATGTACTTTCAGATCGCTCTCGAACAGGTCCTGATGCTGCATCATCACCGCAAGTTTCCGGGCATACACTCTTCTTGGAATCCCGCTGATATCCGTCCCATCCATATAGATTCTGCCGTGTGACGGCAGTTCCCTGTAAATGTGACGCAAAAGCGTCGTCTTTCCGCTTCCGTTCGGTCCGATGATCCCGCAGATACAGTTACCCTCAAATGTTACGGTGACATGATCCAGGATCTCTTTCCCTCCTGCCCTGTAACACAGATCCTTAACTTCGATTTTCATGATAAACTCTGTGAATGATAAAAAGAAATACCGGAGATCCGATAAATGCAGTCATAACGCCGATCGGCAGTTCCTGGGGAGCAAATGCCGTGCGTGCCGCCGTATCGGCAGCTGCCAGAAAAATGCCTCCCGCCAGCGCAGATGTGATCACAAGCCACCTGTGCGACACTCCGGAAAGTTTCCGCATGATATGTGGAATGATCAAACCGACAAATCCGATGATGCCGGACTGCGCTACCACAACGGAGACTGCAAGTGAAGAAACGCCTATGACCGCCAGATGAAATTTACCCACATTCAATCCACTCTGGGAAGCGGCCTCTTTTCCCAGGAGAAGAAGATCCAGTTCTTTTCCTGCCAGCATACAGAACAACAGCAAGCCCGTGAGTACCACAGCAGCAGCTATTACATCACTCCAGTCGGAACCGGAAAAGGATCCGGTGATCCAGAACTGGGCGGAACGGGCCTGGGCTTCGTCCCTGGACAGATAGACGATCAGTGTTGTCGCCGCCTGAAAAAAGCCGGAAACACCCATTCCCGTCAGTACCAGCCTTACCGGACTGGAACTCCTTCCCTGCATCAGAAGGACCAGTGCGATCGCAAGAAAACTGAATACAAAAGCAGAGAAAAAGATTCTTCCTCCTGACAGAAAAGAAAACCAGTGAAAAACGATCGCACCTGCTGCACCGGTACTGGCTCCCGAGGAAACTCCGAGTACATAAGGTTCTGCAAGCGGATTCCTTGTAAGGGTCTGCATAAGAATTCCTGATACACTGAGAATGGCGCCTGCAAACAGATTCAGTACGATCCGGGGCATTCGCACATACACGACCAGATTGTACAG
>CACZZH010000295.1 GCA_902785635.1 uncultured Lachnospiraceae bacterium
CTTCATGGAGATGTCACTGGCGTCGAAGAGTATCTCCGGTCTCGAAAAACCGCAGGACGGACAGTGATAGACCCCCATCTGCGAGTAATGATAAAAATCATATTCCAGACGTCCGCCGCATTTTTTGCAGAATCTTCCTTCCCGGATCTCACCGGTCTCCTTCTGCTCAAATACCTGCTGGCTGATGCCAAATGCAGCACAGCTGTGTCCGCTCTTTTCCGCCAGATAGGCAGAAAGGGAATCGTCCCCATTGAAGATCAGCTTCATGCCGGGGACCATCTCCATGGCCTTTTCCAGATAATCCATCGTGATATCGATCTCCCCGTAGCGGTCCAGCTGATCCCGGAACAGATTTGTAAGAATCATGTAATCCGGTTTCATATAGGGAAGGACCCTCACCGCGGAAGCCTCATCCACCTCGATGCAGGCATAATCCGCATCGATCTTTCCGGTAACCGACGCATTCAGTACAAAAGCTGCCGCAACACCCATCAGCATATTGGAACCGGTACGGTTGCAGATCACCTTTTTCCCTTCTGCTTCCAGCGCACTGGCCAGAAGATTATTGGTCGTTGTTTTTCCGTTCGTTCCGCACACCATATAGGTCTGGAAACGCACCTGAGAGGACAGATCCCTGAGTATGCCCGGATCTATTTTCATGGCCAGCTTTCCGGCCATCGTAACGCCCTGCTTTCCGGCAGCTTTACATCCGAAACTGAGTACTTTTGCCGCCAGAATCGCCGCGCATCGACGAATCTTCATGAAAATGTATTCTCCAATCTAAGTATTGTGAAGCTGCCGCTTCCTGTATACAGACATGCAAAAAACGTTTGAAGCGTTCTTGCTCATTATCCCATTCATAAGAATTGAAGATGATTATAATACATAACTATGCTTTTGTGAAGTGTCTTCAATTATTATATGATGAATCATATATTTCAATCCTTAAAGGATATATTGTTCGCAACATATGAAGAGATCGCGGCAATATTCTGCTGGGCTCCTACGTTATCCCCGCCAAGGTTATTGGAAAGAACACAAAGCACATAATCTCCTTCGGGTCCGAATACGATCGCCAGATCATTTTCGATGCAGCCAAGTCCGTATCCTTCCGGCATTTCCCCGGTCTTGTTTGCACAGGAGAAACCAGCGGGAAGACCTGCAGGAATCTTATTGCGCATTTTCTGTCCCTTCAGAAGTCCGAGCATTTTCTCAGATGCTTCTTTGTTTACGCATTTTCCGTAGTAGATATCTGAGAGGATCTTACGGCAGTCTGACACGCTGGTATAATTATCTCCGGTCGGCTTGCTCTCCATGAATCTTCTTCCGATGCTGGTACTCACATAGCCGTACTCCATACAGAATTCCCGCATGACCTCAGCACCCTTCTGGAAATTGCCTTCTCCCAGAACTTCGATCAGCCGGTTTGCGGCATCGTTATCACTCACCGTGATCATTGCCTGAAGCAGAGAAGTAAGATCTCCGTTATAGGGCACCTTATGTGCCTCATCCTTCGGATACAGGACCCGGTCATAAACAGCCCCCATGATAAACACCTTCACCACGCTGGCTGACTGCATGACGATATCTCCGTGATATTCAAGAATCTTTCCCTTATTTTCTTCTTTTTTCTCTGTCTCCGTAGAAGTCTTCTCTGTCTGAGCAGCTTTTTCTGTTCCGGCTTCCTTTGCTGCCTCTGTGCCTGTCTCTGTTTGAGCAGTTTTTCCCGCATCCGGGCGTACAAGCTTTTCGAAGCCTACAGCCCAGGACTGGCCCTTCTGTTCTCTGGCAGCAATATACTGATTAAATACTGCAGACATCAACGGATCCGCAAGAAAATCCGCATCCGGATACGCATGACTGTCGGCCTTATCCTTTTCTTTTTCTTTATCCTTGCCGATCATCGAAGCAACTCCCTCCAGCGGCTTTTCCTCAGGAGCAGGTTCCGGATGCACCTTATCCTCAGTAAGACCTTCACTTTCCTGTTCCTTTTTCTCTGTCGCACTTTCCTTTGCATCTCCGTTTTTCCCGAAGTATGCATCGATACCGTCCGCAATTCCTTTGACCATCTTTTTCTGCATTTCCTTATCCTGCATCAAAGTATCATCACTTGCGTTTGACATAAATCCCATCTCCAGGATCATTACCGGTACCTTACTCCAGTTGAGTCCTGTCATATCATCATGGGGCTGGATTCCGAGATTCTTAAATCCGGTCTCCATGCAATAGCTGTTCAGAATACTTGTCGCCAGTCTGGAACTCTCCTCAAAAAGATTCCCGACATATGGATTGTTCTGAGACATTACCATGGCCAAAGCCCCGCTGACACTCGTGTCATCTGATCCGTTTGCATGGATCCGGACAGCAATATCACAGCCGTTTTCCGAGGCAAATAAAGCTCTTTCGCTGTTGCTTATGGCTGTATCATTATCTTTCCTTGTCATTGCGACCTTATATCCCCGGTCCGTAAGCTCCTTTTCCAGGGCAAGAGAGATATCCAGATTCAGCTGATATTCCGGCACTCCCGTTGTTTTTCCGGTCGTTCCTGTCGTACACTTTGCCTTTGTCTGGTCAGATCCTGGCGCTATGCTCTCCGGAGCGCTCATATCGACCCAGCTTCCCTGATGTCCCGGATCAATACATACCGAATACTCTTTACTCATAGCATTCATATTCAGTCCTGTACAAAATACTGCCGCAAGTAATGTCAAAAAAAACTTTCTTTTACCGTTAAACAACATTTCTTCCCCTTTCTGTGTATGAGATCGAATATATTTCCTATGAGACAACAACAGAAACCGCTGCGGCGGTTTCTGCTGCTGTTTTTATAGATCCTTTTCTTCCTTTACCTTCGCAATACAGGCAACCACATCTTTATCGTTCAGATTCATAAGCTTTACCCCTGAAGTAATACGGCT
>CACZZH010000296.1 GCA_902785635.1 uncultured Lachnospiraceae bacterium
GCACATGAGTGGATCGGCATGGGCATGACGGTGCTTGTTATCATTCATCAGATCCTGAACCGGAAATGGTACGGAGCTCTTTTTAAAGGAAAATACAATCCGTACCGCACTGTCACAACGATCCTGAACATCCTGCTGCTCCTTGGGATTGCACTTACTGCTTTCTGCGGCATGTCCATGAGCGGCTATGCGGTGCCGTTCCTTTACGGCATGGCACCGGTATCTTTTGTGCGCAGGATGCATCTTTCCATGTCTCACTGGTGCTTTGTGCTGATGGGGCTCCATCTGGGAATGCATATCCCGGCTATGACTGCCGGTCTGAAACTGAAAGACAGGACAAAGACGATCCTGACTTGCATCTTTGTCGGGATCGGCGGAATCGGTCTCAACCTGTTCCTTCAGAGCGGCATGCCGGACTATTTGTTCTTCCGTGTGCCGTTTGCATTTCTGGACTATGAGAAGGCCGGATGGCAGGTACTGCTTGAAAACATGCTGATGCTGTCGTTCTGGGCGTTTGTCGGAACACAGACAGCAGTTATCTGCAGGAAAGCCGTGCAAAAGGCTGAGACAAAAAAGGGCAGAGTCTGACGGCCATCGCAAAGCTGGCACCGGACGCAGTGATAGGTGAGGGACTGTCGGTCCATTATTCAGGCGGATCTGCGCTTCCGGAGGATGTGACAGCCTGGCTTCAACTCAACGGTATTGACGTGAATTAAGAGATCTGTATGAAGATCGTTGTATTGACAGGATCTGGAAGATCCGTAGGAATATTGCTGAATTGACAGAAACTGGAAAATCTGTATGAACGTCGTTGTATTGACGGTACTTGCAGAATCGTTTGAAGATCGCTGTATTGATAAGACTCAGGAGGTCTGTATGAAGATCGTTGTATTGATGGGAAGTCCGAATCGAAATGGTTCGACAGGTATCCTGGTTGAGAATTTCAAAAAAGGCGCTGAAGAGGCAGGGCATTCGGTGGAAGTCATTGACGTCTGTCACGCGAATATTCATCCGTGCATCGGCTGTGTGAAATGCGGTTACGAAGGCCCATGCGTTCAGAAGGATGATGTGCAGATCATTCGAAAAAAGCTTCTTGACTCTGACATGGTCGTCTTCGCTACGCCCCTTTATTATTATGGTATGAGCGCTCAGCTCAAGACTGTGGTGGATCGCTTCTGCGCTTACAACAGCAGCCTGAACAGCAGGCATCTGAAAGCTGCTCTGCTGACGGTGGCCTGGAATGCGGATGACTGGACATTTGATGCACTTGAAGCGCATTATAAGACACTTGTCCGTTACATCAATTTCAGAGACTGCGGCATGGTGCTCGGATATGGATGCGGTTCGCCCGGAATGACGAAACGCAGCGGATATCCGAAGGAAGCGTATCAACTGGGAAGGAGTCTGTAATCAGGTGGAAATCTCAGGATGGAGATTAAAAATCTTTGGCTGGTGAAGGAAGTCTTAGTATGGAGATTAAAATCTTTGGCTGGTGAAGGAAGTCTTAGTATGGAAACAGAAATCTTTGGTTGGAGAAAGAAATCTCAGGATGAAGGAGGGACCTCAGGATGAAAAAGAGAAGGATCCTGTCGATTGCCTGTATACTGTCACTGTTCTTAATGGCCGGCTGTGCCGGCAATGAGGCGGGCGAAAGTTCGCAGCAGGGAAACAAGGCGGCCACTTCTGCAGAAAATGCAGCAGAGCCGGCCGGGGAAAGTGCCGGGGAAGCTGCCGGAGCTGATTCATCTGATGCCGCAGCAGGTGCAGTTTCATCTGATACTGCTGCAGGCGCGGATTCTTCGGTCGTATTTTTTACTTCCGATATTTCTGCCGAAGGCCTTGTTAAGATCTATGATACGCTCGGCTGGACGCCGACAGGCAATGCAGCTGTCAAGATTTCTACCGGTGAACCGCCGGCGAGCAATTATCTTCGTCCGGAACTGATCGGTGATCTGGTAAAGAAGGTGGACGGAACCATCGTGGAATGCAATACGGCGTACGGCGGTTCCCGTTCAAGCTCTGCCATGCACAGGCAGGTCGCGGAAGATCACGGATACACGGCGATCGCCGATTTTGATCTGATGGATGAGGAAGGCGAAGTGGAGTGGCCCATGACCGGGGGCACGAGGATCGACAAGGTGATCGTCGGAAGCCATGCAGAGAATTACAGTGACTGGGTGATCCTCTCTCACTTCAAGGGACATGCGATGGCAGGCTTTGGCGGTGCAATCAAGAATGTCGGCATCGGGATCTCATCCCCGAGCGGTAAAGTGTATATCCATACTGCCGGTACGAAGACGAGTGGCAGTATCTGGTACAGCGATCAGGACGCCTGGCTGGAAGCTCTGGCGGAGATGGTGTCCGGGTTCAGCAGCCATGTGGGGGAGGAGCACATTATTTACATCAATGTGATGAACAGGATCTCCGTGGACTGCGACTGCGACGGACATCCGGCGGAACCCGATATCCACGATATCGGTATTCTGGCAAGCAGTGATCCTGTCGCGCTGGATCAGGCCTGCGTGGACCTGATCTATCAGGCAGAAGGCAATGAATCTCTGGTAAAACGAATGGAATCCCTTCATGCTGTTCACACGCTGGAGCATGCAGAGGAGATCGGGCTTGGCAGCCGGACCTATGAGCTGGTAAATATCGATGGCTGAGCTTTTTACAGTCTTTAGAAGAGAATGCATATATATCTGGTACTATTTCGAGATCCAGTTCCGGCAGATCTGCAGGTACTGGATCCTCGGCATGCTGATCGGATCTTTTATTTCCGTTTTTGCAAAGAATAAGATCCATGGCATTTTTGCAGGCATGAGAGATAAGAAATGGGGTTTGTTCGGCATCATTCCGGCCTGTATCCTGGGGATTGCCTCTCCGCTCTGTATGTACGGCACG
>CACZZH010000297.1 GCA_902785635.1 uncultured Lachnospiraceae bacterium
ATATATTCAAGCCATGAAGACAATGAAATTGTCAATATGAGGCCACGAACTGTAAGCGAATCAGAGTATAAAAGGGTGCATGCAAGCCTTAACAGGTGGCATGCGAATTACCTGAGCGAAGAGGTTCCCCTTCTTCACCGGGATAGTAATGGAGGCATCTAAGCGCATCTGGCATAATACATTCAACGTACATTCAACGGTCACTTCAACGAGTAATACACTTAACGGAAATCAGATGTCCCTGCTTTACTACTTTTAAGTGGTAAAGCAGGGATTTTTTTATGCCTTGTCCGCTTTCTTGCCCATCACACTCAATAGCCGTTCAAAATCAAATAAATCAGTCTCATAGCTTTGCCGATTGCGGTATAATTAAAGTTACGGTTTTATATCACAAAATGGAAAAAGGTGATTTATGAATATAAAAAAGGATTATAGTGCGGGTGCCGTTAAGCATGCGTTCTGGTTCATGGAATTTCGCAAGGTGGTTACTCTCAGAAATGAGGGAAAAACCTGGGAAGAAATAAAGAAGGCAAGCGAAGAGGAGAACCTGTTCGGTGCACCGACTCCTGCGCGTGTAAAGCAGATCTGGAATACAGTGTCAGCAAGGACAAAGGCGTTAGACGACAGTTTTTATCCGATTTTTATGAATAGTGACATGGCCGCTCAGAAACTGTATGCGCTAGTCGCAGTTATGGCAAATGATACACTCTTTGCAGAATTTGTCTACGAGATCATCCGCGAGAAAATGATCATCGGAATCAACGAGTATTCGCCCAGCGATATCCGCCTGTTCTTCAAGCACAAGCAGGAACAGTGTGAGAAAGCCGCCGGCTGGACAGACCAGACATTGGAAAGGCTTGGACACAGCTATAGGAATTTCCTGTACGAAGCAGGTGTGACGGATAACGGCAGGGGGATCCGGAAGATCCTCAAGCCGATACTGGATCCGGAAATGGAGAGCTGGCTGCAGAAGCAGCACATGGATTATTATCTGAAGGCACTGAAAGGAGAAAGGTGATGGCGGGAATACAGGAAAGGCTGGATCTGATGGAAGCTGCGATCAAAAAGCCTTCTTTCAGGCAGAGCAGCGGCAGAGCGAATGAAGTCAATTACTGGGTGTTCGATTACCCGCCGGAATGTGAGCTGGAAGTTCGCGAGAGGGTCGAATATCTGAAGAAAAAGAACCAGAAGGGTGTCGACGGATTCGAACTGGTTGTATTTGATCTGTATGACATCATCATGGATTATCTCGAGAAAGAAGATTTCCTTGAGCAGTGTTACAGGTTCGAGAAAAGGCGCGGACTGGACAGGATCACGAAAGCAGTAAACAATGCCATGAAGATCAACGATGACGACAGCTATATCGTGCAGTACATCAGGGATCACACGCCGGAAAACGCCGTTGTGTTTCTGACGGGGATAGGAAAGTGCTATCCGATCCTTCGCTCGCATAAGGTGCTGAACAACCTTCATCAGGCATTTGTGAGAGTACCGGTAGTTATGTTTTTTCCCGGTACGTATGATGAGCAGGAACTTGTCCTGTTCAATGAGATCAAAGACGATAATTATTACAGAGCATTCAGGCTCGTTAAGTGACCCAAGATAAATAAGGCAATAAAAGGACCAAAGTTCCCTTACGGAGGAAATACCATGCAGCTAAAGGACATGTTTGTAAAGCCGATCGATCGTGATATTCAGGGCGTCATCATAGTAGGACAGAGTGAAGAGACCAACGTAGCCCAGGAGCTGGAAGAATACGTTGTGACAAAGGAACTTCAGAAGCATTTTGCAGATTTCTTCTCTGCCTATAAGAAAGGGATTCTTGGAACAACCCCGAAGATGGGCGTCTGGATCTCTGGCTTCTTTGGAAGCGGTAAATCACACTTCCTGAAGATCCTTTCTTACCTTCTGGAGAATCGGAAGGTTGGGGATCGGACCGCTCTGGACTATTTCACAGAGGATAAGAAGATTACGGATCCTATGGTACTGGCGGATATCCGGCTTGCCGCAGAGACGCCTTCCGACGTGGTCCTTTTCAATATTGATTCCAAGAGCGATACCGGCAGCAAACAGAACAAGGATGCTATCGTTAACGTTTTCCTTCGTGTGTTCAATGAGATGCAGGGATACTGCGGGGCTCTGCCGCATCTGGCGGATCTGGAGCAGCAGCTCACCGAGGCAGGCCGGATGAAGGAATTCGAGGAAGCTTTTGAAGATGAGTATGGCAAGCCCTGGAAGGAGAACCGCCATAAATTCGACTTCATTCAGGATACCGTTATAGATGTCCTGGCAGATATGGACTTTATGAGCGAGCACGCAGCACGCAACTGGTGTGAAAAGGCAGCGGAGCCGTACCAGATCAGCATTGAGGATTTTGCCAAAAGAGTGAAAGCCTACATCGACTCCAAGGGAAAGAATCACCACGTCGTATTCCTTGTGGATGAGATCGGCCAGTATATCGGCGAGGATTCCAAGCTGATGCTCAACTTGCAGACAGTAACGGAAGAGCTTGGAAAGGAGTGCAAGGGCAAAGCGTGGGTCATCGTGACCAGTCAGCAGGACATCGATTCCATCACGAAAGTGAAGGGAAATGACTTCTCCAAGATCCAGGGACGATTTGATACCAGGCTGTCCCTGTCATCGGCAAACGTGGACGCGGTCATCAAGAAGAGGATTCTCGACAAGACCGATACGGCAGCGCAGACGCTGCGTCTTCTGTATGAGCAGAAAGCGACGATCATCAAGAACCTGATTGTCTTCAATGACGGTGTGGAGAAGAAGCTCTATTCCGGCGCGAAAGATTTTACGGAAGTATATCCGTTCATTCCGTACCAGTTCAACCTGCTTGCCAGTGTTTTGA
>CACZZH010000298.1 GCA_902785635.1 uncultured Lachnospiraceae bacterium
TGACCGTATCCATGCCGTCCGGCAGTTTTTCCAGGATATCGCCGCATTGCGCTGCTGAGAGTGCTGCCTGTACCTCCTCACGGGTCGCCTCCGGGCGGGATGCTCTGACGTTCTCCAGAATACTGGTCTTGAACAGACGGTTATTCTGGAAGACAAACGCTACCTGATCCATCAGCACATGAGGATCGGCATCTCTGACATCAACACCGCCCACAAGGACACTCCCGGAGCTGACATCCCAGAAACGGGGAATCAGGCTCGCAGCCGTTGTTTTGCCGCCGCCGGAAGGCCCGACCAAAGCTACCGTCTGTCCGGGTTCCACCTTGAAGGATACATGGTCAATGGCAGGAATCTCTGCTCCGGCGTAAGTGAAGCTTACATCCTTGAATTCCACACTGTTGTCTTTCGGAACCTGGGGATGGTCTGTGATCTTAAGGACCGGCGCACTCATGACCTCGCTGATCCTTCCCAGAGCTGTGCCGGCCAGCATCATACCGCTGGCGGCAAACATGATCTTTGCCAACGCTGTGGAGATGATGGCAGAAAACACCGCGTAGAAAGCAAAGTTGGTAACGAACCCGGCAAAGCTGCCGGAGGCAAGGGCTGCCGGTGCCAGAAGGAGTGCCACTGGAACCAGAAAGACAAAGGCTCCTTCGGTAAAGGTCAGGTTCACGGACTGGGGCACTTTGCAGACATCCGCCTGATAATGCTCCGCCTTTGCGCTGTAATCTTCGATAGCCTGCTTAAAAGCCTTAAAGGAATACACGGTCTGCTGGAACACCTTGACAACGGGGATACCACGGACATATTCCGTCCCGGCTTTACTCATGACATCCTGGGCTGCCTGGTATTCCGCCATGAGCCCGGCATTTTTCCCGCCCATCATTGTGGCCATGGCCACGACAGATACAACTGCTGCCAGCAGGCAGGAGGCCCCCATACGCCAGTCAAAAACAAACATCAGGACCAGCATGGCAAGAAACATGGCCACAGTTCCGACGATGTCTGCCAGGTTGTGGGCAAGCAAGGTTTCTGTTTCGGAGGCTGCTCCATCCAAACGATTTCGAAGAAGCCCCGAGGCATTGGAATCGAAGAAGCCCAAGGGCGTCTTCATCAGGTGCTTCATACCTGCTTTTCGGATATTGGAAGCCGTCCGGAAGGCCGCCAGATGCGTACACATGAGTGCCGCGAAATAAACAACGATCCCTGCTACGGCAAACCCAAAGGCCATCCAGCCATATTTCGCGATTCCCGCAGCTTCAGTCCAGTTCGGTGCGACATTGATCAGATCCCGCGCCACCAGCCAGATGCAGATGTACGGGAGCATCCCGAGCACCATGGCGACCGCTGAAAGACCAAGGCCCAGGAAAGTCAGGCCTTTATAGCTGCCTGTAAACCTGAGCAGCACCGCCAGGTCGCTTTTTTTCTTTTCTTTCATAAACTACCTTCCTTTTCTATTATGTCCAAATTGCGTTCCTTCGCTTATTTCAGAGAATCGGCTTGCTTTTTCAATACTTTCTCAGCGATCCTCATTCCAAGGATGGCCGCAGGAATCGTTAGGACAAGCATGATAATCAGCATCGGAATGTTATGAATCACAGCTTCCATCTTTTCTGCATACCCAACGGGCATTTCCTCTACCGCCTCAGCGAGAGATTCTTCCGAATTCGTCCACCAATGGGCAGCGTATGCATAGAAAGAAAAGGCAAGTGGTATAAAGCTTCTCTGCACACCCTTCAGTGTTTCATACCCGTTTATTCTTCTGATGAGTTCTGCAAGCAACGCAAGAATGATCATTCCTATGATCAAGGCGAGATTCGCCTCTCCGGCGATCAGACCGATGACCAGGCCGATCCCGTTCAGGATCGCTGCTGCTCCAAAGGTGCGCAGATTCGCTGCAGTATACAGATACACAAAGCTAAACAGAATGGGCAAGAACGTACCCACATAGGCATAGCATGCGGGATGGATCAGCCCGCAGCATGAGCCAAGTACAAACAGCACCGTATAGATAACGACGGCGATTAAAAGGCGAACCACAGGGATTTTCTTCATCATAATTACCTCTTTTCTTTGAATTTTACTGAATATATCCCGGATTGGTTAGTTTTAACTAACTATCAGCCGGTAAAAAACACTTTCTCATTCTGTTGACACGGAAAGCGTTATTATTGTCTATTTCTTTCCTACAAGCAGCGTCGAACCCGCAAGTCCCAGCAAGGAAGCTTCTTTTTTACCCATAAAAGTCCCGTCTGTTGTGTCGATCAGACGGACATTCTCGTAGCCCTCTGCTTTAAGTTTCCTCACAAAGGCATCCATATCGCCGTAGCGCGCAGGGCTCATCAGGTCATGGATTGCGAAGGTGCCGCCCTTTTTCAATACCCGCAGGGTCTCCAGAAGGAGTTTCTGCTTATCATGCCCGCTGATGTTGTGATAAACGTAGTTGCTGGTGACGGCATCAAAGCTTTTATCTTCAAAGGGAAGACGGATAGCATTGCCCTCTTCAAATCGAGCGTTAGTGACGCCTTCGGCTTTCGCATTGTCCTCGCAGCGCTTCTTCGTAAAAACCGCCTTATACGCGCCGGACCAGATATCGCAGCCCACCACGGTCGCTTTCGGATTCCGCTTCGCAGAGGCGATCGTCAATGCGCCGCTGCCGCAGCCCACGTCGAGCCCCGTTCCACCGTCCGGGATCGTAACGTATTTCGCCGTGCCGTCAATGATCGTCTTCGCGAGCTTCCGCTTTCCGTTGTAATCGAAGGTTTTGTGCAGCGCACCCATCCATACCGTGAAAAACAGCAGGACCAGCGTGCCGATCCCGAAAATAATCCCGCAGACCAGC
>CACZZH010000299.1 GCA_902785635.1 uncultured Lachnospiraceae bacterium
ACTCTCGGTGATCTCGACGGTAATCATTTCCGGACGGACGCTGGCTGCGTCGACACGGCGCCGGACTTCCTCGACAATATCACAGGATTCAAAGTCGGAACGCGACAGATTGATAGACTGGGGAACCAGGTACATGCCCAGCTCCGACTGCCTCCGGATCTTGAGGAGCACCTGTTCAAGAACGTAAAGATCCAGACGGTAGATCAGGCTTGCTTCCTCCAGCACGGGGATGAAATCGATGGGGGAGAGGAGACCGTGAACCGGATCAATCCACCGGCAAAGGGCTTCATCATCGCAGATCTTGCCGCTCACAGCCCGTACGATGGGCTGATAATACACCTGAATCCACTGTTCCCGGATGGCGCGGTCCAGATTGGTGATGATGTATTGCCGCCATTCCGCGCTTTTCTGCATTTCAGGTGTGTAGTAGTTAAAGCGGGAGGTGTAGGAGTTGCGGAGACTGTCACAGGCAGCTTTGGCGTGATCGCAGGCCGTACTGGGAGCAATCTCCTCCGCGTCTTCCAGGTAGATCCCAACGCGCACGGGAAGGGTAAGCCCGTTATTCAGTTTCAGGGCATCCTCAAACAGCTGATTCAGCCGTGCCTTAAGGTCCCTGGCTTCTGTAAAGACCACGAAGTGGTCCGATCCGAACCGGCAGCAGTCATTGCCGAACATCCCGGAAAGCAGCGCGGAAAAGGCACACAGAAGGCGGTCGCCCTCGGCAAACCCATATTTGCGGTTGAAAAACTTCATTCCGCACAGGTCTATATAGAGGATAGCAGTCTGATGGCCGCTCTTGAGGAGTGCCGCTCTTCCGGCGTTGACCAGTTCGAAGAAATAGGTCATGCCGGGCAGGCCGGTCAGGTGGTCATACCGGACAGAACGGGCGGCGCCTTCTTTCTGTCGGCTGTGGAGGAGAAAAGACGGAAGATCCGCTTCCTGCTCCGCGCCATTCCCGCTCCAGAGCCCCTCATCCGTAAAGGTGATGGACAAAAGATCAAGACCGGTATCCGATGTGACACGTTCCCCTGTGGCATGAATGACATGATATGCGGAGTCGGATGGCTTTCGGGCACGGAAGAGCACATCGAACGGGCGGTCATTGGCATTAAAACGGGAAAAGGCCAGAGAGATTTCGGCAATATCATGGGGATGGGTATATCTGTACAGGTCCTGACGGCTGCAGGCCAGGGCGCTTTCCTTATCAGCAAATCCGAAAAGGCGGAGGTATCCATCCGACAGAATGAATACTTCCGGCGGACGGTCCTTGCAGAGCTGCCAGAGCGCCAGGGGCACGGGAAGATGCTCAAGCAGGGCGAGCTCTTCGGATGAATAAGCGTGGTTTTTCATGTGAATCTCCAGAAAACAGAGAAATAAGGGAGGGTTCAGGATTTTCTCCCAATGTAAATGGATAGATCCTGAGAGCAGAAGGTTCTGACATTATAGAGGAAAGCTCAGGCCGAATGCAAGCAAAACCGAACGTTTTCGGCAGCGGGGATAGGACTTGCATTACGCCGTATGCGGCCGTATAATTGAAATCGGTCTATTCCCCCCACAGGATGCGGGACGGATAGAATCAGCTCGTTCAGGAAAAAATAAGTCCTCCTGTGGTGCGCATCAGCTAAAAAGCCGGAGACGCAGGAGGAACGGTGGGCATTATTATGGGCTGTCCGGATCTTCCTGTCAATACGCCGGGAAACTTTTACAGTGATATTTGCCCCGTTTGCGAAAGCCAGATGACCAGGTTACGACTCATGAAGGGATGACATGAAGCTCTCATATAACAGGAAATCCGATGATCCGATTTACTACATTCAAAAAGGGTACCGCATCGGGAAGAAAACGACGACCAAAACCATTGCACGAATCGGAAAACATTCAGAGCTGCTGACCATTACAGATGATCCGCTTGCGTATGCGCAAAAGAAACTTGAAGAGATGAAGGCGGAGGAAAAGGACCATAATCCCTCTGCCGGAACTGAACTGGATTTTGAAATGAAGGTTCCGCAGACAGATGAACCAGCTTCCCGGATGACTCAGCTGAATATCGGCCATTTCTATCTGCAATACGTCTACCAGCAGCTTTCTCTGGATACGTTCTTTAAAAAGGTCACAGCGGATGGAAGGCCATCCTTTAACTGTAATCAGATCAACCGCTTTACCGTGACAGATCTTGCGCTGTCAGCAGCTTCAAAGCCGGCAGAGGGCGGGTCCGTTTCGAATTACTACGGGAAACCTGACATTCCGGTTCAGGACCTGTCACGCTTCCTTGACATCCTTGCAGAAAATGCCGACAGCTATATCGGGCATCTGCTTGAGAAAAGCAGCAAACTTGTCACCCGGAATCCTTCGGTTTGCTTTTTCGACTGCACTCGTTTCTGTTTCAAAAATGAAGAGGAGGATTATCCGTCTCCGGTTACAGGGGAAGGATTTTGCGGATACGGGCCTGGAAGTGTCACTCATCCGGATTTCGCTGCGGAAATGGGACTGTTCATGGATTCAGAGGGCATCCCTGTTTCGATGGTGATCGGCTCAGGAAAAGCAGGTGACCCTATTGCAGGCGTTCCGGGCGGGAAGAAACTGAAAAAGCTGATCGGCAAAAATGAATTCATCTATTGCGGGGATGCGGGATCCGGCTTCTCAAATATCCGTTTATTCCATGCACTCGGCGGAAAAGCATTTGTTGTCACTCAGGCTGCCCATGAACTGCCTGACAGCATGAAAGCAAGGATCATGGATGATCAAAACTACCGGCTGCTCTCAGACAACAAAGGGACTGTTCTCAGCTGCTTGAAGAGCTGTGATCATCAGGACAAGGCTGATCATTCTTTTG
>CACZZH010000300.1 GCA_902785635.1 uncultured Lachnospiraceae bacterium
CCTCATACTGCCCGTAATCCATCTCGATCAGACGCTCGTCGACTGTCGGGTCCGCCTGCGGCGCCACAATCTTCGCTGTCTGCAGGGCGCGGCTGAGCGGGCTTGAAAATACATGGTCAAAATGCACGTCCCGGAGACTGTCCGAAGCTTCCTGCGCCTGCAGGATTCCCTCTTCATTGAGGGGTATATCACTTCTCCCCTGAAGGAGATTGGCCCTGTTCATTTCTGTTTTTCCGTGCCGGATGATATATAACGCACTCATTTTCATTCCTCAAAATATCTGTGGTGTAAAGGTCAAAGCCGGTAAAGGAACTCCGTCCCGGCAAGATGCTCAAACATAACCGCTCAGATATCTCCCATCAGAAAGGCATCCACCGTTTCTCCTGCCTGTACGGTCGTCCCGGCGGGAATCTCCGCAAAAGCATTGCTGCCGGCAAGTGTGCTGAGCATCTGGTTGCCCTGCCCGGCGGCAGGCTGCATTTCCTGTACCACAGCAGTCAGATCCACTTTTCCCCGCAGAAGGCGGGCGGACTGGTTTTTACGGCTGTAATCCCCGGACAGGCGCACACGGAGCTTTGCAGGAATGCAGTCCTCCGGTGCAAAGCCCATCATTTTGCGAAGGACCGGAAGAACCACCGCATAAAAAGCAGTCATACAGGCGGCAGGATTACCGGAGAGGCCGAACACGGGGATGGCTCCGTCTCCTTGGCCCCCTGAAGGATCACTCTTTCTATCATCAAAGATTCCGTAGGCACCTGCCATTCCCGGCTTGAGGGCCAGTCCATGGGCCAGGATCTCAACACCCGCCTTTTCCATGGCTGCCGGCGTACAGTCGAAATCTCCGACAGAGACCCCGCCGGAGAGGATCACAGCATCACAGGTTTTGAGCGCAGATGCGATCACCTGCGCGATCGTATCCGTCTCGTCAATGACCGTTCCGATGTAAATACTCCTGCAGCCTGCCAGCTCGCAGGCGGTCTGGAGTGCGTAACGGTTTGAATTGTATATACGGCCGGGTGCCGGTGCCTCCCCTTCCTCCAGGATCTCGGATCCTGTCGAGATCACGCCGACAAGAGGCTTTTTGTAGACATAAGGTTCAAAAATCCCCTGCCCAGCCAGCGTGCCGGCAAGGCCCGCGTCGATCCTGACACCGGCCCCGCAGAGCGTCATTCCTTTCCGGATGTCCTCGCCTGCCCGGACCACATTGGAACCGGGCTTCACAGGCGAACTGATCGTCACTTCCTCATCCGTAAAACGGGTCTTCTCAAAGGGCAGGACCGCGTCCGCCCCCTCCGGAACAGGCGCCCCCGTCATCAGATGGGCCGCCGTCCCTGCTGTGATCCCGGTATGCGGCACATCTCCCGCCGCGATATAGTCTACGATCCGAAGCGTCACAGGATCCTGTAAAGAGGCAGCCTCCACATCTTTTGCGCGAAAGGCATACCCGTCGTAAGGAGAACGGTCAAAAGGGGGAACATCCTCCTGCGCGGTAACTGCCCGGGCCAGAATGCGGCCGGCACAGGCACTTAGCGGAGCCTTCTGCATCCCCACAGGATCCACATGTTCCATCATCAAGTCCCGCGCCTGCCTGAAATCACATCTCTCCAGCATACCTTCCTTTCCTCCATTACCCTTGATACAAACGCCCCAATCATCAGGATTATATCCCGGCTTACGATCCTCTTCTATCAGGGAATCCCCTGTTTTCTTCATTCGTTTTCTTAATTCGTCTTCTTTATCCGTTTCCTTATCCGTTTTCTTTATCCCTGCAAAGCACGCCTGAGGAAATCTGCTGTATCCGTCACCAGGAGCGGAAAACATATTCTTTTAAAAAGTAAATCATACAGATCGTGAACAATGCAAGGCTTGTCCCGCGGAATACCTTCTGCGGCACCAGAAGTGACAGCTGCCGGATCATAGGAACAGCGATAAATATCAGGAAAACCCCTGCAAACGCAAACAGAAGTATGGAGCGAAGACAGATATATCCGTTGATATTGCCCCAGTTCCAGATTTCCGTATTGTAATCCCAAAGACGCAGACCATTATGAAAAGTATACAGATACCAGCCTACTGCATATTCCACGATGGCGCTCACAACCGCACTCACTAAAAAGACCGCAAACTTTGAATTCTGAAAGCGGATTCCCAGAATACAGATAAAGACCGATCCAAATGCATAGATCGGAAGCCACGGCAGTATACCCTGTCCCCGGTGGACAAACTCTCCGTCATTGATGCGGTAAAAGAGCATTTCATAGATCCAGCCGACAATGCCGCCCCCCACAAAGATCATGCAGAGACAGCATATATTGTCTATGTCGCGGATATTCAGTAAATCCATATAGGTATCCATAATCACCTCCCATGCCGTTATGTCGGAGCAGCCCTTGCGGCGGCAGGACTGTTTGTGCATGTTTTTGAATCGTTTACACAATGACTTCACATGTAAACCTGCGCCAGCTGGCAATTCAAGACTCGCTCGCGAGTATTGCGCGATGAAGAATAAAAAGAGCATGCAGATCAGCCGGCAGAATGCGGAAAAGAAAACGACCTGCAGCATTCCTCTCTCAGTATACCTCAAAAGTCCATACATTTCAGGCGGGTCTTAACAAATAAGGCAAGCGAATAAGGCAAGTCAACGTTACTGGTGACACAGTGACCAGTAGCAGGACTGAAACAGGGCTGAAATAGTGCGCTTTACTCACGGATTATCTGGTGACTTGCTTCCGTGATTATGCTACAATGGCTCTTGCTGTACGCAGAAGGAGGATTACATGAATAGCAGCAAAGTCTCAAT
>CACZZH010000301.1 GCA_902785635.1 uncultured Lachnospiraceae bacterium
GGCGAGGAAGACTACGAACTGAAACTGTGAGGGTTCCATGGATATCCAGCGAATTGACAATTACACGGACAGCCGTTTTTCAAAGACCGTGCTGCAGCAGCATGGTGCCTACCTGATCGGCGGCGAACCATACGAAATCGAAATCACCTGCCCTTCGGAGGCCGTGATCCGCGGAACAGACCCGGCGGTTTTTGACGAACTGATTGAAACCTTCTGTTTCCACGCGCCGCACATCTGCCGGTTTTACAGTGAAACCGGTTCTCCTGTCGCTTCCTTCCCCGCCCCGGAGATCCTTGAAGTGGATTTGGACAATATCCAGCCTTCCCAGTTCTTTGTGGATGAGGAAAAGCTGGCTGCCGTCCGGAGTTTTATCCGTCAGCCGGAGGATGTGATCATCCAGGTCATTCCCCACGGGGACCGGTTCATCTCCCTGGACGGCCATACCCGCCTGTACGCGGCTGCACAGGACGGGTTCCGCACCGTACGGGCCGTGCTCAGCGAAACCGACGACTGGGTCTGGCCTTTTGTGCGGGAGGCGGAAAAACGGAAGATTTTCCGGCCGCGGGATCTGATCCTGCTGCCCCATGACGAATATGAAATTCAGTGGAACCAGTACTGCGATTCCGTCTTTGCGCAGCAGGATCCCGGCACCGACCGGTGACCGGTTCTGCTGTTCATTGATCCCTTTCCTGCGACAGATCGCTGCAAATATCTGAAAAAAGGAGAAAACAAAAGTTTGAAACATTCAATTAACGGACAGCCGGAAAGAAGTGTAAAGCAAACAGACCATCACAAGGATGGCCACGCAAGTTAGTTCAGATCAGGCAGGAAGCGGTTCGGGTTCAACAGGATCCTCCTTAATGACAAATCCCCTAAGCCGGAGCAATTCCAAAGCCTGTTTCTGAGTCAGAACCTTCGTCTCATTGGTGGGACGAGGAGTCTGGATAAGATAGCCATTGGGATTGTAAACCTCGCCGGTTGAAAGGATGTTCCAGATAGCGGTCAGGAGCATCTTGCAAATAGCGATCATGGCTTTCTTGTGACCACGATGGGATTTAATACGGCGATAACGTTCTGTAAACTCCGGATGATTTTTGGAACCAATCAGAGCGTTGGCAATCTGGACAAGAAGCGGCTTGAGATAACAGCCAGCCTGAGAGATACGGGTTGACTTCACATGCTTGGCGCTCTTGTCATTCCTGGGGCAGCAGCCAGCCCAGGAAACAAGGTTCTTGGCTGAAGGAAACACGGACATATCGCTGCCAATTTCCGAAAGGATCAGGATTGCGGTCATTGGATCTTTATTCATACCCGGCACGGTACGGATAAGAGCAAGCCGCGCAGAGAAAGGCTCCACAAGTTGAAGAATCTCTGCTTCAATCCGATTCCGGTGGGTGTTGAGCTCATCGATATGATTCAGGCATTCCCGCAGTTTAACAGTCTGTTCAGGCGAGATGGCACCATCCACTGCGGCTTGAATCTGGTCAATCGGAGTTTTGCAGCGTTTGTCAACGAACGGTGCGACATCGAACTTCTCTCCGGGATGGGAAAGGATGTATTCGGTAATAGACCTGGCGGACTTTCCGAAGACATCTGTGAACACATCATCCAATTTGAGGTTGGAGATGGTCAGACAGTTCTGAGCGCGGTTCTTCTCACTGGTCAGCATATTCGTCAGCTTGATGCGGTAACGGATAAGGTCGCGAAGATGGCGAATAGCTGGCGGTGGGATAAAGGAAGGCTTGATCATGCCGCACATGAACAGGTCGCAGATCCAGCGGGCATCCTTACGGTCTGTCTTGTTTCCCTTTTGAGGTTTCGTGTACTTAGGATGAGCAAGCGTCACTTTACAGGTTTCCTCAAGTACATTGAATACCGGGATCCAATACTTACCGGAAGATTCCATGCAGACTTCCTCACACTTATGCTCCTGAAGCCAGACAGCCAATCGCCGTAGATCCTTTGGAAAAGACGAGAAGCGAGCTTCGAAATACTCAGTGCGGAAGTTTGCATCGGTAATTCCGATACAGGCATAGATCCAGGTTTTGTGGACATCCAGTCCGCAGCAGTTAAACTTGATGATTTTGAACATGGCGTCCCTCCTGCGAAAGATTGTAGGCTCAGCAGGGACTAGCTGTCCGGCGAAATCGAGTCAACTTCGGAAGAGATAAGTTTACGGGCTACGGTTTTGCGCCAATCATTGATGCCTTTAGGACAGCCGACACCATATAAAAATGCGGGGTTTGCCGCTATACAGCCCCGCCACTCACCTCCTCGGGTTCTGTAGTATGCTGAGGCCTACAGAAAAAGTATATCAAACTATTCCCGCGAAATGGTCCCCGGTTTCATAACCTCATGGGTGCCTTTCGCAGAAAGGCGGAACATAAATATGAATTAATTACAGATGTCGAGGGGAACAGATTCAGCAGTGTGATCTATCAGTTAAGAAGCCATGATAACGCGAAATTCATAGATCCATTCGTGGCAAATAATACGGCAGGAGAATATAAAGGATACTATGTACACAACTCCCCGACAGGCACATACTGGCTGAAGTTACGAGCAAACTCCAATATGAAAGACGAGTGTTTGGAAGCATCGATTGAGTTACAAGAAGGTATGCTCTATGAATACAGTTTTGAACTGGAGAGCATTACACCTGAAAAGGTTATTGTAAAAAATCCATCTTTCAAGTCGGTTGGTTATTAATTTCTACGAAAATATAAAAGAAGTGGTGCTCCGGATATGTTGAGAAAAT
>CACZZH010000302.1 GCA_902785635.1 uncultured Lachnospiraceae bacterium
AAATAATCTTTCTCCTTGACCAGCGTAAGCAGCCTTTCATATAGCGGTTGATATAAATATTCCTCGCCCAGTACGCCCATGAAGTTTCAGGATCTAACTGCATTACATAGAAGCCTCCTGAATACATGTCATGAAATCCATACTTATCTTCAAAATCAGAAAAATAATTCCGAAAACGCTCTCCGCTGTATATAAAACCGGCGGATGTGGAAAGTCCTGCTCCGGCACCGATTACAATAGCATCCGCGTCTTTGATCTCCTTTTGAAGCCTGAGGATCTGTTCTTCCCGTGTACCTTTCCCATATGACATTTTCCGGTTAAAGTATCTCACTGCGCTCATCCCCTTCTGTATGGTTTCAAGATAGCCGTTTGGCTGCTCACGATAAGAGGTCTTCATAAATGGCTCTGTCTTCTTCTTTAAAAACATTGAATATCACCCTTTCCATCTCTTCGGGATGTTCACTCATCCAGGATGTCACCGTCTCCACGGCGATTTCTGCCGCCCTCCTGTTGGGGAAGCGGAATACTCCTGTGGATATGCAGCAGAAGGCTACGCTTTTCAGACCAGTTTCTTTGCACATATCCAATGTATTCCGATAACAATCTGCCAGATCGTTTTCAAGCGCCGGTGTCAGTTTATATTGAACAATCGGACCCACTATGTGAATGACCTTCTTTGCCGGAAGGTTATATCCATCTGTCAGCATAGGAACGGCGGTCGGCTGTTCATAGTCCCTGCCATATCTGATCCGCAGCTGATTCATCTGCCTGCTGCACTCAGCCCTCAGCTGTACTCCGGCATATGTATGAATGCAGTTGTCAATACAGGTATGCATCGGCACAAAACATCCAAGCATCTGAGAGTTTGCCGCATTTACGATCGCGTCCACCAAAAGCCTTGTAATATCTCCCTGCCAGATGGACAGTCCTTTTCTGATCTCCGGTATATCTGATAATGTAACGATTCCTTTTTCTTCACTGCGTCCTTTCAGATATTCATCCTGAACCCGCAGCACATCAGACGAAATATTCCGCGGCATCCGGATGTTCATAAGTGATCTGAGGACTCTCCTTTTGCCCTCTGTATCCTTTGGCGTTTCAATATTCCTGTATTCCCCGGAATCCGTCTTAAATTCTTCTACAAGATAATCCAGTCTTTCTTCCTGCGTTACATGCTTCATGTCGATCATCTCCTAACCACCGCCCCCACAGGGCAGACTGTCATGCAATTCCCACAGTGCAGACAATGTTCCTGCTCAATCCGAAACGGAATGCTTTCCTGTCTGACGCAGTCCTTCTTCGTCTACTGCCTCCACGATCGTCCTGTGTATCTCATGAACAACATAGTTCAGATAGTCCCTTGTCTACACCCTCTTCTCCTTCTTTAAAGGGACCCCGGCTGGTTACCGGAGGCTGGTTACCGGAGTCCCTTCTCTTAAGCTTCCTTTTCCAGAAGTTCCTTCAGCCCTGTCCGAAGATCCAGAAGCGTGTACTTCTTCATTTCCGCTTCCATCGCATCCTGGATTGCCTTCAGCTTATCATCCAAAAGCGCGTGAATATTCCTTCCAACCGGACAGTCCGGATTCGGCGCTTCATGAAATCGGAACAGGTCGCCATCTTCCACAGGTTCGATCGCTTCATATACGTCAAAGAAGGTTATCTCTGATAAATCTCTTGTAAGTTCAATCCCACCGGTTCCCCTGGCCACATTGATCAGTCCGGCACTCTTCAGCTGTGTGAGTATCTTACGAATGATAACAGGATTGGTATTGATGCTCGATGCCAGAAAATCACTGGTCACCTTATATTCATTCTTGAATGTATCCACACAGGTGAAGATATGCAGCGCTACTGTAAATCTGCTTGAAATCTGCATTCTTCCCTCTCCATTTCATTCCGGTCCGCGCTAAGCGAACGTCCACCGGTTCTTCGCTCCGCTTCGGTCCGTGCTAAACGCGTGCCACTGGCACGCAGCACCGTTCAGCGCCGTCCAATATTCCTGCCATCATTCTACCGCCAGCTTGTTGTAATTTCAATAGTTACATCGACATTTTTTTCTGTATATAAAAATGAGCTGGTATTTTGAGCCATTTTCTGGTTTTTAAATTCTCCTCATTTCTTAAAAACAAAACGAACGCCGGTCCAGGTACCAGAGAATATCTCTGATGCCCGAATCGGCGTTCTTATCATTTTTTGTTCTTACCGTTTCTTTCGATCGGCATTTTCTTTATTTTCCGCATCATTGTTAAAAGAAACGTTCTCGCGAATGATCCTTTACTCCCTGCTATCGCACAGTCCCAGTTTCTCTTTGAGCTCTCTCGTGATGTCATATGCACTGTAGAGGATCGGAATCTCGTAAGTCTCCTCCCTGCTGTGCTGTGCGTCCCAGACCTGTGCGAAATACGGGTTCTTCCGGGCGATCGCCGGATATTTCCAGGATTTATTCAGGCACTGCGGGCACCAGTGTCCGCCATGCAGCACCGAATTGACCGATGCCTTGAAAGAATGCCCGAACGCGCACTTCCAGTTGACCGGCTTGTCGATCTCTTTGCCCGGCGCCGCATCTTCGAAGGATCCGCCGCGGTACGCAGCCGCTTCCTGAAGGTCTGTTCCATCCAGGTTTTCCAGTCCTTTCTCTTCGTTGTATCCATGATTCAGGAAGGACTCCTCTTCGCTGGGATGATGCATCTCAAGCGGTCTTTCCTTCAGCATTTCCTCCTCGGAGCCAAAGAAAGCGTTGATCCAATCCGTCTCGTGGTTCTCCTTCATCCACAGGTATCCCATCCGCTTCTTCGCGATCTCAATATTATGAGCACGCATTCCTTCCGCAGTGGGCATCATGGCAGCGATCATCGGATTCTTCATCATCCTTTCGATCTCACCGGAGACACCTGCCCAATAATATTGTGCCGGGATGCAGCGGAAATGCAGATACTGGTCAAGCAGATCCGAGTCGGTGTAGTACTGTCCGTGGAAATTGAAACGCGCCTGCATCTGGGGATCTGTTGTCTCGGCAAAAGACAGGCCCATGGGTTTTAACATAATATCCGAAAGCTCCCACGTAGCAAGGCGGTATTCTTTGCCGCTGCTCAGGTTGTAGGCCCTTCTCCAGAAGCTCTCATCCACCCAGTCCTCGCACAGGTTCGCCATGCAGATACCGGATTCGATGGAAGTGCTCCACTCCAGCACGTTATTGACGGGCTGATGGAAGATGATGGGTTCTTCCCCTGCACCTTCCGCGCTGGGGTGCTGTCCTGTCTGGCGGATCGACACCCAGTACTTGAGGCCGCTGGCAAATACTTCCGCCTCGGAATACACCTTGGAGAGGGCATAATAATCGTGGATGGACGGACACATGGGGTCTCCCACCCGGCCAAAGTGCACCGGCTCAAGGCGGCTTCCGGTCATGGCCACCGTGCCTACATAGGCAAAATGTACTTTGTCAGGATCGGGCTGCTCCTTGATCGCCTTGATGATGTTCAGGGTCGATCCGATGTTTGTATACAGTGTCTTCTCCGGATACGCATCTGCTGCAGGAGATACCATAGCACCGATATGCAGTACGTAGTCTGCGCCGTCAACACATTTTTTTATCGTATCATAATCCGTCATGTCTCCCCAGACGATCTCCAGCGCTGGGCAGCGATACTTCTTGAGAAGCTCTTTGTTCTTTGCGGAAGGACGGGCCAGGATCCTGGTGATGAAACGGTTGCTCCTCGAGAGCAGCTGCTTCATGGTCTCCTGTCCCATGGTACCGGTCGCGCCGGTCACGAATACGACTTTCTTCGGACGGAGCGCATAGGCGTGTTCCTGAGGATCGTCGAACTTCAGCGCCGCGTCAAAACCTTCCCGTGTTGCATTGAGCGCCCTGCGCGCTCCGGCCGCGTCGCCGATTTCAAAATATGATGCCCCGTTCTCGTAGCAGGCAGCTGCCAAAGCACTGCCGTCCCTCTTCCTGGATCCGACAGCCATTACGGCATAATCACATGGATAGCTTACCTCCGCGCCATCCTTTTCACCGATCACTTCTCCGTCGCGGATCTCCTTCACCGTCACGCCTGTCACGGGAACGATGCCGGCGCC
>CACZZH010000303.1 GCA_902785635.1 uncultured Lachnospiraceae bacterium
CGGGAGCGCCCCGCCGGAACAGTGATGCAAAAAAGGCGTAAAAACACGTCGAATTCGAGGCAGTTTGAGTAACCGAGAGCTGACAATCAGTAACAGTTGCGCAAAATTACTCCTTCATATAAAATGAGTATTGAGCAAAAATACGGCAGGTCCCGGACTGATGCTTTTATGCATACAGGACAGTTTCGAAATATGACCCACGAAGGAAATGCCGGAAGCAGAGAATCTGAAGCATCGGATGGAGAATATCAGATGAACAGTAATCGTAAGAAGTTATTATATGTTGCGGAGGCAATGGGAGGTGGTGTTTTCACCTTCCTTGTTGGTCTGTGCAATGAACTTGTCGACTATTATGATATATATGTCGCCTATGGTATTCGTACACAGACACCGGATGATTTCAGGAAATATTTTGATGACAGGGTGCATCTTATCCGCGTGAGAAACTTTGAGCGGTCGATCGATCCCCGCCATGATCTGGGTGCTTTCCGCGAACTGAGGAAGATTGCTGACAAGGTGAAACCGGATCTGATCCATCTGCATTCCTCCAAGGCAGGTGTATTGGGGCGCTGGGCCTTCAACGGCAGGAAGATTCCCCTGTTCTATACACCTCACGGATACAGCTTCCTGATGTCCAACTATAACGTACCGAAACGTTTTTCCTATAAGATGCTTGAAAAACTCTCTGCCTTCCGCAAATGTACGACGATCAGCTGCAGTGAGGGAGAGCATCAGGAGACCCTGAAGCTGACCGAAAATGCCATGTTTGTCAACAACGGAATCAATGTGGATGAGATCCAGCGGATGATAGATACGATCGGACCCTGTGAGAGCGGAGAATTCAATGTCTTTACCCTTGGCAGGATCTGCTTCCAGAAGAATCCCAGTCTCTTTAACGAGATTGCCATGCAGCTCCCGGATGTCCGTTTCGTCTGGATCGGAGATGGTGAGCTGCGCGGAGAACTCACTGCCCCCAACATCGAGGTGACCGGCTGGATGAGCCGTGAAGAAGCGCTTCGCAGGTCCATGGCTTCGGATGTCTTTGTCCTGACGTCTCTCTGGGAAGGACTTCCCATGTCACTCCTTGAGTCCATGTATATGGGAAAGATGTGCCTGGTCAATGACGTGATCGGAAACAGGGACGTGATCCGCTCCGGAATCAACGGCTACGTCTGTAAAGACGCCAATGAATTTGTCGCAGCCATCCGCGGCGTCCTGGACGACCCTGCAAAGACGAGAGAGATTACCGCACAGGCAAGGAAGGACATTCTGGAGAAATACAACACCCGTGTGATGGCGGAAAGATACCGCAAGATCTACGAAGATGCTTTTGCGGAAATGGAAAAGCCCGCGCGGAAAAAGAAAAAAGCCTGACAGGGCGTGACACCTTTGCATTGTTCAGGCGGGGCCTTTCAGCGGGCCCGGCAGCCATTGAATGATATACAGGAACAGATATGACAATGAATACCAGAAAGACAGCAATCGTCTCGTGCTATTTTCAGCCTAACTACGGCAGTATGCTGCAGGCTCTGGCGACACAGATGGCTCTGGACAGGCTCGGATACGATAATGAGACCATCTGCACCGGCAGCGATGGCAGCAAGTGCCAGAGGCTGTACGTACTGGGCTTTTCCGGCCGCATGGCTCGGGTCAACAATGACCGGGAGATGGGTCTTCCCTTTCAGTACCGGAACCGCGCTGATATCCAGTGTCGAACGTGTAGCCGTCTCAAATGTGCGGATACCGCGCTCACACATCATGATGTGGTAATTGCCTTCACTCATGATATACTCGGCAGAACCCAGCCACTCGTCGATGGTCTCCGCAATACCACGCTTTAACATGACCGGAATACCGGACTTACCGACAGCGGACAGAAGACGGAAGTTCTGGGCGTTTCTGGCACCGATCTGAATAATATCCAGATAGTTGGATGCATACTCGATATCGTTCTCGGATGTGATCTCAGAAATGACCAGAAGACCATATCTGTCAGCCACACGGCGAAGGATCTTTAAACCTTCTTTTTCCAGGCCCTGGAATGCATATGGAGATGTTCTCGGCTTATACGCACCGCCACGAAGCACCTTTACGCCGCAGGCAACCATCTTGGAGGCAACCGCCTCTACCTGTTCTTCACTTTCAACGGCACATGGACCGGCCATCATGACCAGTTCTTTTCCACCGATAGTCAGATCTTTTACATTGAACGAAGTGCCTTCCGGGCGGAACTGACGGGATGCCAGCTTATAGGATTCCATGATCGGAACGATCTTTTCTACGCCGGAGAGAACTTCAAGCGAACCCGGGGCCAGACGAGATTTATCACCGATCACACCGATGATCAAACGCTCGGCACCTTCGGAAACGTGCGCCTTGAGTTCGTTTTTCTCCAATACGTCAATGATCTCATGGACTTGAGTATCACTGGCTCCTGGTTTTACAACAATAATCATACTTTACCTTCTTTCTTGTGACGCTCCATGCGCCACACCTACCATACTACGAACAAGGATTATAACGCATTTTCTCCTTGGTTAAAAGCACTTTGGCTTATTTTATGTTTTCAATGAAGCACTTATAGGCAAGATATGTGAAATACAGATCCATCTTGCTGATGACTTCATACGGCGCGTGCATCGAAAGTACCGGTACGCCGCAGTCAATGACTTCCATACCCAGTTTGGCAAGATATGCGGAGATCGTTCCGCCGCCGCCGGCATCTACCTTACCCAGTTCACCTGTC
>CACZZH010000304.1 GCA_902785635.1 uncultured Lachnospiraceae bacterium
TGCAGGGAAACCCGCCGGGATATTGATCGGAAGCTTGTGCAGGTGCTTAGAAGATGGTGAGATCTTCATTTTATGGATGAGAACAGGAAAGCACAATCCCCAATTGCTTGGCTGCTGGGCCAGACAATTGGGGATCACGGAGCGCAGTATGTATGCAGCGTAATTTTTGCGGACATCGGCGTAGCATTTTCGGTCGTATCGTACTTTGTGGTCGTGGGAGTCATACACGCCCTGATGGACGGTGAGAAGGAACAAGGCATAAAGGCATATTTGAGCAGGCTTTCACTGCAATGCCTTTTCTGCCTGATCCGCAGTCGCCTGATCACACTCTGCGGTGATTTTTGTTCCATCTTCTGTGTATTCTGTCTGCAGGACGACCGAGCGCTCCATCAGAAACGAGACGACATTTCCCCGATCATAGGGAATGAGGAATGTCCGGACAGTCCGTTTCGCGTGGAGAATATCAAAGATCGTTTTGCAAAGACAGTCGATCGAACTTCTCTCTTTGGCGCAGAGATAAAGGTTTACATTGGTGATTCCCGCGACGGTCTGTTCGGTGGTGCCTGTGACGGGATGTGCAGCAGGCGGGTCACAGAGATCCGCTTTGTTGTAGACCGTGATCATTGGAATATGGCCGGCGCCGATCTCCGCGATGATGCTCTTTGTGACCTCAATATGTTTCGAGCAATGCGGGTCGGAGCCGTCGACCACCTGTACCAGAAGGTCCGCCTGAGTCACCTCTTCGAGTGTCGACTTGAACGCCTCGACAAGAGAGGTGGGAAGCTTGTGAATAAAGCCGACCGTATCGGACAGCAGGAATTCCTGTCCTCTCGACACAGTGATACGACGTACGGTCGTATCCAGGGTGGCAAAGAGCATATCTGCTTCAAAGACCTGCCGCCTGACCGGCTGACCTTCCGGAGCTTCATCTGAAGAATACTGCGTCAGCATTGCATTCATGATCGTGGATTTGCCTGCATTGGTATAGCCTACAAGAGATACCAGAGGAAGTCCTGATCCCTGTCTCTTCTTGCGCTGGGTCGCGCGTTCACGGCTTACGCCTTTCAGTTCCCTGGTCAGCTCGCTGAGTCGGTGATCAATGGTGCGGCGGTCGATTTCCAGCTGGGTCTCGCCTTCTCCCTTGGCAGACATGGAGCCGGAAGCACCGCCCTGGCGGTTCTGGGTCTCCCACATGCCGATCAGTCTGGGTTTTAAATAGCGGATCTTGGCAAGTTCCACCTGCAGCCGCGCTTCTCTGGTCCTTGCCCTGCGTTCGAAGATCTCGAGAATCAGCGCAGTCCGGTCCATCACAGGCAGTTTCAGGAGCTTTTGCAGATTTCGGATTTGGGAGGGGGACAGCGTATCATTGAAAATGACCCGCTCTGCACCGTACATCTCCGCGCAGGCCCGTATTTCATCTGCCTTTCCGGTACCGACATAAAGGCCGGTGTTGATGTGGGAGAGTGACTGCGTCAGGGTATCCAGCGGTTCCATCTCGCATGCCCTGGCAAGCTCCGCAAGTTCTTCCAGGGAGTGCCGGAATTCCTCCTCCGAAACGGGTTCTTTGGCGTTGAGTTCGCGCACGCCCACCAGGATCACGGGTTCTCTGCCGTCTCCCTCATACTTCGTCCATATTTCATTTTCTCCGAAAAAAGCTGCCATTACAGTAAGGGCCTCCTCCACCATGACGTCTGATAATAATATGACAGATATTATAGCAGATTCTGAGAAAAGATGCTCTAATTATGACAGAAGAGGCGGATGCTTTGCTTCTTTACGAGCATAATCTCAGAGATGGAATCACTGAGAAACCTGTCCGAGTATCTTGAAAAGAAAGAATTTGTGGAGTAGAGTAGTAAATAACCGCTAACGATTATTTTTCGCCCATCCTGCAGAGGAGTCGGGGACAGACTTCTGTATGGTGGGCTTTCTGTTTGACAGGTGGTTAGCTGTACTTAATATAGTAATTAGGGTGACTGGCGAGAAATAGCGCATGAGCCTGAAAAAGAAATTGTTCCTGCGATTGATCCGTCAGGAAAAATGAAAGCCATGCAGAGATATTGGAGGAGAATACATGCAATTTGATGAGATGGGAAATAAATCCGGAAAGACCCTGATGCTGCTTCCCGGAACAGCATGCGACTATCAGACGAACTTCAGCACAGTGCTGGATCGGCTGGGGGAGAAGTATCATCTGCTCTGCGTCAATTACGACGGCTTTGACGGCAGCGGATCGATCTTTCCGGATATGATCACGGTCACGAAAAAAATAGAGAAGTATATTCTCGACAATTTTGATGGTAATCTGGACGGTGCAATCGGTTCATCTTTAGGCAGCAGCTTTCTGGGACAGCTGATCCAGAGAGAAAACATCCATATAGATCACGGAATTTTCGGAAGTCCGGATCTCGACCAGAGCGGAAAATTCAGTGCCTGGCTGCAGTCGAAACTGGTGGTTCCGCTCCTGACCGGATTTACGAAGAACGAAAAGAAGAGGGCCAAAACCAGAGAAAAGTTAAAGAGCTTTTTCGAAATGAGTGATGAGGCGGCAGACCGGTTCATGGGCTGCTTTGAAAAATTCAGCCCGGAGTCCATCAAAAACGAGTATTACACGGACCTGCTCACCTGGCTTAAGGAAGACATCCATGTGGAGAATACGAAGGTCCATTTCATTTACGCCAGCAAAATGGGTGAAAAGTATCTGAAGCGCTATAAAAAATATTTCCGGGATCCGGACATCCGGG
>CACZZH010000305.1 GCA_902785635.1 uncultured Lachnospiraceae bacterium
TGGCGAAAGGTTTTCTGCTTACAGCAGTATTTCTGCTCGTATTAAAGCGTCTGAAGGATCATTCATCCCATCCGTCCGTAAGCCGGTAAGTAAGACTCATGATCCGGACAAATTCCCCTTCTTCGAGAGGAATATCCTCCGGGTCCGAGACCGGCGGAAGTTCCCCGTCAAATTCATTCAGTTCTGTGTCGATCCACAGAAGCGCAGCGGCATTTGCCTCTTCCAGACAGTCGTCCAGGGAATTGCCTGTCACGCAGCATCCTTCCAGATCAGGATAATATGCTGTGTAAGTTCCGTCCGTATTTCTTCGAAGGACGGCAGGATAGATCAGTTTCATAGATATTCTCCTTATCCGCTGTTCTTTATTGACGCAGCGATTCGTAGATCTGGTAGATCAGCTGTTCCGAATCCTCCCATCCAAGGCAGGGATCTGTGATCGACTGTCCATACACATGTTCGCCTTCCCCGATCTTCTGGGCTCCGCCTACCAGATAGCTTTCGATCATCAGGCCTTTGACCATCTCACGGATCTCATCGTTGCACCGGCGGCTGTGCATGACTTCCTGGCTGATGCGGATCTGCTCCTTGTACTGCTTATTGGAATTGGAATGGTTCGTATCGATGATGGCAGCCGGGTTTTTCAGGCCCCTTTTTCCATACATATGCAACAGCAGCATCAGATCCTCATAATGATAGTTAGGTATGCTCTGCCCATGTTTGTTTACGGCACCCCGGAGAATCACATGGGCCAGATCATTTCCGTCAGTATATACATCCCATCCCCGGTAAAGGAAATTGTGTCTGCTCTGGGCAGCCTGAACGGAATTAAACATGACAGACAGATCCCCGCTCGTAGGATTCTTCATCCCGGCAGGAACATCCATTCCGCTTACCGTCATCCGGTGCTGCTGGTCTTCCACGGAACGGGCACCGATCGCCACATAGGAGAGAATGTCATCCAGATAACGGTAGTTCTCCGGATAAAGCATCTCATCGGCAGACGTAAGACCGGTCTCCTCGATCACACGGGTGTGAAGCTGACGGATCGCAATGATCCCTGCCAGCAGATCCGGCCGCTTTTCGGGATCCGGCTGATGCAGCATCCCTTTATAACCCTGCCCGGTCGTGCGCGGCTTATTTGTGTAGATGCGGGGAATCAGGAGGATCCTGTCCCCGACCCTGTCCTGAACAGCTGCCAGGCGCCCCGTGTATTCCAATACGGATTCCTGGATATCGGCCGAACATGGTCCGATGATCAGAAGGAAACGGTTATCTTCCCCTGTGAAAATTTTCCTGATCTGCTCATCACGATCCTTTTTGATCGTCAGTATCTTCTCGGAGAGAGGATATTCTTTCTTGATCTGTGCCGGGATCGGGAGCTTTTTTTCAATATTCTTTGACATATCTTACACCACTTTTCCAAACTTCCGGTGTTGTCTTGATTCCGCGCCATTATAATACACAGGCCTTCGAAAGTCCAATCTTTTCCTTTCCATATTTCTGTGTTATAACCTGGATAGGGCAGGGCTTGCTGCCGTGTCCTGCGCGATGTAGAAAAATTCCGTCAAGGAGGTTCCGCCTTTTCATGAACAAAAAACCCTTATTCCCGGTATTTCTGGATCTTTCAGAGAAAAAGATCGTTGTGATCGGATCCGTTCAGGATCCGGTCTGCCTTGTCCGTAAGCTGGCGCCGTACACAAAAATGGTCACACTGATCTGTCCGGAAGACCTCCCGGAAATGGCCGGACCGGAAATGCCGGAAAATATACAGGTGCTCCGAAGGAATTATGTACGGGAGGATCTGTATGATGCCGATCTGGTGATCGCCGCCTCCTCCGACATCCGGGAAAACCGGGATATCCATGCACAGTGCAAATGCCTGGGAATCCCCGTAAACATTCCGGGAGACCGCGCCAGAAGCGACTTTTTCCTTGAAAATGACGGATGAAAGATAATGAGCACTCAGAAAGGATATCTATGCTGGTAAAAATATTTACAGACGGAGCTGCCAGAGGCAACCCTGACGGTCCGGGAGGTTATGCTGCAGTACTTGAAGCACGCGACGCACACGGAGTGCTTCACACCAAAGAGATCAGCGGTGCCTACGAAAAGACGACAAATAACCGGATGGAGCTTCTGGCCGCCATCGTCGGCCTCGAAGCATTGAACCGCCCCTGCGAAGTGGAATTATATTCCGATTCAAAGTACCTTGTTGACGCGTTCAATGCCGGCTGGGTGGACAGCTGGATCAAAAAAGGCTGGAAAAGAGCCGGCGGCGAACCGGTAAAAAACATCTCGCTCTGGAAACGTCTGCTCGCAGCCAAAGAACCGCATCAGGTCAATTTCATCTGGGTAAAAGGACATGCAGGACACCCGCAGAACGAAAGATGTGATGAGCTTGCAACAAAAGCAGCAGATGAAGGACCGTGGCTTACGGATGATCTGGGTACATGACAGAAGTATATGTTTTTCCGCATTCGCAATTTCACTCAAACGGACGGCATGCACGCCATCGGGGGCAGGAATCATTACCGCGAAACCCGGACCCACTCCGCCGAGCTCTCACCCAACTTCGTCTAAGGCTCCGACGCATTCGCGCATAAACGGAACGCTCTTACGTCGGCGCCTAAGACTGCGTAGGGTGCATATCTCGTCTGCGTTCCTGTCCTAACAATTTCGCTATAAATGATCCCTGCCCCCGATGGCGCGCGTGCCTGAAAGCGTAAGGCGA
>CACZZH010000306.1 GCA_902785635.1 uncultured Lachnospiraceae bacterium
GCTTCCCCGGAAACAAACGCAAACACGGATTCAATCCATGAGCTGATCCGGTTCAGCGTAGGCAGGATCTCCTCCAGTTCGTGGAAAGGAATCAGGCCCGGCTGTTTGAAAACCGGGTCAAATTCTTCCATGGGACTTGCCCGGATCGGTGTAAGAGCACCTGAATCCAGATCCAGGAATTCTTCTTTTGTCAGTGCCAATGCTTCATCCGCGCAGGCCCGGCACATCGGCTTTGCCCTGCAGAATCGGCACCAGTCGCCGCATTTCTGTTCACCGCCACCTTCGTAGGCCAGTTTGGCAATCGGACGGATGGATTCTCCCCAGGCTTCCAGTTCGGCTCGGGTGCATTCGAAAGTGCTGATGTTGTCCAGCCTCGGCTGCACGATCGTCATCCGGATCGTTTCAATCGGATAAATGTATCCATAGGCATGAAGAGCGCCAAGGGCATACAGCATTAGCTGACTGTTGTGTTCAGCATCCACAAAGACGCCCTTCCCGGTTTTGAAATCAGCAATGTGAAGCAGGCCCCTTCCGTTCTCGTCCCGTCCGATCACAATCATGTCTGCCGTACCGAATCCGGAGGGAACCAGGTGGCTGTAATCCACCCGTTCCTCCACAAGAGTCAGCGGTTCACAGCCGTCCTTTTTCATTCCCTCGATCGTGCTGATCACAAACTCCGTATAGACATCCGTGATCTGCTCGATCTCTTCGCTGTCATATTCCTCAGATTGCGGTCGTTTCACCCGTTCGTGCAGGTACTTGCGGACTTTGTATTCGCAAACCGAATGGGCGAAAGTGCCCTCTTCCGCATAAACGCTGCTTTCATTCGGGATCTTCTCCTGCAGCCGTGCCGACGGCGGGCAGTTCAACCACTGCTTGGAATTTGATGCGCCAAGCAACGCATGACTTTCCGGCATCTTCCATCACCTCAGATCTGGGAGATGTCGGTCAGGAAAGCTTCATACTTCGCAGCTGGGAGATCGCTCACCTTGGCTACACCGTACGTCTTCAGGATCGCGCCGATCTTTTCATTGTTCGACCGATCCTGTTTAATCTTCCGAACAATGATCTTTGTGATATCGTCCTGAGTGACTGTGGATGTCACAGCAGGCACTTCCGCAGGTTGTTCTTCCGGCTTCTTTTCTTCCGGTGCTTCCACGACAGGCGGTTCGTCTGTAGGCGCTTCCACAATGGGGACTTCTTCCGGTGGTTCCTCCACGGGAGTGAATTCCGGTTCCTCTGCGGAACTGCTCTCCTTAGGCTTTTCCTCCTCTTCCCGGACGGGATCACCCACAGGAACGTTCAGTCCGATACAGTCGAACAACATCGTCACACCCTCAAAAGTGTGTTTCAGCGCTTCTCTCAGCCTGTTCGCGTCCACTGTTACCAGGTTGGCGGCCTCCCCAGCAGCTTTCTGGGGCTTCTTCTTTGCTTCAGCCATTTCGCTATCCTCCTTAATCAAATGTCCTCTTGACCACGTTGCTGTACATCTCGATGAATATTTCGCCGATCAGGTCATTCAGAAGGCGTTCCTCCGGCCTCAGGGAGATCACAAAATGTTTCTCCCGCATGCCACACTTCCGCGCTGCGGCGATTTCGTGCTTCATTCCCTCGGTAATCCGCCGCTCAATAACCCAGATTTCATCGCACTCCTCCAGCCATTTCAGGCCGTAATGAATGCCGTCCTCCCGATCCTGGGGATCAGCATCATCCAGAAACTGCGTGAAATACAAATGCGGTGCCATCGGCATGTAGCCATGCTCTGTTGCATACCGGCAGGCGAACCGTGCCAGCTGCTGGTTCCTGTGAAGGTCTTTTTGCCGCTCCTCCTCCGTCTCACCACGAGGGCGGAGCGGAGAACAGATGAAGACCTTCTTTGGTGTTTCTGAATACCGTTTCATGTCCTTTTCCTTTCCGGGAAATGTATCCCAGTTATGTTTATCAGCGCTCTACAGCGTTATCCGGATAATGATCATCCGCTGCAGCACTGAAAAAGGACGTTCAGCAACGCCCTTTCACCCTTATGATTTTTCAGGTGTCATTTTGCAAGTGCTCCGAAAACAATTTTTTCAGAGAATATTCAGGACCTGGAAACCCTGTAGGTAGCCGCTGCTGAAATTGCGTCCATCTATATGGTTTTTCAGAGGCAACTTTGCAAGTGCTCAGAAGGAAATCATTATCGGCGGCAAAAGGAAGCGTTACACTGCCATATAAAAGGAAGGGACCGTTTCCAGCCCCTTCCCTGTATCGCCGTTCTGGTAGAAGAATCAGCGGTTCCTCTCATAGTATTCCGCAATCTTCTTCCGCACGCTTTCCAATCGATCGCAGACAGCCTGGTGCGAAATTCCCAGCATGCCCGCTATTTCCTCCTGGGTGTATTCTTACTCGTAGTAGTATCTGTAGACTTCCCGCTGCTTTTCCGTCAAATCCGCGCAACGCTCTGCCTGCTCCTCCCTATAAAGAACAGCATCCTCCGGATTCTGGAAACGAGCCCCGCAGCTCCAGCTGTATCTGCCCGTAGAGTCAAGATCGTCATTATACCGGTCGCTGCGGCTACCGGACGAGATCGGGTGTTCCAGGTTCTGCTCGATCCGGTTCTCCCCGGCGATAACAACTGCCAGATACCAGGTCATTTCAGCCAGCTGCTCTTCGTCCAGTCTGTCTTCCCGGGCTCCGTACCTTCGACGATCTTGCTGTATTCCGAGTTGCCTTCGTCATCTTCGCCCCGCT
>CACZZH010000307.1 GCA_902785635.1 uncultured Lachnospiraceae bacterium
TCCTTGATATCGTGAACTTCGATAAACGCATTCCAGTAGAAAACGAGCCTATTCATGCCTGGGGCTATGTCGAATATCAGAAACCACTGACAGAAAAGCAGACAGATGATTATGAACTGAGGCCGGCTTCTGTGCAGGTTCCGGAGAAAAAGTCCGTTCTGCAGGATTTGCAGGAGAAGAAGCAGACACCCGTAAAACCCAAGGCAAAGGAGCCGAAAGCTCCGGCAAAAAACCGCAGACCTAAGGAGGAATCAAGATGATGTTTACCGTTGAAGAGATCACCCTGCTCCGCTCATTTGACACGTCCACCCGACGCACTGCGATCCTGTCACTCATGAATGAGATGGGGATGATGCAGGACGATGAGCTGATCGCCCAGTGCCTGAGCATGGTAAAGAAACTGGAAAATACGACCGATGCTGACTTCGCCGGTGTCGATTTCACAGTCTATGACGATGAGGACGATTGGAAGGAGGCAGCTGATGAGTAAATGGGACGAAACCCACACGGAGCCGCTGCATGACCATCCGGCGGAGAAGGATCAGCTGGTCGCTGCGATGGAAGCCGCCGGTTACGTTCTGGACACTCTAGAAAGTACGGAAGACAATCTCCGCTTCTATGGCGCTTACGGCAATGTGATGATCATGGGCGGCTGGCATGAATGCGAGGAATGGCTGAACGGTGTCGTCTTTGATGATCCGCAGGTCAGTGACCGGGTAGAGATCATCCTTCATCCGGAGCGTTTCCCGGAAAGGGATCCGCAGAGAGCCGCACTCCGCGCTGTGGAGGATACAACGGAACAGAACGACAATCACTTTGACGGCATCATTAATAATCAGCCCCAGCCGGATCCGGCGGAAACTCTGCGACAGCAGGCCAAGGAATCTAAAGCAGCCGAGGAAAGACGTTCTGTTCTGGAAGCTCTCAAAGCCAGGCAGGCTGAAGCTGCCAAAGCCGCCGAGAAGGCGGAAGCAGAAACCAGAAAACACAGGCCAAGGCTGATGCGGGATGAGGAGGTGCCGGTTCGTGTATGAAAGAGAGAAATCAGGAAATCCATGTACTGTGGACCCGGGAGGAAATGGATCGCCTTAAGGAAAAGATGGAGGAAGCCGGCGTGAAAAACCGGAGTGCTTATGTCCGGAAAATGGCCCTTGACGGGTATGTGGTCAGGCTGGATATGACCGACATCAATGAACTGATCCGGCTACTCCGCAGTTCCAGCAATAACCTGAACCAGGTCGCGAAAAAGGCAAACTCCACAGGAAGCATCTATGGCGCTGATATTGCAGCCATGCAGGTAAGGCAGGATGAAATCTGGGAAACGGCCAAGGAGATCCTGGCAAGAATTGCGACAATCCAGTAAGGCTTTTCGGGGACTGCTTCGGATCTGTTCCGGCGCAGTCCCCGGCTTTTTTATTTTTTGCAGCTAAGAACGTACCGGTCATGCTCCTTGATGATCCGAATCGCATTCCTGACACTGCATACCTGCCTCCGCTGCTGATGGTAGTACTTGTCCTGCAGATGGTGCTTGTGATAGAGCTCGATCCGGAAAGGATCGGCATTGTAGTTTTCCAGATCATCCAGCAATGGCCGGTATTTCGTGACCGGAGCTGACAGAGTTCGTCGTTCAGGCGGATGATGGAAAAATAGGGATCATGAAACAGGGATAATTCAGGACCAGTGAACATGATAAGACCTCACGAATGGAATTTGTAAGAAAGGGGGAACGTCTGATGGCGGCAACCAGACTGATTGCACTCCATGCAAACAAGGGACGGACCGTGGCACAGAGCCTCGGTGACCGGACGGATTATGCGAAGAATCCGGAGAAGACAGAGAAAGGGGAACTGGTGACGGCCTACGGGTGTGACCCTATGACCGTGGATGAGGAATTCCTTCTGCAGAAGCGTCTGTACTTTCAGCAGACCGGGAAGACCCAGAAAAGTGATGTGATTGCCTATCAGATACGGCAGTCTTTTAAACCCGGCGAGATCACACCGGAAGAAGCAAACCGTCTGGGTCATGAGCTTGCCATGCGGTTTACCAAGGGGAAGTTTTCTTTCATTGTGGCGACACATACGGACCGGGCGCACATACACAACCATATCGTATTTAACTCCACGGCCATGGACGGCAGCCGAAAATTCAAAGATTTCTGGTTCTCCGGCCTGGCGTTACAGCATGTCAGCGATCTGGTCTGCCTGGAAAACGGGCTGTCCGTCATTACGCCGGCTCCTTATTCCGGGCGGGAGAAACGGACCACCTTCCCCAAAAGGGAAAATCTCCGGTCTGTCTTATGCGGCGACATTGATACAGCCCTGGGAAAGAAGCCCGGGGATTTTGAGGAATTCCTCCGGGATATGGAGCAGCTCGGATATGAAATAAAGCGGGGAAAGAACACTGCCGTAAAAGGCAGATCCCAGAAACGCTTTATCCGCCTGTCTTCCCTTGATGACGGTTATAAGGAAGCTGACATCCGTGCGGCCCTCTCCGGAGAAAAGCAGAGGGATAGCAAAACAGCTGCTAATGAAAGACCTCGCAGATCTGTAAATCTCCTGATCGACATCCAGAGCAAAATGCGGGAAAAGGGAGCCGGTTATGCCCGCTGGGCAACGGTCTTCAACTTAAAGCAGATGTCAAAAACTCTCCTCTTTCTGAGAGACCACAATATCGACAGCCTGGATCAACTGCATGCCCTGGCATCAGAAAGATCCGCAAAACGGGATG
>CACZZH010000308.1 GCA_902785635.1 uncultured Lachnospiraceae bacterium
GGGATTTCTATGATACAGCCGTGAACTGGGAACGGCGGGAAGCGGACGGGATAGAGCCGGTGAAAAAGTACCTGGATGCGGTGAACGGTGTATCGACCCTTTCCGAATTGACGGACCTCCTGACAGATCCGGAACGAAACCCATTCTGTTATCTGCTGAGTATCACGATCACGCTTGATGAAGCGGATACGTCGCACTGGGCGGCAGAGCTTGCCGAGGATAATTTTTCAGTCCTGCCGAGGATCTATCATAACGAAGACCGGGAAGAAGTAGAAGCTGTCCGGGCTGATTTTGATATCATGGCAAGGCATATTCTGCTGCGTGCCGGATTTTCGGCAGAGGAAACCGATAAGATCATGGCTGAGTGCTATGAACTGGAAGAGCTCCTGCTCCCGCTGGCCTGGCCTGGCGAGGCGGATGAGGAAAGCCCGCTGTACGGATTTCAGAACTTTGAGACGGTCGTATCCTTCTGTGAAAATTTCCCGCTGGAGCGGCTGCTCCACGCTTACAATATCAATGGCGGGAAGATCCATGTGTATTACCCGGGCTACCTGGAACAGCTGGACCGGCTTTACACGGAACAGAACCTTTCCATGCTGAGATCCTACCTCATGGCACATACGGCTGCGGAGGCATGTGACTGCCTTGATTCGGAAGCAGCTGCCTGTCTGTATGAAGATCCGGTTTCCAAAGAAGAATTGAAAGAAAACATGAACATTGGCTATCAGACAGAAGCCTTATCCCGGCAGGGCCTGATGGGTGTCGCTGCTGAAAATGCATATATGACTTATTTCGCAGATCCGGAGACCCGTGCAGACCTGATGGAATTGGCTGAGGAGATCCGGGACACATTCAGGGAAAGACTCAGCCGGGAAGACTGGCTGTCTGACGCCGGGAAAAGCGCTGCAATTGAAAAACTGGACAACATGACATTTTCGGTCATGGCTCCGGATGAGCTGATTGACAGTTCTTATCTTGCGGTGGATACGGAAAAATCCTTCCTGGATAACTATGCAAAGCTTACCGCCGAACGAATGAAACATAACGGCGCCTTTGCCGGCAGACCCCGGGTAAAAGGAGATTGGCGCTATGATCTGCGTCCTGAGATCTGCAGCTCTGTTACCAATGCTTTTTATTACGGGTGCTTCAACCAGTTCTTCATCCTTTCCGGATTTGTTTCGGATCCCATCTACCGGCCGGATATGCCGAAAGAGGAAAAACTGGCAATGATCGGTCAGATCATCGGGCATGAGCTGACCCACGGTTTCGATCCCAATGGGATCCGCTACGATAAAGACGGAAATATGGTCATCACCGATGAGAAACCGTACGGCTGGATGCCTGAAGAGGACTATCAGGCATTTATGGAGCGGGCGCAGAAGATCGCAGATCACTTTGATAACATCCGCCCGATTCCGTATGCTTCCTGTTCGGGAGACTTGCAATGGGGAGAAGCTGCCGCGGATATCGTCGGGATCACCATCGGGCTGGATATTGCTGCAAAGATCGAAGGCTTCGATTATAACCGCTATTTCCGCACCTATTCCGAACTGTGGCGCAGACAATCCACGCTGTCCCGGGAATGGTCCGATATATATGGAGACCACCCGCTGGATCATCTGCGGATCAACGTGACGCTGCAGCAGTTCGATGAATTTCTGGAGACTTACGGCGTACCCGAAGGCAGCGCTATGTATCTGAAACCTGAAGACAGGATCATGATCTGGTAATAAAGAGTACGGAAAAAAACAGTTGCTTACCGGCCATGAATATGCGGCGTGTTTGTAATGGAAATATGCTGTGTGTGATATAATTCAAGCGTTTCACCGGTTGAAAAAATATGGGCAGGAGATTCTGATGCAGGAAACCAAAACAATCACGAGATCAAAAAGCTATGATTCTTTTGATTTATTCAAGTTCATCGTATCCTTTATGGTCATGATCGTTCATACGCGGATATTCGGAGATTCAAGATTTCACTGGCTTCATCCCTGGTGCAGGATCTTGATCCCTGTTTATTTCATGATCAGCGCCTTTCTGTTTTTCAGCAAATATGACCGCCTTCTTGACGGTAAAAAGAACACCTATCTGTGGAAATTTGTGAAACGGGATCTGATACTCTACCTCTTCTGGTTTATTGTTTTCCTTCCCTTTACCACAATTTACCGGAATTACCTGCATAAGGGAATCGTCTATTTCTTCGGTACGATCCTGGTCGGTTCCTCTTTTCCTGCTTCCTGGTATCTGATGGCTCTGGCAATCGGGATCATCTTCGTCGCGAAGCTGGACAGAGGTGTCGGAAAATACATCATCCCCGTCATCGCCTTTTTGTTTTTCTTCCTCTGTCTGGGTCAGAACACATGGCGTGTCCTGGCAGACAAGACCTCCTTCCTGCCGAAGATCTATAATGCGACTGAGATCAGTTATACTACTTCATTTGTGATTTCCATCATCTGGATCTGGATCGGCAGGCTTTTTGTAACGTTCAAGCATCGTCTGCTTGCGGTCGATATAAAAACAGTGGCTGCGGCCTTCGTGTGTTCCCTGGTTCTTTTATTCTTTGAAGACAAGTGGCTTTATGACCGCGGACTGTTCACGATGAATAATGATGTCTACCTTTGCTGTCTTTTGGCCGGGCCGCTGTTTTTCTGGCTT
>CACZZH010000309.1 GCA_902785635.1 uncultured Lachnospiraceae bacterium
CGTCCAAGCAGGTGATCTCGAGCTTCGGGTCGAAACCGAGGAAAGAGTAGCGGCCCCAGGTCTCATTGGCCTGAGCGGATTCCAGCAGATAACAGTGCGTGGAGATATTTTTCAGGATCCTGAGCGTTTCGTTCGGGGTCGTAAAATCAGAGAGAATTTCACAGCTTACCGGCAGTACGGTGTACTTTTCGGCTGAGGCGATTTCTCGGACCGTATCTAAGGTCGGGAGCATTGTCATGAAGTGTACCTCCGGATTGCGAAGGGGCGGCAGCTGTCTTCGCTTTAATGAGTTAATGCATTAATATACAAATACATCAATATTTTTAACATTGAGACAGAGGATTGTCAAGGAGAACAGTCGGATCAAAGTGGGGAACAATCGGTTCCTATTCCATATCATCCGGAAAATCGACCTGCTCCCCATGTATCGCGATGATCCGGTCCATCGCGATGATCCGGTTCATGCTTCCTCGGTCTTCCGCACCGGTACTTGTCAGAATCACTTTTCGGGCGGCCGGGTCGATCTTTTTCACAGACCCGATGATGGTTTCGTACCGGCCGCCTGCCTTGTTCTCATCGGGGACGAAGACAGTGAAGGAGAGCTCAGGATGTCTGCCGACGCGGAGCGCATCGGCAATCAGAGTAAGCTTTTGATTCAGCACTTCCAGTTCATATCCTTCAGGATGGACCTGTTCGTCTGTGATTCTCTGCTCCTCCCTGATCATGTCACTGTACCCGGCAAGTGCATCGAAAGAACTGAACTGCGCTGCACGGTCATAGAGCGACATGTGAGGGCGGACAGGAGACTGCCAGTGCGGATGATCAATGATATCCGGATAGACGTCGCGGCCGTTTCGTTCGCCGTCTTTCAAACCTTTGCTCATGGATGATAACCTCTTATATGAAAACTGGTGGATCCGGAGCTGCAGGCTCCGGTTCTACTGTCTTTTTCTGTCTTTCGAACCGCTTTTTACATCCGTGCGGGCATCCTGTTCATCCATACGGGTATCCGGAGAAGTTCCGGGCCGGGAAGAAGACTGCCCCGGCTGATCAGCCGCATGCCCGCCGATCTGACAATTCCGCTGTCTTGTGGTGGCACCCTCCAGTAAATTCATTCCCTTCAGCATGGCGTTCTTCCCGAACTTGCGCTGAATGGCGAGAGCAGCCTCCTGCATCCTGCGCTCCTTATCGTCCATTTTGCGCTCTGCTTCCCGCTGCTTCTCCAGAGCATCGTAATCCACGAACAGATTCAGCTGTTCCGGACCGTCTTCGGGAATTTCATTTTCTTTGAGCAGGTTGACGGCAGTCACATTGACGCGCCGTACAGTCAGATCGGGATCAACGATCCGATCATACAGTTCCATCATGCAGTCCACGATTCTTCGGGTACTGCTTGTCCATCGATCGAGGGTACCGGTCCCATGCGCATGCTTAGGACCCGGCCGGCCATAGTAATCAAGACCGACAGTTCCGTGATAAGGCTTGCCGGTAGAGGAATATTTATACTTATTCTCTTTTGCCGTTCTTCCTCGATGGGAGAGCGTGACGGACGTCCTGTCATAGCTGACGGTAAGCTCGATCTTCTTCGTGACCAGTCCTTTTTTTACCAGGTCCAGGACCAGTACCTCTGTCATCTCCCGCACGATCAGCTTTGCCTTCTCAGCAGTGTACGGTTCCATCAGGACCTGTCCGGAACCGAGAGAGGTATTGGAAGGCTTGTAACTCTTGATTGTTGCGATATCCGTCGGCTCCCAGCCCCAGGCGTGATCAATGACGAGCTCGGCATTGATGCCGAGAGCTTTGTACAGCTGTCCTTCGTCTCTCTCGCTCAGCCGCGCCACATCCCCCATGGTGAAGCATCCGAGTGCTTCGAGTCTCCGCGCGATTCCCGGTCCGATGCGCCAGAAATCCGTGAGCGGTCTGTGGCACCAGAGGAGCTCCCGGTATTTATTTTCATCCAGCTCCGCGATACGCACGCCGTCTTTGTCAGCCGGGACGTGCTTCGCCACGATATCCATTGCGATCTTTGCGAGATAAAGGTTCGTTCCGATGCCTGCCGCTGCCGTGATTCCTGTCTCTGACAGGACTTCCCGGATCATGGTGATCGCCAGCTCATGGGCAGTCATGTGATACGTATTCAGATAGGCAGTTACGTCCAGAAAGCATTCGTCGATACTGTACACGATGAGATCGTCGGGGCTGATGTATTTCATGTAAATGGAAACGATCCTGGTGCTGATCTCCTCATAAAGCTTCATCCTGGGAGGGGCAACATAGTATGTGAGTTCCAGGGAAGGATCCGCTGCGAGAGCGGGAGCGCTGAAAGAGGACCCGCTGAAATGATATTTCCGGTCGTCAGGGGATTTCTTCACCAGGCCGAGACGGATTGCCTTCTGCAGGCGCCCGGCATTGACCTCCTTGACTCGCTGCACGACCTCGAACAGCCTGGCACGTCCGGAAATCCCATGCGCTTTCAGGGAGGGGGACACAGCCAGGCAGATTGTTTTTTCGGTCCGGCTCGGATCGGCGACGACCAGGTTCGTTGTCAGGGGATCGAAGCCGCGGTCTGCGCATTCTGCTGAGGCGTAGAATGACTTGAGATCGATGGCGATGTAGGTCCGGGGCCTCGATGGCGATGTAGGTCCGGGGCCTGTCCGGAACAGAAAAATTATCGCTCATGAGCACCGGGTTCCTCCTTCCTCGTAAAGATTATCGCAGCCCGTTTCGCTGCTTGCCCGTGTCAGACAATGGATATACAGTTCCATGCTGTTATCTGATATCAGTATTGTCTTACGAAAGCGATTCGTCAAGTTTGGAAGTCGTATGAAATTGTGATCGAATTGATCTGCTCTCACAATTCCGTCTCGAGCGGAGTTTCGCAATTTCCTGACGTTATCCATATGGAAAGGAAAATATGAAAAAAATTGTATTCGTATCTGTCTGGGAGTATAATAACTCTGTATATCTCAACGTGGAATGGTTTACCCATTAAGGCTGTGGCAACAAAGTTGTCTCTGCGGTGAGTATAAATCTTTACTTTTTCTTTCTGTTTCGTGTTTTTTTACAATGTTTTTTCACAATGCAGCGGTAGAATTTGGGTAAGTGTATTTAGATGGAAGAGTCGAGACCGGAAAGACGGTCCTGTGACTCTACTGCACATTGATGAACGTAACGGTCTGCAATACCGTGTACGGTCAATTACTTAAGACAGATGCCGGATATTTGGAGAAGAGGAAACGTATGGAATTTCTGCAGAAAATAATCAGGCAGATCATACAATTTCAAAAGAGTACGAGCAAATGGCGAAAGACGGTCAGGTTTCTTGAATGTATTACTGTGTTCGTGACGACCTATGCACTCATTCTGCCCGCTATCTCGCTGAGTCAGGATACTGCCAGACAGCAGGACGGCATTGTACTTGAGGAGAGTGTGGACAATGAACAGGCGGATGCCACTTCCGGGAATGACGTGCCAATTTCGTCGGAACAGGCAGAATACGCAGAGAATGCGGCGGAACAGCTTTCCGGCAACACCGTGCAGGAGGAAGTATTTGATACCGCAGCTCTTACCGGTACGGTTTATCCGACGTCCCTTGACCTTCGTTCTGAGAAAAGAATGGACGCGGATGCAATAGTGGCCATACCGCAGGGAACAGTGGTGACCGTTCTTGAGAATCAGGGTGACG
>CACZZH010000310.1 GCA_902785635.1 uncultured Lachnospiraceae bacterium
ATTATACACAAAAACAGGGGGTATTGCTCATTTTTTGTGCGAACCCTCATAAATCAAGGCTTATTCGTGTTCTATACACGATATGCATGACACTACGTTCCTTGAAACGACGGGTAAGGTATGAAACACTGACATGTTCGAGGGCAGCCAGCTCCTCGAGTGTGATCTTTTCGGTATAATGCTCCGCGATATACGGAATGACCGCATAGGACCTGTGCTCTTTCTGTGAGGTTCCGTAAGCTTCGGTCAACACTTCCATAAGCAGCAGTTTTAAGGCATATTCCATCCGGTACGGGTGGAGATCCCTGTCACTGCCTATGGTATAGATCATCTGGAACAGGCTTTTGAGGATTCCCCTCCGTTCATGAAGAATGATCGGCTCAGGCAGTACCAGCTGCGGGATCTCCACCCAGAGACAGATGATCTCGCGCGTACGCTCAGGGCTCAGCCCGTCAAGATGTTCCACACCTGCCGGATAGACCAGTGTGTCATAAAGTGTGGTCTTCAGAGTCTGCCCGCCCACTTCCAGATCTGCCTTGCCCTCCAGAAAAAAGATCAGCTCAATATAAGGGTGGGAATGGCGGCTGAAATCCCATTTATCGCTGTCCTCATCAAAATGCTCACAGTATCGAATCACCGGGGAGCTTTTATGGATGATCTCAAAGTATTCCTCTAAATTCATGGATAAGATTCCTCCGGACACATCACTCTTCCGTTGACCGAATGTCATCCGATACAGCAGAGCGCAAGCACCGTCGCACCCTGCGCTTCCCTGCACTCTCCGTGAACGGACAGCGTTCCGTCCGCGGGATCGATCCGAAAGATCACGATATTTCCGGTATCCTGATTTCCGGCAAGCAGATAGTTACCTCCCGGGGAGATAATGAAATCCCTCGGAATCTCTCCGCCGCTTCGGATCGTCTGTTTCAAGGTCAGGGTACCGTCCTGCCCGATGTCAAATACAGCAATATGATTGCTCCGGCGGACGCTGGCGTACAGCTGCTTTCCGGTCGGACCGATATGGATCTCCGCACCGAGACACTCCTGGTCATTCTCGCTCACCCTTGTTCCCATTGCAGATATTATCTGCAGAAGTTCATTTTCCCCGGTTGCAGGATCATATCGATAAACATTCACTTCACATGCCATTTCTGTGATCACATAAAGCCTGGTACCGTCCGCATTAAAGCATGCATGACGGGATCCCTGTCCGGGCTTCGCGCATACAGGCGGACGTTTTGAGGGCTGCAGCCATCCTGTCCCGGGATCCACATCATAGCAGACCAGCTGATCCAGTCCCAGGTCAGCAATATACACACAGGTATCTCCTGCTTCTCCCGGCGCATGCAGAATCTGATGCGGATGCGGCATTTCCTGGCGGGAACTGTCCGGGCCGGAACCCACATGGCGCAGCAGACATGCGAGAGGAGCCAGACTCCCGTCCTCTCTCACGGGGAAAGAACCAAAGCTCCCGCCGGAGTAATTTGCACAGATCACATATTTCCCGTCAGCTGCCATAGTAAGATGGCAGGGATCCGTTCCCGCAGACACCTGTCTGCCAATGTAGGTGATCTTTCCGTTTTCCGGATCGATCCGGTAAGCGGCCACTGCTCCGCCCTCTGCATCGCCGAACTGCTTCATCTCATTAACTGCATAAAGAGTCATTCCTTTCGGATCGATCATGACCCAGGTCGTGTTGTCTGCGCCTTCGCGGGTAGTATGAAGGCGGGTCAGCGTTCCCTGCTCTTCATCCCACGAAAAACAGATGATGCCAGGGCATCCGGGGTCAACTGTTTCTCCGGAACCCAGCTTCGTCGGCATCGTGTAGCCGCCCGTGTAGAGAAATGTTTTTCCGCTCATGTCTTTTCCTTCCTTTCTGTTCGCACACCGGGGCAGAAAATGGGACAGAGAACCGTCCCCTGTCCCATTCCTCTTACAGTTCCTTCTTCCAAAGACCGTGCAGATTGCAGTACTCGTAAGCCGCAGCGGGCTTCTCACCTTCTGCAAGGGCAAATACAGCCTTTGGCGCATCTCCCGGTTTCAACTCTTTCCGGCAGGTGCCCTGATTCGTCTCCAGTGCGATCCACATAATATAGTGGGCGTCCAGCATGGGATGTTCCGCTGCTCCAACAGTCACGGTTACCACATTGCCGCTGATCTCTACCACCGGTACGTGTTTCTCCACAGCAGCATCCGTCGTATTCGGCACCATCTCCTCCATCGGTTCCCCGCAGCATTTCGTCGGGCATTTTGACGGAAGGATAACATCCACTATTTTTTTACATCCATTGCACTGATACAGTTTCATGATCTGCTCCTTTCTGTTGCTTCAATGCTTCTTCAATGGTTTTTCAACGGTTTTTCAATGCTTCTTCAATGGTTTTTCAACGGTTTTTCGATACTTCTTCAATGTTTCTTCCATGCGGATCTGCAGTCTGAATACACTGTCACTTTATAGAATAAGTATAACGGAGCCTGAAAACAAAATCAATCGGAAC
>CACZZH010000311.1:0-922 GCA_902785635.1 uncultured Lachnospiraceae bacterium
CAGGTTTCGCAAGGAAGTTATGGATGAACCCGACGCATTCTATGCCTTCGAAACACTGTATTTCACAGGGCTGCGCAAAGGAGAACTACTTGCGCTTACCGTTGGCGACATGGATTTTGATACCAAGATCCTCAGCATTACCAAGTCCATGCAGGTCCTGCAGGGACGGGAGGTGGTAACATCTCCCAAAACAAAGATGAGCGTGCGAAAGGTCAGGATCAACGATTCCCTGGCAGAAGAGATCAAGGAATATATCGACTCCAGGCCAGGCTTAACGAAATCGGACAGGCTTTTCCCGATCAACAAGAATAAGCTTGCCCACCTTCTGAAGAAAGGAACACAGAAAGCCGGTCTTCATCCGATCACGATCCACTGCTTCAGGCATTCGCATATTACGAATCTGATCGCTGCAGGCTACTCTCCGGCGGATATCGCCAAGCGTGTGGGACATGAGAGCATCTATATCACGCTGCATTATTCCCACGCTTTCAAGAGCGTGGACAATGATATTGCAAACAGTCTGGATGCGCAGATGGAGGTGCTGGAATGAGAGCAAGCCAGCCACTACACCACAGAACATCTAAAACCGTCGCGTTTCGGGTAACGCCGGAAGAATACAACAAGATTCAGATGATGGCCGATATCTCCGGCAGGTCCAAGCAGGACTATCTTCGTGCCAGGCTTCTTGAAGACGATATAACCGTTCATCCGAACATCCGTGCCAGAAGCTATCTGGAGAAGTACCTCATAGAACTCACGGACGAGCTTAAGCGACTCGACAGTGCCGGGAATCTGAGCTGTGAAACGGCGGAACAGATTCAAGTGCTCCTGAAGTTCATCGCTCAGCTGTAGAGATACCTGCAGCAAAAATCCCTGCCAAAGCATTCGAGCTGCTTCAGCAGGGACTTACATGTGATCTTCG
>CACZZH010000311.1:931-4203 GCA_902785635.1 uncultured Lachnospiraceae bacterium
TTGACCGGAAGAGTATGTGTGTTATTCCCCGATGCACGAAACACTTGTGAATTCAGGCATTTACGAGACTAAAACTCGTGACCAAAACCAAGGTCATGTCTCTGTGCACTCCCGTTTATCATTTTCGGTGTAAATATCTTTATCATTTTCCATCTTTCCGGGACGGAAAAGAGGACGGAAAAAAGACGGAAAACAACATCAGAAAATAATGCAAAAATAAACAAGGAAAGTATCCGTGCAACAAACAGGAAAAAAGAAAGGAAAAACAGAAAAGAAGAAAAGCTGAAAAAGGAAAGAAAGGAAGCAGGCGGGAGTATCCGTCCTGATTCTCCGTCCAGAAAAGCCTGAAAAAAGTCTGAAAACAAGCGGCTTCGTGTGGTCTTCTGGATACGGCGCATGTATGGATCTTTCATTCACACCAGACGGGCCGTTTTTTAAAAAAGACGGGGGAGGGGGGATATATCCGTCCCTGGTTTCCTGTCTTTTTTCTTTCTTGTAAATGCAAAAAAGAAAACCCCGTACCTATGTGATATGCTACCCCCAAGTAGGACACTGAAATATAAAACCTACTTGGGGGTATTTCTATGTCCAGAAAGAGTAAGTTTGATCCGGCATTAAAGGTTGAACTGGTGGAACGATACTTGCGAAATGAAATCGGATTGAATGAGGCTGCTCGCCTGGCTGGTTTAGCAAGCGACAGAACGTTTGCAGACTGGGTAAGTATCTACCGTAATGAGGGGCCTGCCGGGCTGTTGGATCAGCAACACAATAAAAACTATTCAAAAGAACTGAAGCTGGCAGCCGTTACTGCTTACCTGAATGGGGAAGGATCATTAAGACAGATCGCCGGACGTTTTGGCCTTCGATCAAAACAACAGCTCATGAACTGGCTAAAGGTGTATAATACTCATGGAGAGATCAAATCGCGCGGAAACGGAGGAGGCAGCTACATGAGAAAAGCCAGACAGACAACGCCGGACGAACGCCTTACAATCGTACAAGATTGCCTTGCCCATGATAAAAACTATGGTGCAATGGCATTAAAGTATAACTGTTCGTACCAACAGGTCCGAAACTGGGTGCTGCGGTATGAAAAGATGGGTTCTGCAGGCCTGGAGGATCGCCGTGGCCGGCGGGTCGGTACGCAACCTGCCAGGACTCCGGAAGAAGAACTTCGAGACAGGATCGCCGAGCTGGAACGCAGGAACCGGGATCTCCAGATGGAGAATGACCTGCTAAAAAAAGTCAGAGAGTTAGAGATGAAAGATCGCTGTCTCTGACTCGGCATCTTTATAAATATCAGGCGATCAAGGAACTGTCTGAAGAAAAACACTATCCTGTACAGCGTCTCTGTGAATACCTGCATCTTTCACGGGGAGCCTACTATCGATGGCTGAAGTGTCCGGCCAGCCACAGCGAAAGACGAAATCAGAAGATCGCAGATAAGATCAGAGACATCCATGAAAAGCATCCGGATATGGGGTACCGCAGAATCAGAGATGAACTGGACAAAAAGTATGGTATCGCCGTGAATGATAAGCGGGTCTTAAGGATCTGTCGTAAAGAACGGATCCAGTCTGCGATCAAGTGGAAACCGAAGAGCTGCACAAGAAGCAGTGATGACCCGGCACATATCGCCAGGAATTACCTGAACCGTGACTTTCATGCAGACGCTCCGAATGAGAAATGGCTGACCGATGTGACAGAGTTCAAGTACTACATCGGCATCGAGGTTCACAAGGTATACCTGAGCGCTATCCTAGATCTTTATGACCGGAGGATCGTAGCGTTCAGGATAGGGGACCATAATGATAACCCATTGGTCATGAATACCTTTGATGACGCTGTGGCATTGGAACCGGATGCCCATCCGCTGTTTCACAGCGACAGAGGTTTTCAGTATACGAGCAGGCAATTTTGCAGCAGACTGAAAAAGCGACATATGAAGCAGAGCATGTCCAGAGTTGCACACTGCATTGACAACGGACCCATGGAAGGCTTCTGGGGGATTCTGAAACGCGAGACTTACTATGGCAGACGATTCACTTCAAAGAAGGACCTGATCACAGCTATAGAGTCGTATATCAGTTACTATAACACAGAGCGGATTCAGCGGAATCTGCATCTGATGACACCAGTTGAGTATCATGAACAGTACTATCTGGCGGCATAAGAATACCGCCAGCTGTATACACAACTGGCGGTACAGAACTTTTTGATTTTTCACTGTCCTCTTGACGGGTAGCACACCATTGGCTGTGGGCCCTTGTTTTAACTAGCTAGATGGCATCTGCCTGTGGACACTTATCTTTGCGCAAGACGATCAGTTGATGGCGGTGAAACGGCCCTTCAGGGGATCGATGGGGCTGACTCCCTTGAATTCGGATTCGCCCACCAGCTTTCCGGGGGCATCCGTCAGCAGGTAGGGATTGTCGATGGAAACCATCATGGTGGGGATGTCTCTCACCAGGGTCGGAATGGTGTTGCGCACGCCGGGCCAGGAGATGCGGGCTGCGGAGTCGCCGCCGCTGGTCTGGACGTTGGCGAAGTAAAGGATCACATCGATCTTCTTGCGAAGGTCGGCAATTTTGCTCTTGCCCAGGGAGAAGGGAACATCGGGGTTGGCGTCGTCATATACGATGACGTTGTAGCCGCGTTTCTCCAGTTCCTCTTTGAAGAGCTTGTGGTAGCCGAAGTCCTTGTTGTGGTAACCGGGACCGGCATCACCCACGACGATCATATAGATGTTCTTTACGGAAGGAGCGAAGGGCAGCAGGCCTTCTTCGTTGCGGACCAGGGTGATGCCCTTGTCGGCGATTTCCTTTGCCTGAGCCTTGCCGGTGGGATCCTTGAAGATATCCAGAGCTTCCAGGGGCGGGATCAGGGTGCCTTCCGCCTTCTTGGTATGCAGACCGATGGCGGCCTTCATGGCCAGGATGCGGGTAACCGCTTCGTCCAGACGCTCGGGAGTGATGACGCCTTCCTGATAGCCCTTCTTCACGAAGTGAAAGTCTTCTTCCATGTCGCGGTTGAAGAGGAACATGTCTGCGCCATTGGCGATGGACAGGGGAACAGCCTTTTCTCTCGGAACTCTCTCGGTGAAGCCCACCATGGAGGAGGCGTCGGTGACAATCAGGCCGTTGAAGCCCAGCTTGCCGCGCAGCAGCTTGTTGTGAAGGTCATAGTTCAGGGAACCCACCATAATCTCGTCATCCTTGATGTCGGGATTGAAGAAGCGGGAGTAGGCGGGCTGCATGATATGAGCAGTCATG
>CACZZH010000312.1 GCA_902785635.1 uncultured Lachnospiraceae bacterium
GATCAGGAACGTGAGCAGGAACATACGCTCATTCTGGCTCTGCAGCTCCTGCAGCAGCGCCTTTGCATCTTTGCCATAGGTTGCAAGATCAGAAGGAATAATGTCCATATCATAGCCGGATCTTACGGCTTTCTTCTGTTCCTCAATCTTGGAACGGTCCAGTTCGGTAATAGTGTGTTTTACCGTTTTGATTGCTTCATTCTGATCCACCGAATGGATATGCATCGTTACAATCTGACTGGACTCCATATCGAGAATATCCTTCAGCAGCTGATCAGAGAGATCTGATGCCGTGATGGACAGATACGACATGGCTCCATAGAGCGGTCCCATACGGAAAGTCCTGCCGCCGGGGAATGAAAATGAAGAAGGAGCGATGAAGTCCTTAACCGAAAGGCCTGACTCATTCAGCCACTTCCACTCGAATACAAAACGGTCCTTATCGCCCATATGGAACATATCGTGCATAACTTTTAGGCGCTCCTTTCCGTTAAGCACTCTGGTAACAACCCCAAGACGGCGGAAATTGTTCAGCAGGTCTGTCTGAATATGGATCAGTCTGGGCTTAGCCTGCTTCATGGACTCTGCCTGAATGCCAAAAGTAAGAAACTTGGTCTTTGTCAGGCCGTTATTGCCCTGGGCGAGCTGCGTCCGAAGCATCCTGGAGTATTCCTCCCTGACATCATCGAATCCATCCTTTCTGAACGGGATCCGGATGTTTTTCTCAAAGCTTGCAGGATCCGTTGCCAGATTCATAAATGAAAGCTCAAAGTGTACCGAACTGTCGAAGAAGTTCAGGAAGGAGCACCATTCTTCAAAGATCGCTGTCTTGTCTTCCTGCTGTGCCAGCTGATAGTTGATATCCTGAAACTGTATTGTCTTTGTGTAGTAATTCTGCCCATATCTGCAGATACCGTCCTGAAACATTCTGTCGATCGGTATTGTCTGCTGCGCTGTGCGGGGAATCCCGTCATCTTTTCTTGCGCGGGCAACGATTTTCTCGACTTGTTTCTTCTCACTTTTTGTGAGACTTGCGGGCAGTTTTAACTCCACGCTTTCTTTTTTTCTCTTCTGCTTGAAGAACAATCGCGTCCACCTCCTTTTCTGCCTCTGCCATCCTGAGCAGGGCTGTATAGTAGTTATTCGTCACATAAGGTCTGTCTTTAGGCCTGATGAACTTGGCTTCAATGAAGTGCCTGAAGATCACCTCCAGCGGCATTCCGTCCCGTTCATACATAGCCAGGAAGAAAAACGGCAGCATAATGATGATCATGCACATAGCCGCAAAGCTCATGTTTCCGGTCTTCCGCAAAAGGAAGTAAGCCGGGATCCCGATCGCTGCTGCGATAGAGAAACAGATCAGCTGCCGCTTCGTCAGATTGAAAAAGATTTTGGATTTGACCTTGGTCAGATCCCTTGGTACTGAGATATATGCTGACAAGTTGCCACCTCCTTAATGTGCATTGAAAACAGACTTTGCCAGGCTTCCAGTCTTGAACAACGTGAAGCAAAGCAAAACTGTGTATCCCAGAACTCCCCATATCGATGCAACGACATCACTGGAGAAAGAGATTCCCTGAATCAGCACAGCGTATATGCCGACACAGATCATAATGAGAAACCCCTGAAATCCCAGTGCGAACAGGGATCGCAGATAGTTCTGTCCGATCTGGCTCTGTTCTCTGTTTCCGAAAGTTGAAAACGGGATCGGTGCAAGACTTGTCATGAGATAAATCTCGATCATACGTCCGTAAATGATAATGAAAATAATCAGAGACATAATCCTCATGCCAAAGTTCAGAAGGAATGTCTGTAGATAGACACCGAGTAACGGCCCGACTTCCATGGCTTCCAGCGTGCTTTGCATGCCGGCGATGGCAGAATCGTCGATCGCTGTATTTCCTCCGATAATGTTGAAGCAGTTTGTGATCAGCATGACTGCTACAAAGGTCTTGAAGATCCACTTGAAGAAGATCCATGTCTCAAAATTAGCCAGATTATTATGGTCGATGATCAGCTGAATCAGCTCGTAGCAGGCGATGAAAGTCAGAATTAGGCCGGCTATCGGAACGATCACCGACTCGGACACCCCTCTGATCATGGAGAAGACTCCCGGCGAAAAACTCGCCGGGGTCGTCCCTACCTGCGTCGCGACATTTCCGACCTGTTGATTCACAGCATCGAAAATGCCTGTCAGACTGTTCATGATTCCGCCCACGAGCATTTCTTTCAGCCAATCAGCGATTTGCTGAAAGATCGTGTCCACTTAGAAGATCACCTCCCGATCAGAACAGTCCTGCGAGAAGCGGTACAAGAGTGGTCCCGATCAGTGCGACACCTCCTCCTGCCATCAGCTGCTTCATTCCCTGGGACTTTGCACCAGGGTTGTCGTTACCATAGCCCTCCATGAGGTTGATTGCGCCCCAGATACCGAGGCCTGCGCCAAGAGCGATTACGAGAGTCTGCAGTACACCAACTGCGCTGTTGAAAAATGCCATATTCGATTTCCTCCTTTGCCGTCTATGCGGCTGATAATGTGTATTCCAAAATTCCTGTTTTCCGGTTTCTCATGGACCGCTTAGTTGATTTCAATGTGTTTTGTCCGGTGACCGGAGTTTCTGGAATTGAGGACAAGATAAACGGCAGCTGTAACTGCCATGAAACAAAAAAAGCAGCCGAACCCTTTTGAGATCCGCCTGCGTCTGTGATAGGAATATTCAGTTTTACCGTTCATTATCGTGCATTCTCTCTGGGCTTTTTCTTATAGAACTCAACCATTTCCTTCAGCTGAGAATTGCTCACCTTATACCGTTCATCCTCCCAGAGATTCTTCCCGTCGGGATCCTTTCCCTTCAGATGTGATTTGGTGACTGTGGTTTCTCCATCAGCAGGAAGATCCACACAGATCGCCTTTCCGTTCTGACTGTCATAGACAGCATCGACTGGTACTACGAAGCTTGCCCAGGGAGAATGATCTTCCGGATCCTCATTCGGGATCTTCACCCGAACCAGTTCATTTCCGTTCTTTGCTGTGAATTCCTCACCCAGCAAGCCTCTTGCAAATTTGATCGTAATAATGCTTTCGCTCATCATTTCCATCCTTTCCACGTTTCGTAAACGTCATTTTCGCGAGTTGTTTTTCTAATCATTCCATTCATTCGAAATAAGTGACTCTCGTTAGGCACCACCTCCTTCGCAGTAACGAAAAAAGATCCGGAACCATTCGGCCCAGGATCAAGCGTCCATGTTAATGACTGTGTATTTCTCATCCGGCTTTAGCACCATTTTCCGGTTCAGGAACTTCTCGATATCAAACATCTTTCTTTTGTCATAGTCTCCGGTGAGTTTGTAATTCGGATGCTGGGTCAGATCATATTTATCTGACAGGAAAGGACGCACACCGCGAAGCTGCAGAATGCATTTGCTTCCTTCAAGCACTGCAAGTTCATCAACAGAAAGAAGATCATGTCCCAGCTTCTGATAATTCAGGGAATGTGACTCCTCCCGGCCACGGCTTTCGCCTGTGTTGTACGTATCGATGGTTTCTTTGCCAAGTGACTGGTTCAGTTCCTTCAGAGTTGTCGGTTCTGTTCCTCCGAGAAAGATCTTGGAATCACAGTTGCCGATGATCGTATCAGCATTGTCCTTGTAGATTGCCTTCAGCTGGCTTTGTGCCTGAAGGAAAAGACAGGCAGATATCTCACGGCTTCGTATCGTCGCTATCAGTTTTTCCAGATTGGGAATCTGGCCGATATTTGCCGCCTCATCGATCAGGCATCGGACATGGACTTTCAGCCTTCCGCCGTACACATCATCTGCTTTCTCACATAACAGGTTGAATAGCTGTGTGTAAATCATAGACATCAGGAAATTGAAAGTTGCATCTGTATCAGACATGATCAGAAACAATGCCGTCTTCTTATCCCCCAGCGTATCCAGGGCCAGTTCATCATACATTGTGATATCCCGGACTTCTTGTATATCAAAGGGAGCGAGCCGAGCACCGCAGCTGATCAATATGGATTTCAGTGTCTTAGCTGCTGCAAGCTTGAACTTGTTATACTGACGGACCGCGAAATGATTTGGATTCTTCTTTTTCAGGTTGGCGAACAGAATGTCTACCGGATTCATATAGTCCTCATCATCTTCACGGGTATCCATAGAGTTCAGCATCTCCAGCAATGTCGCAAAGTTCTGCTCGGCCGGAGGAGCTTCGTAATGGATATATCCGATCAAAGCACAGTA
>CACZZH010000313.1 GCA_902785635.1 uncultured Lachnospiraceae bacterium
ATAATGAAGATGAAGATCTCCTATAGCATAAAGGCTCATTCTCTTTACCCAGTAATAAAGCTTCTGAAATTCCAAACAGTCTTGCCCGCATTGTATAAAGACGGGGAGTTTTCAGCTCCCCGTTATTTTGATATTATATCACAGCAGTGTTTCCGGTTCGTTCTTAGCCTTTCTCCATTCAGAGAAGTCATTTAGCTCGGCTTCAGATAATTTCAGGGCGAGTCCCAGGACAGCTAAATCATCCGCGATTCCCAGAACAGGTATCTTGTCTGAGATCAGATCGTTTTTCTTCACCAGATAGATGAAGGATCCCAACAGGAGGGCAATAACTTTCGGAGATACCCTGCTGTATTCCTTTGTGATGTATCCTTTTACCATGGCAATCATCAAAGGAAGATCTGAAAGGGTTTCTCCAATGGCGGGAACTTCTTTCAGTTTTTCTTCAAGCTGAATTAAAATAGCATCCACCTGGGAGGGATCATTCATAATTCTTTCAGCCTGGGCGGTGCTGTTTTCCAGCAGTCCTTTTGCCTGTTCCAAATCAATATTCATATTTTTCTCCTGTTATTCAAATCAGTGTTTCACCATAAATTGATGGTGGCTTTATGCAATTATAAAGTATTTTAAATCTGTAACAGTCAGGGCAGGTCAGCTTTATTTTTCCCGGCGAAATGAGACGATCCGGGATTATTTTTGACTAAATTGGATTTTGATATATATGATGTATCAGTCGTCAAGCGGCCTCAGTGATTCCGGCCTCCGCAGGCAGCGGCGCAGGTAGATCAGATCAATGGCAAGCTGCACGATGGTTGAGCAGGGAATTCCGAGTCCGACATGGAACATTGATACGGGCAGATGACGGCTCATCAGCCAGGAAATCGGGATGCGGACTCCGAATGCGCCGAAAATACCTTCCCAGGCAACAAACCTTGTATGTCCGACCCCGATGAAAAATCCGTGCAGACAGAATACGAACGGCGTCAGAAGACAATCAATAGCGTAAGCCCGCAGGTAATCCCATCCTGCGGCTACAACATCCGGTTTACCGCTGACAAACAGATCGATCAGCAGATCTCCGCGGAACCAGGCAAGCAGAAACATCAGGACGCCGGCAGCAATGGAAGTTAAAATGGCATAGATCATTCCGCGGACAGCCCTTTCCGGTCTGTGAGCCCCGATATTATGAGCCACATAAGCCGAAAGTGCCTGTGAGAAGGAGCCGGGAACGATCATGATAAAAGCACAGACTTTCTCAGCGACTCCGGCGCCTGCTGACGCAGTTACTCCCAGATCATTGATGATTGCAATGATCACAAGAAATGAAAGAGAAACCAGCAGGTCCTGCAGTGCCATCGGCAGACCGACTTTGAAAATATTTTTCAGGTGTCTGGATTCCTTCCTGATCATTGATTTGTGAAAAGGAAATGGCAGATGTCTGCGGTTGATGATCCAGATGCCAAGTCCGACGCTCAGTGCCTGTGCGAAAACATTGGTAATCGCTGAACCTCCTGCTCCGAGTTTAAAGTGTCCAACGAGGATCATGTCAGCGATGAAGTTCAGAACAAATGAAACAGAAACAACGATCAGAGGCGTTTTTGAATCACCAACTCCGCGGAAAATCGATCCGAGAACGTTATACAAGGCAACAAAAACAGTTCCTGCCGCGCATATCCGGATATAGAGAACCGTGCTGCGGAAGGCTTCTGCGGGAGCCTGCATAAGATGAGCCCAATAAGGAGCCGGGGCAAACAGCAGACCCGTGAGCAGAAGCCCCAGAATTCCAAAAGACCATACGCTTGTACCAACGACTCTGCCTGCCTCTTCGGTCTTTTCATTTCCCAGCTGCTGGCCGAGAAGGACGGTCGTACCAATTGATAAACCGGCTATGATCGTTCGGATCATATCGACGATCCCGGAACCGGTAGAGACGGCTGATACATCGCTTGTACTTCCGAACAGTCCGATGATGAGCATATCTCCGGCACTGTAGAGTGCCTGAAGAAAATTTGCAAACAGCAGCGGCAGCATAAAGCGGAGAAGCGGCCCATATATTTTTCCTTGTGTGAATTCTCGTTCCTGTGACATTTATTTCTCCGGTTAATAGCTTGCCTATCATAACAAATTAAAAAATTCCTGTCAATGCAAAAACGAGCTTTACAGGTTCCGGGTCGTCCCTGCCTAAAGATTGTATCCGAATTGTCTGAGGGCTTCGCACACGGATCGAGTCATTTCACGGGAAAAATCAGAATTGTATTTCCGTTTACAGAAAGCTTTGATCCATTCATCATAATTGTTTTCTCCGCTTTTGTATGCAAGCATATCTTTCAGTTCCTCTGCCGAAAATCGATGGTAAGTGTTTTCCTGTACA
>CACZZH010000314.1 GCA_902785635.1 uncultured Lachnospiraceae bacterium
CTCGGTTTTCGTGATTCCCTTTCTGCCTTGATACGCTATCTTTTATTCATGAGAACGCGTCCCCAGCGGTCGGGGGCCGCATCCGCAAATACTCCAAACATTGGTTTACCGGCAGGATACTGTCTTCCTGGAAAAGGCATCAATTCGGGATCGAGGGAAATGGCCGGAGACATCCTTTTCAGCCACGTTTTGTCGTATTCGAATGCGCAGTTTTCGCCGCCGCGTATAGGTGTAATGTATAAGCATCCTGCAAGTAATGGCTCAGCGCTGCTGAAACCGTCATACACATATATCTTTCTGATATCTGCCGCCATTATTCTTTTCCTCCATTTCCGTCCGCGGGGCGCGTGCGGCTCCGTGAAGCCCTCTTCCTCGTAAGCAGGTTCATATCCTGAAGCTGCCGTCCAAACAGGTCATCCTTCGCGACCAAAAGGAGATCGGAATCCATACTCCCAAGGGCATGCAGTACAGCAGCATAAATCCCCATCGCCACAGCCGGATTACCGGATTCTACTTTCCAAAGGGAAGACCGGCTGATACCTGCTCTTTCGGAAACAAGTTCTACAGACAGGTCTCTCCGAAGCCTTGCCAGTTTGATCTGTTCGCCCATTGTCTTTAATATCTCTTCCGTTCCGGGCATAATGTTGTATGCGGCTTTTTTCATATAACCTCACCTCTTTCGATTCCTATTATAAACCAAATACATCTTATTGTCTATAATAGTAATCATTAAATATCACCAAACGGCTTTTCTGAATAATATTCTTACGATTCTATGCTTTTGATATAACAGTGGAGGTGAATACGAAAAAGCTGGGCACCGATCTTCTCGATACTCAGCTTGCTTACAGTATTCGGTTTTACTGCCTGGAAGCTGTCGACATGACGCAGGAATGGGGGCTGAACGACAACATCACCTCGGCAGAAACCGTGGTACAGATGATGTCTTGGTCAACCAACTCAACTAAGAAAGGCCAGGCTCTGAAAAAACCACCATCATAGGACGCGGATCAGCACCGCATGGGGATGAAGGCTCATTATCTGTTTTTCCTGGAATCATAGAGCCGGTAATCACAGCAATCGTCGCCCTCTGCCACAGATTTCGTCCGTTCATATTTCACCCCGCGGAATCCGGTCATGTATTCCTTGTCCATGCAGCAGATCATCTGCACGGCCTCCGGCGTTCCGAGGGCTTTCGCCTTGTCATAAAGCGGACAGCCGGCATCCCGACTCATTCTCTACTTCTCCCGTTTTGTAAGCAAATATGCCTGAACTGCGCAAAAGATCGGGTACAGTACCAGTCTCACCGCCTGATTCTTATTGTTCCAGGACCGGTCTTTCCATCCTTCGCATCCCTTTGTTTCCGGATAGCAGCGCTGATAATAGTCTGTGCTCATACACAGGATCTGATCCAGACAGACAATATCGAACGTCTTTTCCACAAGCAGGAATGTCAGCAAACGTTTATATGCCTCACCGAAAGAAAGCCGTTCTCTCTTGATGCCTCCTGTCACGTCCTTATAGGCCCGGACCATATATACCGCAGCCATTGCCAGCAGCAAATGGCACAGCAGCTGCTTCGGCAGAGACGGCGCAGGATGATCCTTACCGGCCTCATAAACATCCTTCGGGAGAAATCGCAGCACCAGTTTCGGTGATGCCAGATGAGGTGAGATCAACGCAATCGCCATCATGATAAAACTCATTCCAAGGGATAATTTCACTGTCCGCTTCATTATGCTCCTCCAAAAGAATTTCAAGAACGCCTCAGCGTTCTTGCCGCGCCGCGCATGGTGCGAAGCAAACTCTGAACGATGTTATCTGATATGATCCGTCCCGGCCTGCTGCCTGCCACGGAAGAACGCGTTGCTACCCCCGATGATCTCCCGCTCGTCCACATACTTCTTCCAGCCAAGCAGCAGAGTGGTAAACATGACGATTGCGCCGAGACTCATATTGGACGTACCGATCCCGTTGATCAGCGCGGTGTTCCCGAGCCGGCGAACAGAGTTGAACACCACTTTTGCGAGAAGCAGGTTGAACACACAGTACCATTTGGGAAATGGCGTACGGCCACTGATAAAGGCAATGAACTGCACTGCGCTTGCTCCGATAAAAAACACGCCAAACACAGCAGCTGCCGGCATCAGGAAGTACAGCAGATATTTCAGCGCGATGGCATAATACCCTTCAATCATATTGGCCCCGTCCGGGAATTTCGCCGCACCGATCAAACAGTCTCCGATCAGCGTCAGCATTGCCCCGAACAGACCGATTTTTAGATACCTCTCCGCTTTTTCTCGGTCCATATCCCTGCCCCCAATGATTCCTTA
>CACZZH010000315.1 GCA_902785635.1 uncultured Lachnospiraceae bacterium
CCGTTTATGAAAACGGCGTTCTGGAGTTCGACGGAAACGGCCTGATCGAGGTGACGCCGCTTTCCGATGCGAGCGGAGTCCTGCATGTTCAGATGGACGACCAACCGGAGCAGCAGTTTGTAATGGCAGTAGTGGAACCGCATGAATGCAGCGGAACCTATTGGGAGAGCGTTCTTTCACCGACCGATGAGCGGCAGGGTTATGAGATGCTTTGCTGCGATATCTGTGGAGATATCCTGAACGTCCGGGAAACAGCGGTGTGTGAGAATCATGTATTCGGCGAAGCGGTCACCGTGACAGAACCGACCTGTCAGAGTGCGGGTATTGTGGAACAGATCTGTCAAAACTGCGGATATCGGAAGACCGAATTCACGGAGGAAGCCGACCATGTCTGCGGAGGGTGGACCGTCGAAGTGGAAGCACAGCCGGGCGTGGCAGGCAGAAAAGCAGGTACCTGCATCTGGTGCGGAACCAGGATGGAGGAAGTGATTCCTGCGCTGCCGGCAGAGACCGGGGATCCTTCCGGAACAGGGCAGGGAGGAAACGGGGAAACCGGCGGCGGAGGTACGGGCAGCGGATCCGGCACAGGATCGGCAGGCGGAACGTCCGGTTCATCCGGGAACCAGTCCGGAACAACCGGGAACCAGTCCGGTAATCAGCCCGGGACATCCGGGAACCAGTCCGGGAATCAGCCCGGTTCATCCGGAAATCAGTCCGGAACACCCGGGACTCAGCCGGAAACAGGCAGTACAACGCAGCCAGGTCAGCAGGGCCAGAATGAAGCAGCTAAGCCGCAGCTTGCGCGGCCTTCCGCTCCGAAAGCTGTTAATACCGCCTCCGGAATCAAGCTGTCCTGGAAAAAAGTTGCAGGTGCCGTCTCCTATGTGATCTACAGACAGACAGGTAATAAGACGAAGAAGATCGCGACGGTAACGAAGACGTCCTACATTGACAAAAAGGTGAAAACAAAGAACGGGACATCGTATATCTACTACATCGAGGCAGCCGCCACCGCGAAGATGAGAGCTCCAAAGGGACACAGATCATCCGTCTGGATTCCCAGAAGATCAAAACAGTTTCCGTGAATACAAAAGATGCTGCTTCTTCAAAAGTATCTGCTTTGGTGTCCTGGAAAAAGAGATCAAAGATCAGCGGATACCAGATCCGTTTCAGCCTGAAGAAAAATATGAAAGGGGCGAAGACGGTTACTGTTTCAAAGGCGAAAAAGACGAAGGTGACGATCAAAGGACTGAAGAAAGGGAAGACGTACTATTTCTCGATCCGCACTTATAAAAAGAAAGGAAAGAAGTACTATAGTGCGTGGAGCACTCCCAAAAAACTGAAGGTAAAATAAAAAACACGATACCATGAAAGCAGGAAGGACCGAGGGTAAAAAACCCAAGGTCCTTCTTCATTAAGATTTCAAATATTCTCAGAAAGATCGTATTTCAAAATGATCCGGGCTATAGTCGATTCTGTCATAGAAGACCTCTGTATTTGCTTCCTGTTATGATGAAACTGCCTAAATAATATGGACAGGCAATGCGCCTTCGAACAAAGAAATCAAAATAATGATGAGGTTTTACGTTCAAATTGTTCTTTCATATTTAAATGTATCATAGCTTGCTTTTCTTTATGGTTCGCGATAGAATATTAAAGATTTGAAAACTATTTACATAAGAAAATTTATGGAATTTTTATGATTGATTTTCACACGCACGTTTTGCCCGGCATCGACGATGGAAGCTCAGACCTCACAATGAGCGCCGGAATGATCCGTGAGGAATGCTCTCAGGGAACACGTGTGATCGTTGCTACACCGCACTTTTATGCAGATCGAATGTCGATCGACCGTTTCCTGGCGCGGCGTGACGAAGCCTTTCAACAGGTGGAGGCATGGCGCAGGGAAGAAAGTGCTTTGGCAGATACAGCAGCAGACGGCATGGAAATGCCGCAGATCCTCACAGGGGCTGAAGTCTATTATTTCCAGGGAATGGGCAGAGCGAACGCACTGCCTGATTTGTGTGTCTCGGGGACGGATACGATCCTGCTGGAGATGCCCTTTTCCCAGTGGGATAAAGGCGTGCTCCGGGACGTCGAGGACATCCTGCACAGGCAGAAGCTTACCATCGTGCTGGCGCATATTGAGCGCTATATTGAGTTCCAGAAGGATAAGTCCGTTTGGGAGGAGATCTTTGATCTGCCGGTCATTCCGCAGATCAATGCGGGCAGCTTCCGGAAGAGAAGCGGACTGTTCCGCCGTGACCACAGGCGCAAATTCTGCCTGCACTTTCTGGAAGAGCATCCGCGGCTCATCCTGGGCAGCGATGCGCACAATCTCACCAGCCGTCCGCCCAACCTGAAGGCCGGCCGGGAGGAGATCGCTTCCGCACTGGGTGAGGACGCTCTTCACCGTATCGATGAAACTACAAGGGAGGTACTTGGACTGTGAGCGACCGCGACAACAGCGAACAGCATACACACCAAAGCAATACATCGCAGCAGCATACACACGACAGCGATCCGTCGCAGCACCATACACACCACAGCGATTCGTCGCAGCACTATACACACCACAGCAGTTCATCCGAACCGCAACATCACTCGCACCATCATCACCGGCACCATCGCCATCACACGGAGAGCCTCAGCAAGATGCGAAGACGCAGCAAACTGAAATACATATTCGGCGTCCTTCTTCTCCTGGCGGTATTTGCTGCTGTGATGCTGACGGTCACGATCCTGGAGCGCAGTGAGAAGCTCAAAGGCCAGGCGGATGCGGGAGGCAGCGACGATAAAGGCGAGCGGATCTGGGCGGATGTGGACACGGTCGATTTCGACCAGGGTCTCTTCGGGTTTGACCACCGCATGGAGAGCTTCCTGTTCGTCGGTACCGATAACAGCGGCAATGAGCATCCAGTTGCGGGCGAGGAGTACCACGGCGCCATGGCGGACTTCCTCCTGCTGATGGTGATGGACTACACCGACGATACCTACGGCTTCCTGCAGATCGACCGAAACACCATCACCGAGGTGGAGATGCTTGGCTCGAAGGGCGAGTACTGGGGCTTCAGTGACATGCAGATCTGTACCTCCCACTGGTATGGTTCCAACCTTACGGAAAGCGCGGAGAATACCGTCACGGCCGTGTCCCGGCTGCTGGGGGATCTGGAGAACATCAGCGGCTACTATGTGCTGAACATGGACGATGTAGGCGTGATCAACAGCGCCGTAGGCGGCGTAGAGGTGACCATCGAGGATGACCTGACTGCCACAGATCCGGA
>CACZZH010000316.1 GCA_902785635.1 uncultured Lachnospiraceae bacterium
GGACGCAGCAGGATAATATGATCACAGCAATGGCATCAGATTACCGGAGTGTCTATTATGTGGACCTGGATCATGATGATGCCGTGTGCTATCGGGGAGACCCGGAGAATGAAGACCAGCATTCCGAAGGCGTTCATTTCCCGTATTATGATGCATTTGCGCTTTACGGAAAACAGCATGTGACAGAGGCATACCGGGAAGGCTTTCTGAAGTTTATTGATCCGGAAAACATCCGGGAAAGTCTGAAGCAAGAAAGGATTCTGGCTTACCGCTATCTGGCACAGCGTGATGGTAAAGAATACTATGAAATGATCCGGGCAGCGAGTGTAAGCTCCTCGGGGAAGGATGAAGAAACAGAGGTACATGCCGTCGGTATCGGCATGACTGTGATCGATGAGGAAATGCGTCAGACCATGGCTCAGCAGCAGGCGCTCAGTGATGCCCTGGCGGCAGCTGAGGCGGCAGCTGAGCAGGCAAGCAGAGCGAAGACTGCATTTCTCTCCAGTATGAGCCATGAGATCCGCACACCGATGAATGCGATCATCGGATTGGATAATATCGCGCTGAATGATCCGGAAACACCAGAGAAGACCAGGGATTACCTGGAAAAGATCGGTGCATCTGCGGACCATCTGCTGAATCTGATCAATGACATTCTGGATATGTCCCGCATTGAATCCGGCCGTATGACGCTGCGCAATGAGGAATTCTCCTTCCGGAAGCTGCTGGAGGCGGTCAATACCATGTTCAGCAGCCAGTGTCAGGAGAAAGGCCTGGAGTATCAGTGCCGGATCAACAGTGAAGTGGACGACTATTATATCGGTGACAGCATGAAGCTACGGCAGGTACTGATCAATATCCTGGGCAATGCGGTCAAGTTCACTCCTGAAGGAGGAAAGGTGGAACTTCAGGTGGAGCGGAAGGCCAGATACGAGGGCAAGACCACTCTGGCATTTGCGATTTCAGATACGGGAATCGGTATCAGTGAAGAGTTTATGCCGCGGTTATTTGACAGCTTTGCACAGGAAGATGCGTCAAATACCAGCAAATATGGAAGTTCCGGTCTTGGCCTTGCCATAACGAAGAACATCGTGGAGATGATGAACGGCAGCATCAGTGTGAAGAGTGTTAAGGGAGAAGGATCGACCTTTACGATCACCGTCACTCTGGATGCTTCGTCCAGAAAAGAGAATGAAAATGATTCTTTCGAACAGATGATCAGTCCGGAAAAGCTGGCATTTCTGATCGTGGATGATGATCCCATCGCCTGTGAACACGCGAAGCTGGTGCTGGAAAAGGCGGGTATTGCTGCGGAGACAGCTGTTTCCGGAGCCAGAGCCGTTGAGATGGTCAAACTGCGTCATGCCCGGCAGGAACCGTTCAACCTGATTCTTGTTGACTGGCAGATGCCGGAAATGGACGGAGTGGAGACAGCCAGACAGATCCGTTCGGCCACGGGAGATGAATCTGCGATCATCATCCTGACAGCGTATCGCTGGGACGATGTGCTGGAAGAAGCTCTTCAGGCAGGTGTGGACAGCTTTATGGCTAAGCCTCTTTTCGCCGGAGCCGTCATGGAAGAATATCAATCAGCGCTTCAGCGCAAAAAGCAGATCATCGCGCAGAAGCAACAGAAAGCGCAGCTGAACGGCCGCAGGATCCTGCTGGCAGAGGATGTTCAGATCAATGCCGAGATCATGCTGATGGTACTTCAGTCCCGTGAGATGGAGACAGAACATGCCGTGAACGGAAAAATAGCGGTCGATATGTTCGCATCCCATCCGGAAGGATATTATGATGCGATTTTGATGGATCTTCGGATGCCGGAGATGGACGGTCTGGAAGCAACCAGACAGATCCGGGCAATGGAAAGAGAGGATGCAAAAAATATTCCGATCATTGCACTGACGGCAAACGCATTCGATGAGGATGTACAGCGCAGTCTGCAGGCGGGTATGAATGCACATCTGAGCAAGCCGGTTCAGCCGGATACCCTGTATCAGACCCTGGAGAATCTGATCAAATAATGAAAAAAGTATTTGTATTTTAACTGCATATTGGTTAAAATGTATAAAGGTATGTTGTATGAAATCACAATTAATGATATTGGAAAGGGGCTTAGTATGGCAGAAAAACAGTTTCGTAACGGAGAAGTGATCTTTAAGCAGGGAGATAATGCAGGCAGCTTCTATCAGGTGGCAGCCGGTAAGGTAGGGATCTATCTTGCTTATGGAAAAGAGGATGAGCTGAAGCTGACTGAGGTAGAAAAAGATCAGTATTTTGGTGAGATGGGTGTGATCGAAACTTATCCGAGAAGTGCGACAGCAGTAGCCCTCGAGGATGATACCAGGGTAGTGGAGATCGCCGGAGATGAGATCAACAAATATTTCAATGAAAACCCGGAAAATGTTTATGATCTTATCCGGTATCTGAGCAAACGTACGCGTGATCTTACAAAGGACTACACTGAGGTCAGCGCGGTGATCAGTGAACTCGGACTTGCCCCGAAGCAGGAGAAGAGCGAAGGCCTTCTTGCCAGGATCAGAAAACACGCATTTTTCTACAGAGCGTCAGGCAGATCGGTCGATTCTCTGGGTGCGGAGACTGTGTTCGGAACAAAAGCAGGCCATGCAGAAGGCTTCTGCAAGAAAGTGGAGAGCTT
>CACZZH010000317.1 GCA_902785635.1 uncultured Lachnospiraceae bacterium
TAGCCGTCAACGGCAAGCGAACCGGAGACCTCATCCTGGGTGATCTGGCGGCCCAGACCGCCGGAGACCATGGCAGAGGTATCTCCGATCGTCTCCGCCGCGGAGACAAGGAAGATCACGCATACGGAGAGGATCGCTCCGATATGGAAAGTGGGCGTAAACATCAGAAAGTGAGGAAGCGATACGAACCCGCCTGAAAGGATGGTACTGAAGTCTACTTTCCCGAGAAATATGGACAGGATGTAGCCGGCGATCAGCCCTGCGAGTACAGACAGCTGCTTGAGAAATCCTTTGGCAAGAACGGTCCACGCGAGGCATACTGCCAGCGTAACGGTTCCGATGATCAGATTCTTCGCGGAACCGAAATCATCGGCATAACCGCCGCCGAAGGACCGTGTTCCGACCGTAAACAGAGAAAGACCGATTCCTGTGACGACGGAGGCGGACACAATGGGCTTGATGTATTTCACCAGATGCCGGGCAAACAGACCCAGTGTTCCTTCCATGATTCCTCCGATCAGTACGGCTCCCAGCATGGCGGGGTAACCCTGCTTCGCGGCAATGGAGCACAGAATCGTGACGAATGTGAAGCTTACACCCATGACGATCGGCAGTCTTGCTCCGATCCGCCAGACCGGGTAAAGCTGAATCAGGGTGGCGATTCCTGCGATGAACATGGCATTCTGGAGCAGCATGCCGATCTGCTCCTGCGAAAGTGCCGGCTGTGCTGCCCCGGCGATGATCGTGATCGGTGCAAGGTTTGAGACAAACATCGCAAGGACGTGCTGCAGTCCGAAGGGGATCGCTTCTGCGATCGGAACTCTGCCGTTAAGGCGGTAAATATTATCGATGCTCACGGAAGAATTGCTGTCGGATTTCGATTTCATATCAAAGAACCTCCTTTCTATGAAATCTTAGTACGGATAACAATTATTATCCATGCAAAAACTGTTCAAAAATGATATCTTTTTATTGTGAATATATCACAATCGGTTTTTACAGATCTTTTGCTGATCCGGTCGAAGAGGAGGACATAAAGGATATGCGCTGGCATTCGATCTTTTCAGATGTAGACGGGACACTGATCAATACACATTTTGAAGTGACGCAGCAGACTAGGCAGGCACTGCTTTGCGCGATGCGGCAGGGACTGCGTTTTTTCATCGTATCGGCACGAAGCCCTTCCGGAATCACTCCGATCATCCGGGAGAATGGCTTTGGCTGCGGAATGATCGCCCACAGCGGTGCGCTGGCAATGGATGCAGATGGTATGGTTCTTTATGACCGGGGCATGACGCAGGAGCAGGCGCGGGAAGTGCTTGATGAACTGAAGGAGATCCGGCAGGAGCTTCAGACGCTTTCGAAGTTTTCGGGGGATCCTTTTGCAGTGAGCTTTTTTTCATACGATGATTGGATCGCCGAGAACCGCTCCGACCCGCGCATCGTGGAGGAGGAAGGATATGTAAAGACCTGCAGTACGGAGGGCGGACCGGAAAAGCTGGCGCCGGGGGCGCCTGTGCATAAGATCATGTGTCTGTGCGAACCGGAGCTTCTGGACCGGCTGGAGGAGATGCTGAAAGAACGCTTTCCCGGACTGAATGTCGTGCGGGCCTGGGAAAATCTGGTGGAGATCAAGGCCGGGGGCGTGACCAAGGCGGAAGCCATGCTGGCACTGGTACGGCGATGGGGACTGCCGCCGGAGGGAACCATCGCCTTCGGGGACCATCACAACGATATTGAGATGCTGCGCGCGGCAGGCTGCGGGGTGGCCATGGGCAATGCCCGGGAGGCAGTAAAGATGGCAGCCGATATGGTGACCGCCGATAATGACCATGACGGAATCGCCATGGCACTGCGGAAACTTCTCGGGGGAGCATTTTAACGCAGACGGAAGCGGAGCGGATTCGAATGATCCGCTCCGCTGTATTATTATCTACAGGTATTCTTCAAGTTCTTCCAGCATTTCGGGAGTGGGAGCCCAGCTGGTGGCAAGACGTACGACGGTATGCGCGGCATCCTGCTTTTCCCAGAAGCTGACTCCTATATGCTTTTTCAGCTCTTCCAGGCGGTTGTTTTCTAGCACAATAAACTGCTGATTGGTGGGCGTTTCCAGAAAGAACGTATATCCCTTCCGATGCAGAAGCTCCTTCAGCTCGTGTGCCATCTCCAGAGCATGCAGGCTTACCTTCCGGTAAAGATCATCTGTGAACAGGGTATCGAACTGCAGTCCGATCAGGCGCCCTTTTGCCAGCAGC
>CACZZH010000318.1 GCA_902785635.1 uncultured Lachnospiraceae bacterium
TTTACGGATATGCTTTTATGCCTGGCTCCCGACTGGCAGAACCAGCGTGTGATCCCTCAGAATTTCGCCAAACAGGATGAAGAGATGTCCGTGGTTGCCGGCTTTATCGGCTCTACTCCGGTCAAGCACGAAACCTTCAGAAAGAAGGATATCCTGCCGCCAAGTCTTCTCAAAGATCCGAATCCGTATTATATTTTCGCGATCCACCATCTGCAGTATTACATGGGGTATCTGATCGTCTCGCCTCAAAATAATGCACATGAATCTCTGTTCATGAAATCCTGGATCGTAAACTTAGGTTCCATGCTGGAGAACTGGCGTATCCGGCAAAAACTGAATCTGGCGCTGCAGCGCATGGAAAACCTCTGTGCACTGGCGAAGGCCTTCCTTGAAGCAGCATGCGCCTACGGGCATGATCATGAATTCCTGGGTATCAACGGAGCTGTCCGCATGTGCGCCGCCGTTGAGGATGTTCATCATGGGGACAGGAAGCTTGTTAGCCTGCAGGCCGCCGAAGAAACGGTACAGCGGGATGTCCAGAGCAGCTGCTGCTGCCTTGGAAGCGGCGATGGAAACCGCCAGGATCGCATTTGCGCCGAGGTTGGATTTGTCCTTGGTGCCGTCGAGGTCGATCATGGCCTTGTCGACTGCATAGATATCGGAGGCATCGATGCCGATCAGCGCGGGGCAGATCTTCTCATTGATGTTGGCAACAGCCTTGGAAACGCCCTTGCCGCCGAATCTGGACTTGTCACCGTCACGAAGCTCAAGAGCCTCGAACTCACCGGTGGATGCGCCGCTGGGGGCTGCGCCTCTGCCGATCGTGCCGTCCGCAAGATAAACCTCAGCCTCTACGGTGGGGTTGCCGCGGGAGTCGATGATTTCACGTCCGATAACTTTTTCAATCTGTAAGTAATCCATAGCTTTCCTTTCTTTTGTCTTAAGACATAATGGGGGAATATTGATTCGAACCAATCCTTATTTTAGCAATTATCATAGGAAATAGCAACCATGTTACAATTCTTTTTGGTGAAAATTAACAGCGTGAAAAGATTCACATTTCGATGAATCCCTTCACGCTGCTGTATTTTTGAATATTGATCGTCAAATATCGTCTGCTTCGCGCACCATACGTCTACAAACCGCCTGTGCGGCCGCCCATGACAGTGCGCAATGACCGCATATTGCAGGATCCGGTCAGGCTTCATGCGGATTGCCGTCCAGGCCGTGGACCATGCAGGCCTCTGTCAGGCTTTCCATCTGGGATGCGGGGCAGCTGACACAGCCCATACCGCAGTTCATCAGAAGATAGATGGCATCCTGATGCTTGCTGATGATTTCGGAGATCAGCATATCACCGGTGATCGGCTCTTTTGCAGCGACGTTGTTTTCCATGATTGTATTCCTCCTTAAAAATGGCTGCTCTTTCGCAGCAGTTACATAATTAGAATCTCTTTCAACCAGAATCTCTTTCAAGGATATATAGAGATACTGTTGTCCGTTTTTTGCAGTTTTTATCACCTATGTATTTAACAGGTGAATACAAATTTTAACAGGAAAGGCTTATGTCTGTCAAGCAGGGATAGCACGATTCCGCACAGAGCAAAGGCCAAAACAGCGACAGCCTTTTTAAAGCCGCGGCCATCCGCAAAACAGCATCTCCAGGCGGCATAATCCCTGATACTGATGAACCAGAGCAGATAGGCGCCCAGGATATATCCCCAGTTGAAATTGCCGTGATACATTCGGGACCCGCCCTCGGCGAGAAGGAATTTTTCACCCATTCCGACGAAAAGAGTGATCCAGGCAAAAAAGTCCGTCCAGTCAAATGTCCGGCGCACGATACCGCAGAGGCTCACGCACAGAGGGAAGGCAAGCAGCAGCAGGGTGGAGACTGCAATGTTCGGTGTATAGAGACCGGCGACCTTGAACGGCGCAAAGACAACGCCTGCCGAATCCTCATTGGTACTGCCATAGAAAGCCGTCAGAAACTGCATGGCCATCAGGGCAACTGAAGGAAAGCAGCAGACAAGCAGCTGCATTCCCAGCGGAAAGTTTCTGAAGCGGTATATAAAGAGCCACAAAAACATGAGCAGGAAAATCGCAGGATAAAATATCTGGACGAAACTCGGTTTGGAGAGATTCGAGAGCAGCAGCAGGACTGCGATCAGAATCCCTTTCCATACCCGCAGCCCCTGGCCCTTGCGGAATCCGCCTCTCTGAACACGTACACACTCACCGATGACGATCACGAAGACCAGCAGCGCAATGGGCCTCACCATGATCGTAGTCGGATTGTGCCAGGGGTTGGGAGAGCCCTGCCCCAGATAAGGAGTTTCATTGAACGAGGGCACATAAATTGCGCTCACCAGGTTCAGAACCAGTGTGAAGAGGGCAGTTCCGATCAGAGAAAGCCCGCTTCCGGATCCGGGGGATGTCCCCGCAGACGCCTTCACTGAGAGATTGACAGCCGTATCCTTCGCCGTGACGGCCCCGCTTCCGACCGCCCGGTACAGAAAGAAGGCTCCCAGCAGATAGGTGACCGCACACAGTCCGCCGGACACAATACCCGCCGCACGCTGTGCCTCAAATCCGATCATCATTGCCGCACGCACAAGAAGATGCCAGACAGGTTCCGGATGCTCTTTGAGCATCTGTACAGGATCCCTCCAGTCCAGCTCCCTGGCAATGTCCACATGGATTCCATAATCAACCGACACGTAGCTCACCTTGTAGGCCGCATAAAAAACAGCCGCCGCACCGACGAGCAAAATAAATGTACCGATCAGAACCGACAGGAAATTCTCGCCTTTTTTCTCCTTCTGTTCATTCATTTTACGGTTCCTTTCTAAACAAAATATCACTTGTCCGACATGGATGCCGGCACATTTTTTCTCACTGTCCCACTCCGCAAATTTCCACTATTATAAGCTTTTATGCGGAACGTACGCAAGTAGGTCGTCTGGCAACTTGTAAGGCCGGTCTCCAGCTGTTTATAATGAAGGTTGAAATAACCACCACTACTGTACAGCGACACATGGGCTCCAGGTGTGAAAGATCACCACTGCGGGAAAGAGAGCCGGGCGACCGAAGGGTCTGAAGAAAAAAGGTCATGCATGCGGGAAAAGCGCAGCAAGTCTTGAAGGTTCTGTGCCTGCCAATTGGAGGTATTTATGAAAAAAATATGGAAACAGCCTTTCAACATGCTGATTCCCTGTATCATCGTTCTGACGGTTCTGTTTTTCGTCATCATCACATTGGGGGACCGCGCGAAAGAAGACTATAAGTCCCGACAGCTTGCCGCACAGGAGGCAGGCCTGGATTTTTCGGGAGCTGCACCCGGATTTGACGGACTCGGATTCTACGATGACGAACATTATACTGCCGATACCGCCTTTTTCCGGCTGACAGAGGAGGATCTCAGCGGTGTCTGGATCGCCTATGTCCCTGCCGAGATGAGCGGCAAGCCGCTTCATCTGTGCCTGAACAGCGGAGAGCAGCTGCAGATTGAAAGGATCAGCGGGGAAACACCCGGAGGCCTGGACCTCTCACAGTACCTGGATGTTCCGAAAGAAAACACGGACCCGGATGCAGCCGAAAATAAAGGCGGCAATGCCGGCAGCGGATCCACAGGCGGAGACGTGAGCGGTCATATTTTCCATGCCGGCGATACCCTTCCGCAATTTGCGGAAGGCGCCCCTTTCACCTTCACCCTTCTGGACAGCGAACGACACATCGTCGAGTGCCTTCACCCGGCCGTAGTT
>CACZZH010000319.1 GCA_902785635.1 uncultured Lachnospiraceae bacterium
CGGGATGTCTTGAACTATTTTACGGGAATGATGAGATTTCTAATCCGTGAGGGTGTTTTGAAAGACGAGGATCCTGAAATTATGGCAGCACAGTTCTCATCACCGATCACCGTCTGGATCAACCTGTGCGACCGGGAACCGGAGCGTGAGGACGAAGTCATGGAACTGGTCAGGAAACATGTGATGCAGTTCTTTAAGATCTATCGGAAGTAGATCCTTTTGAATCGGGATTTACGATGGCCGGTCAGATCGGAGACGGCTGGCCGGTTTTCTTTCGGGTATAAAGCTAACGAACGATAGGACGCTAAGGAGGGATGGACGATGAAAAATAAAGCATTTCCAATCTCAATGACAGTTTTATGGGGAATGGTATTTGGATCAGCCATGGAACACGCAGAAAGCTGAGATAACATGGAAACGGAAATATACTGCCATCGTAAACGGAGAAATATCGATATGAAAAAATACATCAACCTGCGTGATAAGCCGGAACTGAAGGAGGCAGCGGCGGCGTGGTTCCACAGCAAATGGGGCGTTCCGGAGCAAGCCTATCTCGACTGCATGACGGCTTATCTGAATCGGGAGACGGAATATGGCTGGTATCTGTGCCTGGATGGGCACAGAATCATCGGCGGCATGGGCGTGATCGAGAACGATTTCCATGACCGAAAGGATCTGACGCCCAATGTCTGCGCGGTCTACACCGAGGAAGCTTATCGGGGTCAGGGCATTGCAGGACGGCTGCTGAACATGGTGGTGGAGGATATGCGCAGTAAGGGTATTTCTCCTCTTTATCTTGTAACCGATCACACCGGCTTTTATGAGCGTTACGGCTGGGCGTTTTTATGCATGGTGCAGGGCGACGGCGAGCCGGGGATGACAAGGATGTATGTCCATCGTTAATTGAAAGCGAAGATAACCTGACATCGCATGAAACGATCACTGCATTTGCAAAGGCTCATGGCGCTGAAATAACCGTGATGGACGGCGGAGAACACTGGTTTCACACGGATGAGCAAATGCGGTTTCTGGATAACTGGATCATAAAAGGAAGGAGCATACGATGAAAGTACTTGTTTTGAACGGAAGCCCCAAGCGGGACAAGAGCGATACCATGCACATCACCCGGGCATTTCTGGATGGCATGCAGGAAGCGGCACCGCAGCATATACAGATCATCCATACCATCGATCAGAATATTGAGTACTGTACGGGCTGCTTTTCCTGCATGCGAAACGGCGGCACCTGCATCCATAACGACGATATGAAAGCGATCCTGGAGGAGATTCTGGACAGTGATCTTCTGCTGTTCAATTTCCCTCTCTATTGCTATGGAATGCCTGCATCCCTGAAGGCGCTGATGGACCGCACGCTTCCCCTATCCAACATGGCAATGCAGAAGGTCGGGGATCGGTACGAGCATGTGGGGCAGGCTGATTTCAGCCATTTGAAATACCTCATGATCTGCGGCTGCGGCTTCCCCAACAGCAGGAAGAACTTTGAACCGGCAGTCATGCAATTTAAGCTGTGCTTCCCAGGTGATCACACGATCATCACCGTTCCGGAAAGCCCGATGTTCAATGCGATAGAAGCGGCAGCCGTGACTGTGCCAAGACTGGAGCTGATCAAACAGGCCGGACGGCAGTACGCCGAAAAGGGTGAAATCGAGGCTTCTCTGCTGGCAGAGATCACTTCCCCCATGATTCCCGAAGAGCAATATGCTGCCATCGTGAACAGCGGCGTGTGATCCGGAGAAATGAAAGCGAGTCTGACCGTATTCTTCGAAGACCCCTTCTGGGTTGGCGTCTTTGAGCGTATCGAGGATGGAAAGCTGTCTGTCTGTAAAGTGACCTTCGGGGCGGAACCAAAAGATTATGAGGTCTGGGATTACATCCTGCACCACTATTATGAACTGGTCTTCAGTCCAGCTGTTGAAATGGAAATCAGACAGGCGGCTGACAATCCAAAAAGAAGAAGTCGGAATGCCAGAAAGCATTTGGAGAACACAGGTATCGGTACGAAATCCCAGCAGGCTCTTCAAAGACAGCGAGAGGAGATGAAAACGGAGCGCAGACAGATCAGCCGGGAGGAACGGGAAGCGGAAGCCCAGCGCCGATTTGTAATGAAACAGGAAAAGAAGAAGGAAAAGAGGCGCGGACATTGATCGCCGATTTGTAATGAAACAGGAAAAGAAGAAGGAAAAGAGGCGCGGACATTGATGGCAAACACAATAACGCTTTTCAGAATGGCGGCCGGTATCGTTCTGCTGCTCTGTCCGGTGTTCTCTCCTGCCTTTTTTGTGCTTTACATAGCAGCCGGGTTATCTGATATGCTGGATGGATTCGTGGCGAGAAAAACAGATACCGTCAGCGAGCTTGGGGCCAGGCTGGATACGATGGCCGACTTTGTGCTTGTGGTCGTATGCCTGATCAAGCTGCTTCCGATCCTGCGTATTCCCGCATGGCTGTATGGTTGGATCGGGATCATTGCCCTTATTAAGGTTATGAATATCATTTCCG
>CACZZH010000320.1 GCA_902785635.1 uncultured Lachnospiraceae bacterium
GTCAGGTCATGCAGTGCGTGGGCATGACCCCTGTGGAGGCGATGGAGAAGACCATTAACTCCGAGAGATACGCGGCGATCGCGGTTTCCTGAGCCGGTGCTCAGGCTGCCGCTTCAAAAATAGTTTTTTGAAGAGCCGGGTTATTACCGGCTATCCACTCTCGGGATGTAGCTCAGTTGGGAGAGCGCGTGATTTGGGATCACGAGGCCGCTGGTTCGAGGTCTCCGCTCCGCTCCGGTCGGCGCTAAGCGAAGCTCCACTGGAGCTTCAGCGCCCCGTCATTCCGACTTGCAGAAGGATCGGCATCCAGGGAAGATTCATATCCTTCCCGGTCCGGGATCGACACCTGGCTTAAACATTCGCAGGAAGGCACGGAGCCCGGTCAGGCTCATAACCTGACTTTTGCTGGTTCGACTCCAGCTCCTGCAATCAGGCGATAAGCCCCAAAAAGAAAGGAAGGAGGAACCGTCATGTTCCATACAGGAATGGGCAGGCCGATCGAGTTTGCCCGGATACCAGACACGATACTGGCATATTATGAAAAAAACAGGGAAATTGCTCCGGAGATCAGCATCCTGATCGGAACAGACTCCCAGAACTTTGACCAGACAAAATGCGTTTCCGTCATCTGCGTCATCGCGAAGGGAAAGGGCGGGATCTTCTTCTACGAAGTATCCAGGATCCCACTGATCAGGGATGTCAGGAGAAAGCTGCACGTTGAGACAAATGATTCCCTTAACCTTGCGACAGCACTGGTTGATGCATTTGAAGCTGACCAGAAGTATCACGACATGTATCTGTCCGTCCCGATCTCCATCCATATCGATGCAGGCAACAGCGAAAAAGGCAAGACCAAAGAGCTGATACCGGAACTTGTCGGATGGGTGAGGGCATCAGGTTACGATGCAGAGACGAAGCCGGAGAGTTTCGTAGCATCCTGTGTCGCAGACCGACTGTCAAAGTAAGTGTCATGAGGTGCCACTTCCCGGTGGCACCGGGATCTGTTAGTTGGAAATATAATGGTTTCCAAAACCGTTGTCGTCTGTTCGAACCGGGCAGCCCCTGCTTAGACTCATGAACGCAATTATCTACCCGTTTCACTCTGAAGGTATAGAGCGTTCACTCGTTATACAGTAAATGCTTTGTAAATGCTTACTGTATTGAGTATATATTCCGGTCGATTAACAGGACAAATCACCTGCCTCCTAAGCAGGGGCTGTGGATTCGAGTTCCACCCGGAATGCTTTTAATTCCCTGGCGTAGTACAGCGGTGAGTGCACCCGGCTGATATCCGGGAAATCGGAGGTTCGATTCCTCCCGCCAGGATTTATATGTCCCGTTCCATCCGGCGGTGGATATGGTTTGCAAAGCCATACAGGGCGGATCGACACCGCCACGGGACTTTTTCCTTTCTCTGGCTATAACAATGATATTTTCCTTCCCTGTCTTGCAATGATCTCTTCAAATGTCTGCGGCTCATAATTCTGCCACATAGCGCCGACATTATATGCTTCACAGCGCAGTCCCTTTTGGCGGATGTCCTCCTTGATCCGCTCCTCCATGATCGATTCCTCAGTTTTATGCGTATGGCCGTGCAGCATAAAAGCCATATGACGGGCTCCGTTATAGAAGGGAATAAAGTAGTGACTCAGGATCAGGCGGCATTTAACACCGTCAGCCATGATTATCATATCCTTGTAATCCGCAACCTCATGGAAACAGCTTTCATAAGCTTCGCTGCGCTTATCATGATTTCCCCGGATCAGATGGATAAACCCGTTCATCTGACCCGTATACTCTGAAATGGCAGTTTTGTTTTTGTAAGCAAAATCACCCAGAACATATACATGGTCCTCTCTGCGGACCTTCCGGTTCCATCGTCGGATGATTTCCATATCCATTTCCTCTGCACTGTCCCAGGGTCTCTGATCAAAATGGATGCAGTTAGCGTGACCCAGATGCAGATCAGCAATAAAAAAATACTTCATCGTAATATACTTCTGTCCTTTCAATGAACTTTAATTCCGTAAAACTCCCAGGTAACCGTATCAATCACCGGGAATTCCTGTGTCCCGATCGGTTCACCGGCCCGGTCTGTTGAAAAGACATCACAGGAGATCACGTTCCCCTTTCGTTCGATCTTTTCCACAGGTATGTCCGACAACCTGCAGAAGTTTACGGGGTTTGTACATTTTCCCTGCATAATACTGGGGCCGATACCAGATCGGTGACAGATCCTGCCACAGGATACCCCAGTCAAAACCATTAATCGTTTCAACAACGGTATCAACGTCGTTATAGTCCTTCGATGGTATATACCTCAGGACGAAGTCATCTGCCAGCCCTCCATGGGAAAACAAAACATCATCAACCCGATGGATATACGCCATCTTTCCCGGATCCGGCAAGGTCCCCTTCAACACCCGCATCTTTTCACAGACCGTCCATGGGGCGATCGGGGAATATCCGGTTTCCTTCTGGTTCCACAGATAACTCAGATCGTGATTGCCGCAGCACCATAACGTATCCGGAAATGCTTTCGCAAATTCGATTGCGGCATCGTATGTCTGGATATACAGATCGATGTTATACTGCTGCCGCCAATCATCGGCGATATCCATGAGGCATACCGCGAGATCTGCCTCCTTTTTATTCATCAACTGTGCAGCCTGCTGAAACATAGTCGGTTTCAGGTGCACATCTGGTATTACAAGTGTTTTCATCCATCATCATCCTTTACTTTCTCCATCGCTTTCTCTGCAGCTGCGATTAGCAATGTACAAAGTTCTATTGCTGCTTCTTCCACACCGGGCTCTTGCTGGACAACCCAGGGATTGACAATCGTCTTGCCATCCAGCCATACTCCCCTGAACCAGGGAGTGCCATCTTCATGGAATGTTTCTCTGACAACCAGTTCATACCAGCAATCAGTTTCAGGGTAATCCTGCTTCCAGAGTGTTTCAAATTCTTCTCTGTTCTTTACTTCACCCCATTTTACCATGTCGTCATATGAAGCATAGCCCTCTATTGTGCCCCGG
>CACZZH010000321.1 GCA_902785635.1 uncultured Lachnospiraceae bacterium
GTCCAAGGCGGAGTCTTGGTCAGCGCTGTAAGCGGCGTTTCAAAGGCTATCTCTCCCCCGAGACGTATCACTTCCTTACGGATGTTCTTTACCACTGTGCGGAGTACGTCTGTGCCTATGTGGGGCTTTGCTTTGGTCAGTATCGAGGGGTCGGCGCCGAATCTCGCAAATGTTTCCAGCACAAACCGGACCCGGCCCTCCGGATCCTTGATGGCACTGTTCAGCTTTCCGTCAGAAAAGGCACCGGCTCCTCCCTCCCCGAACTGTACGTTGGATTCGGGATCGAGCTTTCCGGTCTCCCAGAAACGGCGCACATCTTCACTGCGCTCTTCCACACTGCCGCCGCGTTCCAGGATCAGAGGCTTAAGTCCTGCATGCGCAAGCAGATAAGCGCAGAAAAGCCCCGCCGGACCGGCACCGATGATCACCGGTCTCATCTCTTCCTTTTTTCCCTGCCCGGGCCGTGCAGCCGGTGAGAGAAGAGGCATCCGGTAAGTCTTTCTCTCAGACCGGGTGATCCTGTCGTTTCTGCGGCACCGTTTCAAAACCGAAGATTCATTCGGAAGGGAGACCTCCACCGTATAAACCAGATAGATATCCGGCCGTTTATGCGCATCCACCGACTGACGCAGTATCTTATACTGCAGGGGCTGTGCATCCTTGAGTGCCAGTTCCTTCCGGATCTTCCTTTCCAGGTCCTCCTGCGAGTGATCCGGACGGAGCCTGAGCTGCTGGATCTGAATCATAGTTTTACAAGCCCTTTCTCATACAGCTTCTGCAGCGACATCAGGATGCCTGCCTTTGCATGCTGCCATGTAAGTCCGCCCTGGAAATAGACCGCATAGGGCGGCTTCATCGGCCCGTCGGCACTCAGCTCGATGGAAGCGCCCTGAATGAAAGCACCTGCCGCCATGATCACATTGCTGTCATATCCGGGCATCGCCCATGGTTCCGGCGTAACATAGCTGTCCACCGGTGCTGCTGCCTGGATTCCTTCACAGAACGCAATGACGCCTTCCGGTGATCCGAACTCCACAGCCTGGATAATGTCCGTACGCGGTGCGGTGCTTTCCGGAACCACTTTAAAGCCAAGCTTTTCGTATAGATCTGCTGCAAATACAGCGCCTTTCAATGCACCTGCGGTCACCGTGGGAGCCAGGAAAAATCCCTGATACAGGCTGCGCATTACATCAAGGGAAGCTCCGACTTCTTTTCCGAGCCCCGGGGATGTGAGACGGACCGCACAGTTTTCGATACACTCTTTTGTACCTGCAATATATCCGCCAATCGGCGCTAGTCCGCCTCCGGGATTCTTGATCAGCGATCCCACTGTCATATCCGCACCGTAATCCGACGGTTCCTTTTCACACACAAATTCTCCATAACAATTATCTACCATTACCAGAACATGCGGCGCTATGGATTTCACAAATCGAATCGCTTCCCCGATCTCCTCCACCGGAAGACTGGGACGGGTAAGATACCCCTTGGAACGCTGGATCGCAGCAATTTTAGTCTTAGACGTGATCCCATCACGGATCGCATCATAATCAAAGTGACCGTCTGCTGTCAGTTCGATCTGACGGTAGGTAACTTGGTACTCTGCCAGAGAACCCCGTGAGGGACGGATCCCAATCACTTCTTCCAATGTATCATAGGGTTTCCCGCTGATGGAGACCAGTTCATCCCCCGGTCTTAAATTAGCGGACAGAGCCAGGGCAAGCGCATGTGTCCCGCAGGTGATCTGCGGTCTCACAAGAGCTGCCTGTGTATGAAACACATCTGCATAAACATCCTCAAGCGAATCTCTTCCCGCGTCATTATATCCGTATCCGGTGGATCCGTTGAAATGCTCTGCACTGATTCGGTTTTTGCGCATGGCAAGCAGGACCTTCAGCTGATTGTATTCGGCCATCCGGTCGATCTTTTCAAAACGGTCTTTCAGTTCTTTTTCAGTTTCAGCTCCAAACCGGAATACTTTTTTATACAGACTCGTAAACACGTCCGGAACGTTTCTGTCTGTTATTTCATCGGCCTCATATGCGGAAAATCCGCTATTCACTATGCCTGTTCAGGGACCCATATTCCCTTCTGCACCAGTATTTCCGTCATATGGCTGATCAGTGCATCCGGTGACGCAAAATCCTTCTTCTCAAGCCAGATCACGTCCTTTTCTCTGCGAAACCATGTAAGCTGGCGTTTCGCGAAATGCCGGGTCTCCTTCTTTACCCGCTCACATGCTTCTTCCAGCGTACATTCCCCGTCCAGCCAGTCGAGAATCTGGCGGTAGCCGATTCCCTGCATCGAGATCATCTCTTTCGTGCAGCCTCTTTCCCGAAGAGCCGCCACCTCTTCCGGCAGCCCGTTCCGGATCATTTCATCCACACGCTGATCGATCCTTGCGTAGATTTTTTCCCTCTCATCGGTAAGGACAAAATATACAGAATTGTAGACACTTTCCTTCTGACGCTGTTCCTGGTTGTGCGCAGAGATCGGCTTTCCGTTCTTCCTGTAGTATTCCAGTGCACGGACGACGCGTTTCACATTTCCGGCAGGAATCGCAATGGCAGATTCCGGATCCACCTCCTTCAGCAGATCGTGAAATGCTTCCTTGCCGATGCGGGCCGCAGTCTCTTCCAGCTCCCTGCGCAGACTGTGATCCGTTTCCTCCTCAGAAAAATCGATGTCATAGAGAACTGCCTGGATATAAAAGCCGGTACCTCCTGCCAACACCGGAATCTTACCTCTGCCAATGATCTGGCGGATCGCTTCCCTGGCCAAAGTCTGGAAACGGACCACATCAAAGGGTTCCTCCGGTTCAAGCACATCGATCAGATGATGCCTCACACCCGCCATCTCTTCCGGTGTGATCTTCGCGGTCCCGATGTCCATCCCGCGGTAGACCTGCATGGAATCGGCTGAGATGATCTCTGCGCCGATCCTCTTTGCAAGCAGTACGGAAGCAGCACTCTTTCCCACAGCTGTAGGGCCGGTGATGATCACCAGCGGAGGTTTTCTTCCATTATTCTTCTCCAGAACAGCATCTGTCATGTATGACCTCCGTCTAAACGATCCTTTTAAATTTCTTTTCCAGATCATATTTCGACATGGAAATGATCGTCGGCCTTCCGTGCGGACAATGATACGGGTTTTCCAGATCCAGCAGTTCTCCGATCAGAGCATCCGCTTCCTGCAGGGAAAGGCGGTCTCCGCCTTTTACCGACATTTTGCAGGCTCTTGACGCCAGCCGGTCGTTGAACAGTTCCTGGGAAGGACTGTCATTCATGTCCGCAAGACTGTCCAGAATCTGGGTAAACAGTTCCCTGTCATCTACGCCGAGCATCTGATCGGGAACGGCACTGATCTGATAATCATGGCCTCCGAAATGGCTGATCTCAAATCCGATCTTTTCAAAATAATCCCGGTACATCACCAGGAGATTTTCCTCCTGCACCGAAAGTGTACACACGATTGGCGGAGAGATCTGCTGGGAAGTAAAAGTCTGCTCATCGAACCGCTTTTTCAGTCTTTCATAATTGACCTTCTCATGAGCTGCATGCTGATCGATAATGTACATCTGGTCGCGGAACTGCACGATCCAGTAAGTATCAAAGAGCTGTCCGATGATCCGGTGCTCCTTCCGGTTCTTTTTCGATAAAAGGCGGTCGTCTTCAAACAGCTCCATCTGCCTGCCGGCAGGTTCCCGCGTTTTTGCAGCTGCATCCTGTTCCCGGGAAGCATCTGCATCTTCCTTCAGCCCGGCTTCAGAAGGGGTCTGAAGCTGCATATTGTCCGCACCGGGCTGTACCTGAGGACGGATATTGTCCGCACCGGGCTGTACCTGAGGACGGATATTGTCCGCACCGGGCTGTACCTGAGGCTGATCGTTTTCAGCAGGCCGTACGGCGGAAGAAGC
>CACZZH010000322.1 GCA_902785635.1 uncultured Lachnospiraceae bacterium
TCCTTTCCTTCTGCCTCGAATTTTTTGCGCAGATCCAGAATATGGCGCAGTTCCTTCAGGACGCCGAGGTCCGAGAAAGAACTTTCGATGATGTCTGCAGCGTCCTGCATCTCAGAACGGGCATTTGCTACAGTTGCGGAAATACCTGCCTGATGGAATGCGGAGAGATCATTCAGGTTGTCTCCGAAATACACGGTTTCTTCCTGACCGATGCCAAGATATTCCTGCAGCAGTGCGAAGGCTTCGCCCTTACCGGCTTCTTTTGCCGTGATATCCAGCCATTCAGCTCCTGAGATTGTCAAAGACAGGTTTTTGGCCCGGCTGGACTGATCAAGCCCTTTGGTCGCCTTTTCCACATTGGGGTGGTGAAGCGAAATCTTGATGATGTTATCCGTCGGGATTGCTGCCAGGTCTGCAACGTTTTCGACGGCGTAGCGGTATTGGTCGCGCATCAGTCTGGTAACAGGAGTGTCGAACCCTTCAATCCAGCTGACATCCGGGCCCTCGACGACGATCTCGGAGCCCTCTATGGTGCGCAGCCGCTCGATGATGGGGAGATACAGATCCGGATCTATTTTCCAGCTGTGCAGGACACGTTCGGTGGTACGGACCATGGTGCCGTTTGATGTGATGAAATAAATGTCGTCCGCCACCGGCCGGAAGAGCTTCAGCATACTTTGGTACTGCCGCCCGCTGCATGCACAGAAAGTGATTCCTGCCTCCTTGAGTTCCCGGATTACATCATAGTATGCAGGGTCAATCACGTGGGAACCCTCTTTTACCAGAGTTCCGTCAATGTCGCTGGCGATTAGTTTGATCATAAGCTTTATTCCCTTTCTTGTTCAGTTCACTGTTGGCAGCGTGTTACTGAAACTTTAATTTGTAGCTGCCGTTTCCTGCTTCTTCAACGGATGAGGAAAACAGCACCCTGGCGGCTTCGATGAGGTATGCCGTATCTTTTGCGCCGGCTGTTTCATAAGGCGAGTGCATCGCAAGCTGGGGGAGCCCGATATCCACAGTGTTCAGCGCAACCTGACTCTGTAAGATGTTGCCAAGTGTCGAGCCGCCCGGCAGATCAGAGCGGTTTGTAAAAGTCTGATAAGGCACATTGGCCTGCCTGCAGATGGTCCGCATGATGGCTCCCGAAACTGCGTCGGTCGTGTACTTCTGATTTGCACTGTACTTAATGACGATCCCCTTATTGAGATATGTGCGATTGGTCGGATCGGTCTTATCCGGGTGATTGGGGTGTACGGCGTGGGCATTGTCGGCAGACACGAGGAAGCTTGAAGCGATGCTCATGAGATATTCCTCCTCTGTTCTGCCCATTGCGCGGCTGATGCGATGGAGCGTGTCTTTGAGGAATGTGCCTCCTGCGCCCTGTTTGGTGCCGGAGCCGACTTCTTCGTTGTCAAATACACAGTGGACGGCAACGGAATCCTTTGGCGCTGCTTCAAGAAAACCCTTTAGTGAAGCAAAGGCGCACTGAAGATCATCCAGGCGTCCGCCGGCGATGAATTCGTTGTTGAGGCCGAGGCTGACCGCAGGAATGCGGTTGTAAAGGAACAGATCTGTATCCAGGATATCCTCTGCCGAAACGCCTGCCTCAGCGGCAATGAGCCGCATGAATGCATCTGACTCTTCTCCCTTCTCACAAAAGAGAGGCAGCATATCAACCTGTGCATTAAATTTATATCCGTCATTTACCTGCCGGTTCATGTGGATCGCCAGATTGGGTATGATCATGAGGTCGCGATCCACATTCACAAGTCTTGTCTCGATTCCGTCTTCTGTTCGGACGATGACCCTTCCGGCTGCGGAAAGGGGCCTGTCAAACCAGGGAGCACACAGCAGACCGCCGTATTGTTCCACATTGAGCTTCACATACTGTTTGTCAATTGTGATCTCTGCATTCGTTTTGATCTTGAATACAGGTGAATCACAATGGCTGGCCATCATCTGAAATCCCGTGTAGTCAGCCTTGGGGATCCGGAAGGCGATGACGGAGGAATCATTTCTGGTGACATAGTATCCTCTGCCCGGAGCAAGATTCCAGGGTGCGCCCTC
>CACZZH010000323.1 GCA_902785635.1 uncultured Lachnospiraceae bacterium
AAGACCATAGAGTAATTCAGTGCATTCCCTTTGCTGATGCTGGTAAGCGTCTTCTTCTCTTTCCGGGCCAGCTCATAGGCATACCGGATCACCCGCTCCGTCCCTTTCCGGGAGAACACGCTGTCCTGAATCACGACTTCCTGCGGTGTATCCGGATAAAGCCAGGCGCCCTGCCCGCTGTATTCCCCCTCGCTGTTCTCACGGATGAAGATCATATCCACATCCTCTGCTCTCACACCCTTCAGCGGACAGTTTGCTCCGCGAAGCAGCTTTACCGGCCTCAGATTGATGTATTCATCAAAGTCATGCCGGATCCGCAGCAGAAGATCCCGCAGTGAAATATGATCCGGTACGCCCGGAGCACCCACCGCCCCCAGGAGGATCGCGTCAAATCCGCGCAGGATATCCATCCCGTCCGGCGGCATCATCTCCCCCGTCTTCAGATAATACTCACATCCCCAGGGGAATTCGGTAAATTCGAAGGAAAAGCTGCCGTCCATCTGTGCCGCTCTCTCCAGCACCTGCCGGGCTGCCGACATGACCTCCGGTCCGATTCCGTCACCCGGGATCACCGCGATCCTGTATCTGTCCATTCTGTTTTCATCCTCCTGTCCGAATACGCATTTGAGCCGGGGAATATATCCCCGGCTCATAATACCACACTTCCTTTTTACAACATAGCCCGAAAAACAGTGTCCTTGAATGCCTGTACATTTTGATATCCGTTTACCATTCCGTGCCTTTTGCTCGTCCTTTTTCGGCAGTCGTACGTCTTTCGCAGAATACTCAGCACAAAATGCGCCTTTGGCTGCGCCGTCAGCAGTCTTCGTCCCCTTGATCGATCACCCAAAGACGATCCTTTCGATCTCCCTCGAAATATAGGAATCTGCGCCATTCAGGTCCCCCATACAGATGACAAAGGTCGCACAGATCCCGGTTGGCTCATGGATAAACATATGTGTCCCGTATGCTCCAGACCATCCGTAGGTTCCCGGAGCCACACTGATACCTGCCCTTTCCGGTTCCTCAAAGATCATAAAGCCCAGCCCCCACGGGCAGCCGGGCACCCACTCGACATCGGAGAGCTGCCTGGGCGTCCTCATCAGCCTGAGGCTCTCCTCCGATAAGATTCTCACTCCTTCCAGTACACCACCCTGCGCCAGCATCTGCGTAAACCGGTCGTAGTCATGCAGAGTCGAGAATATACCGGCAGAACCTGAGCAATACCCGTACTCGGTCGTTGACGCATCCAGAAGCAGTGTACGTCCGCTCTCCCTTACCAGTTTGCCGTCTGTATAATTGTAGCAGGCTGCCAGGCGCGACATCTGTTCATCCGTCAGGAAAAAACCGGTGTCCTCCATTTTCAGCGGCAGCAGGATGTTCTCCTTCAGATAATCATCAAGCGGCATATCCGCTGCAACCTCGATGATCCTGCCAAGCAGATCAAAGTTCACAAATGCGCTGTAATCCGCAGTCTCGGCAAGTTCACAGTCGAAAGGCATCCAGGCCCATTTGTCTGTCCTGCTTTTCAGATCTTCCTTAAGGTCCAGCACTTTCCAGTAATAATCCATGCTCTTCGGGGTCTGTCCCAGCGATGAACTGTGATTAAGCAGATGACGGATCCGCACACGTTTTTTCTCCTCGGGGTAATCCGGAAAGAACCTGACCAGATTGTCATTCAACGACAGTTTCTTTTCCTCTGCCAGCTTCATGACTGCCACAGCAATGATCAGCTTTGTCATGGACGCCATCCGGAAGACCGTGTTTTCTTCTACGGGTGTATTCGCTTCGATGTCCCGCAGGCCTTTGCAGCTTTTGTATATGACATTTCCATTCCGCCGGACGATCAGACCGCAGCCGGGTATTTTACCCTGCATGAGCAGCGTGTCCAGATATTGATCCAGTTTTTCCTGCAGCATGTCCTCCCTCCTGACGGCGCCATTCATGCCCGCTTCCGGTTCTTGATAATATCAAAGATGACGGCGATGACCAGCACGATACCGCCGATGACGTCCTGCCAGTAGGACTGGACGTTCATCATG
>CACZZH010000324.1 GCA_902785635.1 uncultured Lachnospiraceae bacterium
AGGGAAAATATGATCACATCAGATTCCGTGATTCTGGATCATTGTGCCAGCTGGGTAAATCTGGCAGCAGAGTGTATGAAAGAAACAGGGGCTCAAAGTCTTCGGTTGTGGGACTGATTGAATGGAGGAAGATCCATGACTTATGAGGAAGCTGTTGCAGCGATAACGCCTGGTCTGTACCGGCATTTCAAAGGAAAGTATTACCGGGTGCTATCAATTGCGCGACATAGTGAGACAACGGAGCCGATGGTAGTTTATCAGGCTTTGTATGGAAGCGGCGGATTATGGGTGCGGCCGGCTGATATGTGGAATGAAACTGTAGAGCGTGACAGAGAAGAGATCAGGCGCTTCCAGCCTTTAAGCAGGGCAGAACGAGTTCTCTTTTTTGAAAAGATTTTTGATGAAATGCGGAGCATGTCTTATGAAACTGCAGCGTTTGCGGAAGAGACACGGATGAAAGTCAGGCTTCTGGATGAGTATTACACTTCCGGCGAATGGCAGGAGGATTATGAAGCTGATGAAGAGGGACTGCTTCCGGCGGATCTGAAACGAGGAGTTTTGTCGCAGGATGGACTCTCCTATTCTGCTTGGTTTGCCGGGTACGGAGATTTTAAGCTTTGACGACGGGCCGATCCATCCGTGTACATATGAGGAGACAGACAGCTACCAGGTGACGTCCATGTTTATCAACAATAGGGAGCAGATCCTGCATAGACTGCTTGATGAGTGAAAATGAAAAATCATGAATGGGTAGACGGGAAGCTTCTGCAGACGAACAAGAAGTATTCCCACTTGAAACAAAAGCAGAAGGAACGCATCTATCAGTGGATGTATGATGCTTATAAATCGGCGTATAAGAAATCCGGGAAGTATCCGGATGACAAGGAAGATGATCAGATCGTGTCTGCGGTGATGGACAGGATCGATGAAGCGGAGATCTGGATCCCGGCCGGAGAGGTAAAGAAGCATTTTCGCAGCATAAAGAGGAACCTGCATAAACGGCTGGCAAAAGAACTGCGGCAGGATCCGGAATACAAGATCCATATTCAACCGCTGAATGTAAGGCTCTCTGTCTGCAAAGTGAATGACTACTCCGGAATCGATTTGACCAGGCCATACTGTTTTATCGGCACAACGGATGAGGAGAATTCCCTTGTCTGCCCGGAAGAAATGGTTCCTGCAAATACGGTAGAACGGGATGACGGATGGCGTGGGTTCCGCATCATCGGTCAGCTGGATTTTTCCTTGATCGGTATTCTTGCCCGGATTTCGAAGGTTCTTGCATCGAATGAGATAGGAATCTTTGCGATTTCCACCTATAACACGGATTACGTGCTCACAAAGGAAGAAAACTTCAGAAAAGCTCTGGATGCCTTGCGCGGCGCGGGCTATGAGATTGAGGAATAAAGGCAGAAAGATACATGATGGAAGAAGAAAGATGGGTCATGCATGGGTTGAACGCAGATGACCCGAATTGTATCAAAAATGTAGAGCAGCTGCAGGAGTATATTGAGAAGATTGGGTTCCTGCCGCTGTTCCGAAATGAGATCCCCGGTTTTTCCGTGGAAGAACATACGGCTGCCGACAGCTGGTGGTCTGAGGATCCTGAAAGCGATCCGTGGGAATGGAGAAAGATCATTGCCGGAAACGGCAGGATTGCCTATGGAAAGTTCTTTGATAAGAAGGCGGGATTCATATCAAGGGGATGGCTTCCTGCCTTTGCAAACTATCGTCGGGATGGCTATGATTTTGATGCCAGATGGGATGACGAGCTGGCGAGTATCCGTTCAAAGAAGATCATGGATCTGTTTGCAGAGGAAAATGCAGACAGAGAACTGTATTCGTTTGAGGTGAAGAAGCTGGCCGGATTTGGTGGCAGCGGAGAAAAGAACTTCGAGGGCGAAATCACAAGGCTGCAGATGCAGACATATCTGTGCGTACGGGATTTTCGAAGAAGAAAGAATAAAGCCGGCCGGGAGTATGGATGGGGCATCGCTGTATATTGCCTTCCCGAACACATATGGGGCTATGAATAT
>CACZZH010000325.1 GCA_902785635.1 uncultured Lachnospiraceae bacterium
TTCTTTCTGTTCATAGAGCCGCTTCAGATCGTCCGCTGTTTTCCTCTCTTCTCTGGCCCTGTCCCGGGCTGCGAGCGCTTCCTGATAATCCGAGAACGCCTTCTTCTCTTTTCTTTCAAAGGATTCCAGCAGAATCTGCAGACCGCTCATCATCTGTTCGAGATCTGTGACGGACAGACGCTCTGAGGACAGGATCCTCCTCCGGGCTTCCTCTGCTTTATGTGCAGCAAGCCCTTCCTCTTCTGTGTCCGGAAACCGGGGCAGCACAGCGTGTCCCGCTTCCGTCTGGACGCCGGTACGGATCCGGTCCGCATCTGCCTGTGATTCCCTTCGTCTCTTTCCCAGTTCATCCACAATATCCTGATACAGCTGCGTACGGAACAGTTTCCGGAAGATTACCTTTTTCTCGTCCGATTTTGCCCGCAGGAGCTCCATAAATTCACCCTGCGCGATCATCGCTACCTGCATGAACTGGTTTTTAGTCAGCCCGACGATCTCCTCCAGCTTCCGGTTGGTCTCGCGGACATTCTGACCGTGATCCGTCCCGTCCGGAAGAATCAGTTCCACGCTCTCATTCTGCAGTGTTCCCGTATCTGCTGTACCGGAAGCATCAGCACGCCTTCTTTTCCTGGGCCGGAAATGCCTCGGTATACGGCGAACACGGTAGATACGTTCCTCCCCGCCATCCCTCTCGGAAAAAACCAGCTCCACACAGGGCGTGATCTCAAGACCCACATACTGGCTCTGCAGCCAGGTCCCGTCCTTTTTATTTTCAGCAGAGCCTGCTTCTCCGTAAAGGGCAAAAACGATCGCATCAAAGATGGTCGTCTTTCCTGCACCGGTGTCCCCTGCGATCAGAAAAAGATTCTGGCGGGGGACCGTGAAATCGATCTCCGTTTTCTTTCCGTAAGAACCGAATGCCTGCATTGTCAGTTTTAAAGGTCTCATATGTCCGTTTGCTCCTTATCGTCTGATCGCATCCTCCGAAAAGTGAGGATCCCCCATCTGAACTGAATTGATCACATTCCGAAGCAGTTCCTGCTCCTTCTCATCGGTACTTTTCAGGAAAGAACAGCACATTTCATAGGGGTCTGCCTCACTCAGCGGTTCTCCTCCGGAAGCATAGAATGTTTCTCTGGTATTTTCCCGGCGTATCTCCAGCAGCATCGGGAAAGCTTCCCGGAGCCGGTCCTGCATATCCAGGACCTCCAGATCCTCCTTGTCAGTAAGCACTGCCGTCACATAATCCGGACAGGCCTGTTCCAGTACTTCCGAAAGAGGACCGCGGATCACCCTTACCTCCCGAAGAGGTTTAAGCGGCAGTACCTCGATCTGCACATCTCCTCTGGCACGCAGATCCACCATCACGATTCCCTTTTTCTGACCGGCTTCACTCACGGAACAGGCAAGAGGCGTACCGCAATAACGCCACTGCTCCCCGCCGACTTTCATCGGTTTGTGAATATGCCCCAGAGCCGCATAGTCGAAACAGCGAAGCACGTCTGAACGCACCGCATCAATATTCCCGACGCTGCAGACCTCGGAATCCATCCGCTCGATGTCATCGGCATTCACTCCCTCAGGCAGGTAAAACTGATGGCTGACCAGCACATTGCGCTGCGTCCGGTCGATCTGCTCCCGGCCGATCAGACGGTGCAGAGCCTCATCGTAGGAAAGTGCACTCCCGTCCTCCTGCCCGGTGATCAGCCGCACCATGGAAGGGCGGACAAAGGGAAGCAGATAGAAATGCACCTGTCCGAAGGAATCACTAAGTGTGACTTTTTCGATATATTCCTCCGGGAGAGCCGGAGCTGCACCGATCATGTGGATCCTCTGTTTTTCCAGAACACTGCGGAATACGTTGACCCGCTTTGCGCTGTCATGATTCCCGCTGATGAGCATGATATGGCTCTCAGGCACAGCCTCCGTAAGCTCACGGATAAAATGATCGAACAACTCTACCGCCTCCGCCGCAGGCACCGCTTTATCATAGATGTCCCCCGCGATCAGGACCGCATCCGGACGATGCCGGT
>CACZZH010000326.1 GCA_902785635.1 uncultured Lachnospiraceae bacterium
TTCCGTCAGCTCAGCGATCGTCTGCTGAAGATTGAAATAGTCCGTATAGCCCCGTCCGAGAATAAAATCGGAAAGGTGCGCGTAGGTGAGGGAAAAATCGACTTTCCCAAGCATATACAGGACCATTAGCTTATACTGCATATTCTGCTCTGCCATAAAAGGTAAGCTTCCTTTCAACAAGAGAATTTTTCGACACACATTCTACCATTTCCCATGGGGGATGTCAAAACCTGCGCCTGAATGTGTCAGCAATGTGCCGGCAATGTGTCAGGGAGTGAAGCACCGTCCCTGCCAGGTATCCTGCATGGCCATCCGGTGCCGGAGCTCGTTCAGAACGCGGCGCTTGTCTCTGCTCCAGAGCGGTGCGATGAGAAGATCCTTCGGACCGTCTCCCGTGAGACGGTGAATGACGATCTGCGGCGGAAGGATCTCGAGGCAGCGGATCACCAGATCCAGGTATTCTTCCCGGGAAAAAACGGGGAATGGCTCGCGGCAGTATTCCTGCGCCAGATCCGTGCCGGAAAGAATGTGCAGGAGCTGCAGCTTAATACCCTGAATATCACAATGCCCCAGATATTCCACAGTCTCGAGCATCCTTGAACGGGTCTCGCCCGGGAGACCGAGAATCGTGTGGACGATGACCTCGATTCCTGCGCTGCGCAGATCCCGGACCGCCTGATCAAAGACCGGAAGAGCATAGCCGCGGCGGATGCGCCGGGCAGTATCCTCATGGATGGTCTGAAGGCCAAGTTCCACCCACACACTTTTCTGCCGGTTCAGGCGTTTCAGAAGATCGATGACTTCCGGCGGAAGGACGTCAGGGCGGGTGGCGATGGAAAGAGCGCAAACTTCGGGATCAGAGACAGCCTCCGAAAAAAGCTGCTCCAGACGGGAAAGGGGGGCGTAGGTATTGGTGTAGGCCTGGAAATAGGCGATGTACCTGCGCCTGTTTTCCTGCGCGGCGGATCCGGTACTGCCGGAAGGAGATAAAGAGGGGGCAGGAGGAAGCTTCCCCGATGCGAGCAGTCTTTCTTTCTGCTGTCGGAGCTGGTCTGCCACGGGAAGAGAGGCATCTGCCGCAAAATCACCGGAACCGCCGGCGCTGCAGAATATACAGCCGCCCGTTCCCAGCGTGCCGTCCCGGTTGGGGCAGGTCATGCCGCCGTCCAGGGAGAGTTTCCATACCTTTCCTCCGAAACGCTGCTTCAGCTCATGATCCAGTGCGTGATAGCGGTACTCACCCCATCGAAGCATATACAAAAGTTCCTTTCTGACAGATCCGGCCGCCTGAGCAGCAGGCAGCGCATGGGCACAAAAAGAGAGAACCGCTGTGCGCTGCGTCGCTGTGTCCGGTGCACAAAACAGATAAAGCTGCTTTATTCTCTTCCGGCCCGGATCAGATCCAAAAGCTGGTCCATGGTATCCGCGATGCCTGCCGCACCTGCCCCGCGCATCTCCGGGACGCTTCCGTAACCCCAGGATACACCGATGCACGGGATTCCCAGATCAGCTGCCCCCTCCACATCGAAAACAGTGTCTCCCACCATGATGGTATGTCCGGCATCGCCGATCTTGTCCAGAAGATAGCGGATGACATCATTTTTATTTTCCCGGGAGTGATCCTCCGTCGCACCGCCGATGATCCGGAAATACCGGGCCAGATCAAACCGCTCGAGGATCTCGATCGCGAGACCTTCCGGTTTTGATGTGGCGACATACAGATCATAGCCTTCCCGGCACAGCTGATCAAGCGCTTTCCGGATGCCTTCATAGGGTGAGTTTTCGAATTTTCCGCTGCCCTGGTGATAATGGTGACGGTAAATACGGATCGCTTCCTCCACCTGGTCCTCCGGCACGCCGAAGCGCAGAAAGGTTTTCCACAGAGGCGGTCCTACGAAGAGGGATGTGAAGCTCATCCATGGCGAGAGCGGCACAGCGCATGATTCCCGGCCCGGAATCGGTAAGCGTGCCATCGAGATCAAAAAGGACGGAATCATATCGGTTGCTCATAATTATTTCTCCCGGTGAATAAAGAAAGATTTAAGGCACAAACAGATACAGATTATGATAAGATATGAGTTATGGTAACAGATACAGGCATGGTTTTCCAGAGGAAAGTTGTGCATATCGTTTCATATGTATTTCCGCAGCCGCGATTTCATTTCACTCAAACGGAAGGCGCGCATACCTGAAAGCGTAAGTCGGGATACCAAATACAGCTGTCAGTTTCTGTTGTTGACGCCAACTCAGCCAGGCGGGCCATGGAACC
>CACZZH010000327.1:0-683 GCA_902785635.1 uncultured Lachnospiraceae bacterium
AAATCGCTGAAAGCGATTTCGTGAGTCCTATATCAGGAAGCGGCAGCTTCTCATAATATTCCCTACTCCCCCGAGGTCGTGCATGCCGTCCGTTTGAGTAAAATCCCGGCTGCGGAAAAACATATGCTCTCATCCGTAATAGCGGATGCACATCATCGTCAGGTCATCGAACTGCGGCGCTTCCAGTACGAACTCATCGATTCCTTTCTGTACCGTTTGCAGGATCTCATTCGGAGCTCCCTCCGGATTTTGGTTCAGCACATGGATCATCCGGTCTGTTCCAAACAGCTCATCTGAAATATTGGTCGCCTCTGCCACACCATCCGTATACAGGAACAGAGCTGATCCGGGTTCCAGCGTAATGGTATACTCCTTATAGCGAACGCCTTCCATTCCTCCAAGTACAAATCCGTGCTTATCCTTTAACAGTTCAAAACCTCTCCCTGCATGCTGGACCGCCGGATATTCATGTCCTGCATTTGCTGCTGTGATCACACCGGTCTTCAGATCCAGGATTCCGAACCAGGCTGTCACGAACATATCCTCTTCATTATTCTTGCAGATGCGCTCATTGGCTTTAGCCAGGACTTCCGCAGGGGAATAACCTTCCATTGCGATACTGTTTATGATGATCATGGAAGACATCATAAACAATGCAGCCGGTATTCCTTTCCCTGACACAT
>CACZZH010000327.1:713-2566 GCA_902785635.1 uncultured Lachnospiraceae bacterium
AATCATAAAAGTCACCGCCCACTTCCTTCGCCGGGTTCATCGATGCATAGATGTCAAATTCTTTCCGGTCCGGAAATGCCGGGAAAACAGAAGGAAGCTTGTTCTCCTGAATGCGGGCAGCCACATTTAATTCCGTCTGCATACGCTCTTTCTCAGCCGTAGCTTTCATCAGGTCTTCTTCATAAGCGGCGATATCTGTCTCCATGTCGCAAAGCACATGGCTGAGGTCTTCCAGTTCATCCCCCGTTTTTATATCCAGCTGATGGAAGGACACTTCGTCCGTTTTTCCTTCCTTCCGGTGCAGGACGTAGTCCTGTGCCGCTTCTCCGATCTTGCGGACAGGAATGACGATCCGTTTGCGCATCAGGAATCTTGCCAGTATAACAACGATGATAATGACTACCATCAGTATTAATAAATACAGGATCGTAAATATGACTGCAAATATTGTAGCGATCGGGACCGGCAGATCTGCCATTGCAAATGCATAGATCTCGCCTTCTTCATCCACGACCGGAAAGCCGCTTGTCAGCAGATCAAACGTATGTTTGTTCTTGTTTTTCCGAATCCAGTCAGCTCCTCCCTGCTCATATATGCTGTCCAGGAAAAAACCTTCCATAGTCTCAAAATCGATCTCATCCCACTCACCCACACGATAGAACGTCTCATCTGTTTTTGCATCCGCGTCCAGCAGATAAACAACGGTCTCGGTCTCCTTGTCAAACATTGCAAAGTAGACATTTTCAAAGGTGAACCGTTCGCTCAGCCATTCCAGTTTAGCCGTTGCTTCTATACAGCAATCTGAGAACGCCAGGTCCGAAAAATACGCAAAGTATTCCTCATCCTCAGCCAGACGGGTCTTCTCCGGAACAGAGGAATAGATTCTCATTACCTCTTTTGCATACTCCTCGAAGCCATCCACCTCCTGGATGATCTGATCTGCTCCGATCGCCGCATTCCGTGCCGCTCTTTCCAGGAGAATCTCAAAAGCAACATTCTGGAATAAAAGTGTCATAATAGTAGAAGCACCGAATATGATCAGTGAAACGATCGTTACCAGGCGCTGGATCGACTTGATCAGAGATCTTCTTTTCTTTCTTTTTTTGTCTCTCTTTTTCATTTTCTTTTCCGTGTAAGTCTGTATGTAAAAACTTCGTATTTACAGACATTTTAGCAAATCTGATCATCAATGAAAAGTATATGATATAATCAATTGCACAGTAAATTCGGATAGAATGTGAGGTCATCATATGAAGACTATATCGGATATGATCCGCTCAGTAGCACTCCGGGCCGCTGTTGTCGTTTTTTCTGCGCTGCCTGCTCTTCCTGCCGCTGCGCAGGAGTATTGGAGCACTGCGCAGTTAAACATTCGGGATGCCCCGGACGGAAATATCATAGGATCCTATTCTCCGGGACAGGCGGTGCATGTTACAGAGAATGAGGGAGAGTGGTACAGAACAGATGAAGGTTATGTCTCGTCTGCATATCTTACCACAGATCCGGCAGGCATTCCTGCCCCTGATCACCTGGCCTATGCCGAAAGTGAATTTCCGCTCACATACAGTGATGAAACGCTTTCGATCACGATCTATCGTGAAACAGGATATAACAGTGTGTGGTACGCGGCAGACGTGATCCTTTCGGATCCGGACCGCCTGCAGACCATGTTCCCTGGCGGGACCTGGGGAGGACATGCGACCGCAGTCCGGGCGGATGCGGAAGTGGGTGGATCCATACTGATGGTGAACGGCGACTTTCGTGATCCCACGAACGCACAGCATCTCGGGATCATCCGCGGCGGTTCCGTGATCAACGACAGAACAATGAAAAAAGCCAGTATCGGAATCACG
>CACZZH010000328.1 GCA_902785635.1 uncultured Lachnospiraceae bacterium
ATATCGGTTATGACGGTCTTGCTCTCTATAGAAAGGAATTGGAATCTCAGTATGATCATGTTTTCCTCGTGGATGCCGGAGACGCCATTCAGGGAGCCATAATCGGCACCATATCCAAAGGCTCTGAGATCATAAAAATGATGAATCGGTTAGGATATGATATTGCGATTCCCGGAAATCATGAATTCGATTTTGGGTTTGATATTTTGGATGACTATTCCGGGAAGCTTTCCTGCGGTTATATTTGTGCCAATTTCTGTACTGCTGACGGTGAGCCGGTTTTCCGCCCCTGGCGGATCTTAGATGCAGGTGATCTGAAGATCGGTTTTGTCGGGGCGGTGACGCCGGATACGTTCACTTCTTCCAAAATAAAGGATGTCATAGACGAAGTCGGCGAGCCGATGTATGACTTTCTTTCAGATGAAACCGGGGACAGACTGGCCGGAGCCCTGCAGCGGAGCATCGATGACGTGAGGGAAAACGGAGCGGACCTGGTGATCCTGCTTGCACATCTTGGAAGTGACATGAGAGACGCCTCGATCTACTCAAGCAATGCAATTGTCAGAAAACTGACAGGCGTGGATATGGTGATCGACGGACATACCCATGAAGTGTATAATACAACGATCCCGGATAAAGAAGGAAACCTGATCCCGGTTGCACAAGCCGGCGAGAAACTGAATTACATCGGACAGCTTACGGTCTACAAAGACGGCCGTCTGGAAGAAACTCTCATCGATACAGTTCCACCTGCTTCTGAGATCCCATCGGAGAGTGTGTTTCGGAAAGGCACAGAGAAATATGCAGATCCGGAGATGAAGGCATTTCTGGATGATATCACTGCTTCATATGAACCCGCTCTGGAGCGGAAAATCGGTGATCTTTCGGTCGACCTGGTCGTATTGGATAGTGACCGGGATTATAGCCGCGGAGAAGAAAACGGATTGTGCGAACTCGTTGCGGACGCTTATCGCGTTATAACCGGCACACAGGCAGCCCTGGTCAACGCAGGCTCTGTACGGACGAATCTGGAGGCCGGAGAAGTGACTTATAAGGACATAATCAATATCCTTCCCTACTCCAATGAAATCGTAAAAGTCAGTGTCAGCGGGCAAATGATCCTGGATGCTCTGGAATGGGGCGCACGTTCCGTACCTGGTAATACGGATATTGAGAGCAGCGTAAGAAAAGATGAGAAAAAGCAGTTCATCTGTGTTGATGGAGAGTACCGGGTATATGATGTAAAGATCGACGGCAGGGATCTTGATCCGGACAGCGAATACACGCTGGCGGCAACCAAGTTCATTTTTACCGGCGGAGACGGATATATGATGTTCAAAGAGGGTGATATCCTCGAGTCGATACCGCTCTCCGATAGTGAACTGCTCACAAAATATATCAAAGAAAATCTGAGCGGATTGATTCCTGAAGAATACGCGAAACCTCTGGGACGCATTCAGTGGACGACTTCTTCACACTGATAAATTCAAATTTACCGGAATCTTGCAAAATCGGATGTGGAAAGACGCAATCAAAGTGAATTTCAGTATAATAGCTGTACCGGGACACACTATCGCGATGAATGGTGCCTGCCAGCGGATAATTGCCGGATAATTCGATCAACAGAGGAGATTTGATGAACCTGAAAAACACACTTCTTTCGAACAGACTTCGATCCGTTTATACCGCAGCCGTGGTGCTGCTCCTGCTTGCGGCAGTCCTTTCCGCAGGGGCCGAGGAGACTGCTCAGTCACTTTCTCATGAAGGATATACATTGGAACAGGCAGTTGTTTTAAGCCGCCACAACATCCGCTCGCCGCTGAGCGGCGGGGATTCATTGTTAGGGACGATTACGCCGCATGAATGGTTCGCCTGGTCTTCCAATCCGAGTGAGCTTTCCCTGCGGGGCGGCATTCTGGAAACAGAGATGGGAGGATATTTCCGAAAATGGCTGGAAGCGGAAGGGCTTTTCCCGGAGAACTACCATCCGGAATTTCCGGAAGTCCGTATTTACGCAAACTCCATGCAGCGGACCATCGCGACAGCTCAGTATTTCACCGCCGGTCTGCTGCCGACAGCGAACATGCCCATAGAATATCATATGGATTTTAATACGATGGATCCGGTTTTCACACCGCAGCTGACTTTCATTTCCGAAGCATATAAAGAATACGCTGAGGCCCAGATCCGAGCACTTTTTACGGAAAAAATCCGCGGACTGGCGGACAATTATGCTCTGCTCACCGATGTGATCGATCTGGCTGATTCCACTGCCTATCATAACGGAACCGTCGGTGATTTGCAGGTCGATGATACCGAGATCATCCTTGTAAAAGGCGATGAAACCGGTATCAAAGGCTCACTGAAGACCGCGTTTACCGTGAGCGATGCGCTGATCCTGCAGTATTATGAAGAGCCTGACGCGAAAAAAGCAGCCTTCGGACATGACCTGACGACCAAACAATGGGAAGAGATTTCCGAGATCAAAGATATCAGAAATGATGTTAAATTCTCCGCGCCGCTGATCGCAGTAAATTCCGCACATCCGCTTCTGCAGGAAATCCGTTCGGAAATGACATCTGAAGGCAGGATCTTCACCTTTCTCTGCGGGCATGATTCCAACCTCAACAGTGTTCTGGCAGCACTTGACGCGGCCGAATATGAACTGCCTCATGCGTTGGAAAAGAAGGCTCCGATCGGTTCAAAACTGGTTTTGGGCAAATGGCTGGATCCTGACGGAAATGCTTTCTGGTCGATGGACATGGTTTACCAAACACCGGATCAGCTGCGGAGCCTCTCACTGCTGGACCTGAAAAACCCTCCGGCTGTTTTTCATATCAGTCTGAACGGTATGGAACAGAATCCT